>JASJDQ010000125.1 GCA_030065075.1 Paracoccaceae bacterium | reverse complement strand
CTTTAATAACAACCCGACTGCGGTCGATCACGAAAACGTGGCCTCTGCCGTCTTCACCCAGCCCGAACTGGGCACCGTCGGCCTGACCGAAGAACAGGCCCGCGAAAAGGAAGAGGTCGAGATCTACTGCACCTCCTTCCGCCCGATGCGCACCGCATTTGCCGAACGTCCCAACCGCGTCCTGATGAAACTCGTCGTCTCGAAGGCCAGCAGGCGTGTTCTGGGATGCCAAATCGTCGCAGACGGCGCTGGAGAGCTTATTCAAATGGTGGGAATTGCCGTAAAGGCGGGGCTCACAAAAGAGGATTTCGACCGCACCGTCGCCGTGCATCCCACCATGTCCGAAGAACTGGTGACGATGCGCGAACCGGTGCGAACTGCTTGAAAACCCGCGCGCGAGGCTACAGTTAGCAGCCTGAGAGAACTGAAATGCTTGAAAAGGACTCAACAACCCATGTCCAATAACAACGGCGGCCCCTGGGGCGGCGGTGGCGGCAACCGCGGTGGAGGCGACGACAGACGCCCTGGTCGCCCCAGTCAGGACGGCCCGCAGATCCCCGAAATCGACGAGATCATGAAGAAGGGCCAGGAGCAGTTGAAAGTGCTCATGGGCGGCAAGGGCGGGCGCACCGGCGGCGACGGCGGTGGCGACGGCCCCCGGCTGACGCGCGGAACGCTTGGTATCGGCGTTCTGATCGCGCTGGCTCTTTGGGCATTTAATTCCTTCTACACCGTGCGACCGGAAGAACAGTCGGTGGAACTGTTCCTCGGCGAGTTCTCCTCGATCGGCAATCCCGGTCTGAACTTCGCGCCCTGGCCGGTCGTGACCTATGAAGTCATCCCCGTAACCCGCGAACAATCCGAAGACATCGGCATCGGGCGGTCCGGCTCCTCGGGCGGCGACGGGCTGATGCTGACGACGGACGAAAACATCGTCGACATCGACTTCCAGGTGGTCTGGAACATCTCGAATGCTGCAGACTTCCTCTTCAACCTGCGCGACGGCCCCGAAACCGTGCGCGCCGTGTCGGAATCGGCCATGCGCGAGATCGTTGCCGGCAGTTCGCTTGCGCCGCTGCTGAACCGCGACCGGGCGGCGACCGCGCAGCGCGCCGAGGAATTGATCCAGGAGACGCTGAACAGCTATCAGTCCGGCATCAACATCGTCCGGGTCAACCTCAACAAGGCCGACCCGCCGCGCGAGGTGATCGACGCTTTCCGCGACGTGCAGGCCGCCGAACAGGAGCGCGACCGGCTGGAACGCCAGGCCGACGCCTACGCCAACCGCGTGCTTGCAGGCGCCCGTGGTGAAGCGGCGCAGATCCTTGAGCAATCGGAATCCTACCGCGCCCGCGTTGTGAACGAAGCCCAGGGTGAGGCCAGCCGCTTCTCGGCCGTTTTGGCCGAATATCAGCAGGCGCCCGAGGTGACCCGCCGCCGTCTTTACATCGAGACGCTCGAAAAGGTCCTTGGCGATGTCGACAAGATCATTCTTGACGAAAGCGCCAGCGGATCGGGCGGACAGGGCGTCGTGCCCTACCTGCCGCTGAACGAGCTTCGTCGCACGCCAGCACAAGGAGGCAACTGATATGGGACGCGGAAGCATTGGATTGATCGTCCTGGTCGTCGCCGTCTTTGGCGCGCTCTCGTCGATCTTCATCGTGGACGAACGCGAAAAGGCGCTCGTGCTGCAGTTCGGCCAGATAAAGCAGGTCAAGACCGAACCGGGATTGGGGTTCAAGATCCCCTTCATTCAGGAAGTGGTGCGCTACGACGGGCGGATCCTTTCGCTGGATACGCCGGCAATCGAGATCACGCCGTCGGATGACCGGCGCCTCGTGGTCGACGCCTTCGCACGTTACCGGGTCGGCGATACGGAAGAGGAAATCATCCAGTTCCGTCAAGCGGTTGGTCCGGGCGGCGTGCGCTTCGCCGAAGACCGGCTGGCCTCGATCCTGATCGACGAAATTCGCGCCGTCCTGGGTTCGGAAGGCGTGACCTCGAACACCATCCTGTCGGCCGAACGGGCAGTTCTGATGAACCGCATCCGGGCGCAAGCCGATGCCGAAGCGGCGTCGCTGGGCCTTGATGTGGTCGACGTGCGCCTGAAGCAAACCAACCTGCCGGAACAGAACCTGGCCGCCACCTTCGACCGGATGCGCGCCGAGCGTGAACGCGAAGCGACCGATGAACGCGCCCGCGGCGAAGAAGCCGCACAACGCGTTCGCGCGCAAGCCGACCGGACGGTGGTGGAACTCGTCTCGGACGCCAATCGGGAAGCCGAGATTGTGCGGGGTGAGGCGGACGCCGAGCGGAACCGCATCTTTGCCGAAGCCTATGGCGCGGACGAAGACTTCTTCCGTTTCTACCGTTCGCTCGCGGCGTATGAACGCGCTATTCAGGGTCAGAACTCGACACTGGTCATCACGCCTGACAGCGAGTTCTTCGAGTTCCTGGACGGGGCCGGCATGTCCGGGCTGACCGCCAACTAGCACGATGGAATTGATCCTACTCGGCCTGGGCCTGGTCCTCGTTTTCGAGGGCCTGGTCCTGGCGCTTTTGCCGGGCCGTCTGGAAGAGATCATTCGCATGCTCGAAGAAATCCCGCTCGAGACGCGCCGTCTGTTCGGCCTTGGCGCGGTCGCCCTTGGCGTGCTTCTGGTCTGGCTGGGACAAGGCTTCTGAACAGGGCTTGCGCCGCCTGAGGGCGACGCGCGGGGGCGGAGTCCCTTGGGCGCACCGCAGGTGCGCTCCTCGCGCGACGCCGTGAGGCGGCGCAAAACCTGAAGACGAACTCAGTGCCCGCCGTCATCCTGCGGCTGGGACGAAATCTGCGCGACGGGGATGTCATCCCCTGCCCTGTACTTCTCCAGCAGCAGAAGGCCCCGGCGTTCCGCTTTTAGAATGCGCATGGCCGTCAGGTAATTCTCCTGCAACGTCGGCGACGACGCCCCGATCTCATCCGCGATCCGCCGTTCGATCGTCTCGTCCCCTGTAAAAACAATCAACTCCAGCGCCTGCCGCGCCAGGTTAACCGAAACATCATCCAAAAGTGCCATGCTGTGCCTCTTCTGCTTTTGCCCGTGATTACTCCATGCGCACGTGCCAAATCGCGATGCTTTCGTGACGATTTCGCGGCAACGAGCGCCGTTTTCGCGATTGTCGCCGACGGCCCACATTCTAATGTCTCCCCATGTTCCTCAGCGTCTTCGACATGTTCAAGATCGGCATCGGTCCGTCATCGTCCCATACTATGGGGCCGATGCTGGCGGCTGCCCGCTTTCTCGAGCTTCTCCGCCGTTCCGCTTTCCGTCCCTCGGGCCTCGGCGCGCGGTTGCACGGAAGCCTGGCGTTCACAGGCGTCGGCCATGCCACAGACCGCGCGGTCATGTTGGGCTTGGCGGGCTTCACACCCGAAACCTACGACGCGGAAGCCGCAAAAGACGCCCTCGACGCGCTTCATGCCACCTGTGAGGTTGTGCCGGAAGGTCTTGGCACCCTCACCTTCCGGCCCAAATCGGATATCGTCTTCGACTATGGCGACCCACTGCCCGGCCACGCAAACGGCATGGTGCTTTACGCATTCGACGCCCAAGGCGATGTGCTGGTGCAGGAAACCTATTACTCCATCGGTGGTGGCTTCGTCCTGACAGACGCCGAATTGGCAAAGAGCGCTCAGACGGACAGCGGCGCACCCGTGCCATACCCATTCAAGACCGCCGCTGAAATGCTTGAAATGGCGCAGAAAACCGGCCTGAGCATTGCCGACCTCAAACGCGCGAACGAACTGACGCGCCGCGCGCCACAGGCGCTCGAAACCGGGCTTCAACAACTCTGGTCCACCATGACAGCCTGCATCGACCGGGGCCTTCAGACCGAAGGCGCGCTGCCCGGCGGGCTTGGCGTGAAACGCCGGGCGGCTGGCATCCACGCAGCGCTCCTGGCCGAGCGCGGGCGCAACCTGACGGCGCCCCACGTCGTCAACGACTGGATCAGCGTCTATGCCATGGCAGTGAACGAGGAAAACGCCGCAGGCGGTCAGGTCGTCACCGCGCCAACAAACGGCGCGGCGGGCGTCGTTCCAGCCACCCTTCGCTATTGGCTGGACCATGTCCCCGGCGCCACCGAGGCCCGCATCCCCGAGTTCCTGCTGACTGCGGCGGCCATTGCCGGGCTGGTCAAGTTCAATGCCTCCATCAGCGGGGCCGAATGCGGCTGCCAGGCCGAGGTCGGTTCGGCCAGCGCCATGGCGGCGGCTGGCCTGGCCGCCGTTCTGGGCGGAACACCAGAACAGATCGAAAACGCTGCCGAAATCGCGCTCGAACATCACCTGGGCATGACCTGCGATCCGGTCAACGGGCTGGTGCAGGTGCCCTGCATCGAAAGAAACGGTCTGGGCGCGATCAAAGCCGTGTCAGCCGCCTCCCTCGCGCTCAGAGGCGACGGCACGCATTTCGTGCCACTGGATGCAGCGATTGAAACGATGCGTCAGACGGGCGAGGACATGAGCGCGAAGTACAAGGAAACCGCCCTTGGCGGGCTGGCCGTCAACGTGCCGAACTGCTGAAGGCTAGCGGCGCACCACGACGGGCATGACAGGCTCGGGTTCCAGATTTTCGGCATAGTTCAGGATGGACACTGCGCCCATGCTGAAAATTCCAAGCAGCGTCAGAAGGATAAGCCCGATGCGCACCGGACTGATCCGGGCCGCGCCCGACTCACCGGCAAGTGGCATCACCTGGTGATCTACCGGCTCTGGCGTGGGCTCGGGCGCCGGTTCGGACATTGCGACCTCGATCGGAGGCTCTTCCACAGGCATCGATGCCGCCGCACGCGCTTCACCGCGGGCTTCGATGCGTTCAAGACGCTCGGCGAAAGCGTCAGATCTGGATGGTGCAGAGGCCATGAGCACATATGCTCCAAGTTTTGCATGTATTGGCAAAACGTCTCGCTGAAATGTGGCAGAAAGATTGCGACTACTGGCAATTCCGGTGACTTATGTCTCAAAATCGCTCGGTTTGGCTTCTCGGGCCATGTGGTCCAGCACCGCGTTCACGAACTTCGGCTCGCGGCCTTCAGGAAAGAACGCCTTGGCGATGTCGACGTATTCGGTGATGACCACCTTGGGCGGCGCCTCGCCCTCGATCAGTTCAGCGCCAGCCGCGCGAAAAAGCGCGCGCAGCGTCGGGTCGATCCGGTTGATGGGCCAGGTCTCGGCCAGCGCACGATCCGTCATCTGATCGATCTTCGCCTGCCAAGTCACTGTATCGTCAATCAATTTTCGAAAGAGATCGACATTCCCCTCGGCCAGCGTGTCGCCCTGCCATTCCGCCCCGAAGCGGTGATCCTCGAACTCGCGCTGAATGGCATCTGCACTCTGATCCGACGCCTCCATCTGGAAAAGCGCCTGCACCGCATAAAGCCGCGCCGCGCTTTTCATCTGCCGGGCATCGGTCATGCGAAACGCCGTTTGAGCGCGATCAGATGCAGCGCAGCCGCCGCCGCCCCGCCGCCCTTGTTCTGTTCGTCCGGCGCGGCGCGGACGGCGGCTTGTTCGTAATCCTCGACCGTCAGAATGCCGTTGCCGATACACACACCTTCCAGCCCCAGAAGCTGAATGGCGCGGCTCGAGTCGTTGCAAACCGTCTCGTAATGCGTTGTTTCGCCGCGAATAACGCAACCCAAAGCGACGAACCCGTCATACCGCGCCGACCGATGCGCAAGCCCGATGGCGGTGGGCACTTCCAGCGCCCCGGGAACCTCGATCACCTCCGCCACGGCGCCTGCGTCTTCGATCACGGCGCAAGCGCCTGCGACCAGATCGTCAGCGATGTCCCTGTAATACGGCGCGACGACGATCAGCAGCTTCGCGCCCGGCAGGTCGGGGACTGGCAGTGTATAATGCGAGGCCCCTGCCATCAGCCCAACTCCGAGATCTTCCGCGTGCCGACGATGTTCAGCCCATAGGCGTCCAGCCCCACGACCTTAGGCTTCGGCGAATTCGTCAGCAAAACCATGTCACTGATGCCAAGCGACGACAAGATCTGCGCGCCAAGCCCATACTGCCGCAGCGTCTGCGGCGAGGCGCTGTCCCCGCTCGTCAGCTTCATCGTCGTATCCCGCAAAAGCACGAGGGCGCCCCGGCCTTCCTTGGCGATCACCTGCATCGCGTCACCGAACTCGTTCCGTCGCCCGTCGGGTCCCAGCCCGATCACGTCCAGCATCGGGTCCATCGCATGCATCCGCACCAGAACCGGCTCGGCCGTGGTGATATCACCCTTGACCAGCGCGATATGTTCATCGCCATGGGCGGTGTCCGAAAAGACGCGCATTTCCCAAGTGCCACCGAACTCCGACCGCACCGTTTCCTCGCGCGACACAGCCACAAGATTGTCGTGACGGCGGCGATAGGCGATCAGATCGCTGATCGTGCCGATCTTCAGCCCGTGCAATTGCGCAAAGGCCACCAGATCGGGCAATCGGCTCATGCTGCCATCTTCGTTCATGATCTCGCAGATCACGCCCGAGGGCGACAACCCGGCCAGCCGCGAAACGTCTATTGCCGCTTCGGTATGGCCCGCGCGGACCAGAACGCCGCCGTCGCGTGCGCGCAGCGGAAAGACATGGCCCGGGGTCGCGATATCGGCCGCGGATTTCTGATGGTCGATGGCCACTGCCACCGTCCGCGCCCTGTCGTGCGCGCTGATGCCGGTCGACACGCCTTCGCGCGCCTCGATCGAGACCGTGAACGCTGTCTCGTGCCGCGACGAGTTTTGTGATGCCATCAACGGCAGCCCAAGCGCATCGCAGCGCTCGCCCGTCAGGGACAGGCAGATCAGCCCGCGCCCGTGGGTCGCCATGAAGTTGATCGCCTCGGGCGTCGCCATCTGCGCCGGGATTACCAGATCGCCTTCGTTTTCACGGTCTTCGTGATCGACCAGAATGAACATCCGGCCATTGCGCGCATCCTCGATTATCTCCTCGATGGACGAAATCGCGTCGCGCCAGTTTTCCTCGACAGGTCCGGGTGTCTCGAATGACATGGGGGCAAAGTTCCGCGGCAGACTACGTTGCGACGGCGGGCTTACCCGATGGCTGAGCGGAACGCCAGAGAACAATCAGGCGGCTCCGCGCGACAGAGCCGCGCAGAGCCTGTGCACGAGCCAGCCAATCAGGCGCGGCTGCGGCGCAAATAGGCGAACGCTCCAAGGCCCACGAGCAACAGCGGGAAGCCCGCGGGCAGTGGCACCTGGCTGACCTCGATCGTCGCCAGCAGGTTGCGACCGCTCGGCAAGCTCACGGTGGACCCGGCGGCCGTTTCCTGACCAGCAAGGAAGAACAACCGGTCAGAGGCAGGCGTGATCAGCCCGTCCACATCCGTCGCCACCCCACCGGCCATGTTGAAGGGCGCGCCCAGACCGTTGTTCACCTCGGTTCCCGCATCCCAGGCATCGTCGGTATAGATGCTGATCGGCCCCAACCCTGTGAATTGACCCAAGGCATCGAAGACCTCGTAGGCCATCGAATTGTCGTTACCGATAAAGATGTCGTTCGACGGGATGACCATCGCCATGAACGACAGGAACCGCTGGCTCGCGGGGTTCACGTCCAGCCGGATCGAGGCGGTTTCACCCGGATCGATCACCGGCGCCCCGGCAAACCCGCCGGGCGCGGTGATCACACCCGCCGCGGCGCCCGCCGCCAGGGCATCGCCCAGAACGCCGCTCGCGTCGCCTTCTTCGGCCAGAAGCTCGACCGCACCGGATGCGGCAGACCCGCTGTCGAACGGATCGAAAGTGCCGTCGTGCAGCACCGACAAAAGCGGCGTCAGGTAAAGGCCGTCGCTCCCTTGAGTGTTCGTGATCGTAATGTCCACCATGGCAGCGGATGCGCCGCTTGCCAGACCGGCAGACAATAAAAGACCGGCCGCCGAACGGCGGATCATTTGAAAAAACGTCATTGGGTATCTCCCCCTTGGGACTGAGTAATCAGGGCACGCGTTATCGCCCCAATGGCACCCTAGTCGGCGCAGGCGAAAGTGCCCCATCAATACCGCTCACGGCTTCGGGAAACGCCGTTACTCAGGTTCCGAAATAGCGATCCGCGGGCAGATATCCGGCCAAGCGTGCGGCCTCGCACCATTCCCGCTCCAGAAAGGTCTCGCCGATCACGACAACGCCATCGGCCGGCAGCGTCCCGGTCAGTTGCAGGATCTGCCCACGCACATCGCGCCAGCGCGCGGTGAAGCCCGGCGCGCGCCCGACACGATCCAGTGCGACGTTGATCGCTTCGACCTCGCCCGGCTCATGCGGCGCATGCACCAGTGCCAAGCGCTCGGCACCTCGAACCGCCGCCACCGCCTCGGCCCGCCCTTCGGGCACTTCGCCCGACTTCAGAAGCCTCAGCGCATTGTCCGAGAAAAGCAGAGCAATCACATCCCGCCCCGTTGCTGCACGAATTCCGGCATAGGCCTTGTAGTCGATCCCCAACTCCCGCGCGCGCCGCACCCGCCGACGCACGACCTCGATTGGCATCTTGGGCAACAACTCGGCCCGCGCCCGGCCCCAGGCATAGCGCCGCCAACCCCGCCCCTTGTCCATCGTCGGGCCCCGGTTATGGCCGATTGCGCTCAAGACGCTTCCGCCAGCCGCGCCACATAGCGTGCTAGCGTATCGATCTCGAGGTTGATCCGGTCGCCCACGGCCACGCGGCCCCAGGTCGTAACCTCTTTCGTGTGCGGGATGAAATTCACACCAAAGCGCGCGCCGTCCACCTCGTTCACCGTCAGGGAAGTCCCGTTCAGCGCAACCGACCCCTTGGGCGCGATGAAGCGCGCCAGGTCCGCCGGAGCCTCGAAGACAACCCGCGTGCTGTCGCCCTCGTCCCGCACCTCGACCACCGTCGCAACGCCGTCCACATGGCCCGAGACGATATGCCCGCCCAACTCATCACCCACCTTCAGCGCGCGTTCCAGGTTGATGACCCGCCCCACGGCCCAGTCGCCCAGGTTCGACTTGGCCAGCGTCTCGGCCGAGGCCTGAACCTCGAACCAGTTCTGCGGATCCGTGCCCAGATCGACCACCGTCAGGCAGACGCCGTCGCAGGCAATCGACGCCCCCAGATCGATGCCCGAGACATCATACCCCGTTCCGATCCGAACGCTCAGATCGCCCGCCTGCTCCATGGCCAGAATGGTGCCCTGATCGGTGACAATACCGGTGAACATCGCGAAATCTCCGCCGTTTTTCCGCCTCTGACCTAATCCCTCCCGGACCCAAGGTGCAAGGCGAAGGGTGACAGATGCGGGCCGTCAGGCTAAACGGACCCCCATGGCTGCCAACAGATTGCCCACGCACGAGCGGACGTTCCTGTTTTTACAGGGGCCGCACGGGCCGTTCTTTACCGGATTGGCGAAGCGCCTGCGGCTGGCGGGCGCAAAGACTTTGCGGATGGGCTTCAATACCGCCGACGCACTTTTCTGGCGCGGCGCCCCGTACCTGGCATTCCGGGACGCGCCCGAAACGCTGGCCGTTCAACTGACCGACCTGATCGCGCGCGAAGGCGTGACCGATCTGGTGCTTTACGGTGCAAGCCGTCCGATCCACCGCACTGCGCTTGACGTGGCCAAGACTCACGGCTTGACGCCCCACGTCTTCGAAGAAGGATACCTGCGACCATATTGGGTGACCTACGAGCGTGGCGGGGCGAACGCCGCCTCGCCCGCCACCGGTTTCAGCCTGGAAGAGATGGCCGAGGCGCTGGCCAGGGGCGCACCCGCGCTTCACGAAGCACCCGATCGCTGGGGCGACATGCGCGCCCATATGTTCTGGGGCGCGGCCTATCACGCGCGCCTTTTGGCAGGGAACAAGGGCTACCCGGGGTTCCGCCCCCACCGCAGCCCGAACTACTGGGCCGAGTTCCGACTGCACGCGCAGAAGCTTCTGAATACCCCCGTGCGTAGTGTAACCCGCAGCACGGCCACCTTCCGTGTCCGTCACGGCGGCTTCCCCTATCACCTCGTGCTTCTGCAACTGGCGCATGACGCCAATTTCCTGGATCACGGCCCCTTCCCCGATCAGGCAGCCTTCCTTGAAACCGTGTTTCGCGGGTTCCAGACCGGCGCGCCGCGCCACCACCATCTTGTATTGAAGGCGCATCCGCTGGAAGACGGGCGCGAACCGCTCCGCCCGCTGATTGCCCGCCTGACGCGCGTGCACGATCTGCAAGGCCGCGTTCACTTCCTGACGGGCGGCAAACTCGCCCGCCTGCTGGACACGGCCCGCTCCGCACTGACGGTGAACTCGACAGCCGCCGAGCAGGCACTTTGGCGCGCCCTGCCGCTTCGCGCCTTCGGAGAGGCCGTCTACAACCGTCCGGAATTCGTCTCGGACCAGCCGGTCGAGGCATTCTTTGCCGACCCAAGGGTGCCAAATCACGACGCATATCTGCTTTATCGACGGTTTCTTCTGGCAACGTCACAGATCCCCGGCGGGTTCTATGGGGTGCTATCGCGCCGGAAATTGCTGCGCCAGACACCAGATTTGATGCTTCACCCATCCGATCCCTACCAGAAATTGCTGCAATACCCCCCTGAGGCGGACCGGCAACACCTGAAAATCGTTAATTAGTCGCCGTTTCATTCGCTGGAATTATTGCGAAGCGGCCTCTAATCTGCAAAAAAATGCCGTATTAGGCGTCGCAAGGTCGAGGGCAGAGCAGTGACGAACAAGATTTCCAAGCGCACCCGCTGGGTGGCAATTTGCATTTCGGCAAGCATCCTTGCCGGTTGCGGCCTTCCGCGGACAGGTCCGAACAAGAGCGAGATATTCGCAGGGTCCGTTCAAAAACAGGGCGATGCCTACATCGTGACCGTGGACGACTCCGTGACCCGCGCCGCGAATTTCTCTCCACCACTCGGCTTCTCCAGCGCGCTGATCCACGCAGGCGCCCTCGGCTCGGACACGATCCGTCCGGGCGACACACTGGGTCTGCAGATCTGGGAAAACGTTGACGATGGCCTCCTTGGTGGCAGCGGCGCCCCGGCCATTCTGGACGAAATTCAGGTCGACGGCAGCGGTTTCATCTTCGTGCCCTACGCCGGACGCATCAAGGCCAGCGGCAACAGCCCCGAAGCCATTCGCCGGATCATCACCGAAAAACTCGAATCCCAAACGCCTGATCCGCAGGTGATCGTGCAGCGTCTGGCTGGTGACGGCGCAACCGTTTCGCTCATTGGCGGCGTCGGCGCTCAGGGCGTCTACCCGATCGAGCGCCCCACCCGCACCCTGACGGCCATGCTGGCGCAGGCCGGTGGTATCACGCTGCCGCCCGAAATCACCCAGATCACGCTGATCCGCGGCAGCCACTCGGGCACGGTCTGGCTTGAGGACCTCTACGAGAACCCGCGGCTCGACATCGCGCTCCGCGCCGGTGACCGCATCCTCGTCGAAGAAGACGAACGCTTCTTCACCGCGCTCGGCTCGACGGGCGCACAGGTGCGCGTGCCATTCGAAACGCAGGCAGTCTCGGCAGTGGAAGCATTGGCGACCGTAGGCGGCCTGAACCCCGGCCTTGCTGACCCGACCGGCATTTTCGTCTTCCGCGACGAGCCGCAGCACATCGCAAAGAAAGTCCTGGGCCGCAGCGACATCCAGGGCGAGCAGCGCTTTGTCTACCTCCTGGACCTGACCTCGCCCAACGGTGTGTTCCTGGCGCGTGACTTCGACATCCGCAGTGGTGACACGGTCTATGTGACCGAAGCGCCGTACACGCAGTTCTCCAAGGTGCTGAACGCGATCGTGGCGCCCGCTAGCACAGCAGCATCGATCGATTCACTCGTCAATTGACGGACCCGCATACGCGAACGCGGCTTTGCGTTTATTCAGGCGGCTTTCTGACCGAAGGCCGCCTGAAACGCATT
>JASJDQ010000124.1 GCA_030065075.1 Paracoccaceae bacterium | reverse complement strand
TGCATAATCTGGTCGGACGCGCCTTCGGCCAGTACCTTGCCTTCCGCCATCACGATCACCGGATCGCAGAGGCGGCTGATGAAGTCCATATCGTGCTCGATCATGCAGAAAGTGTAGCCGCGTTCCTTGTTGAGCCGCTGGATCGCGTCGCCGATGGTGTTAAGAAGTGTGCGATTCACGCCCGCGCCGACCTCGTCCAGAAAGACGATCCTGGCGTCGACCATCATGGTGCGCCCCAGTTCCAGAAGTTTCTTTTGCCCGCCCGAGACCTGGCCTGCCTTGTGATCGGCCAGATGCTCGATCGTGAGAAACTCAAGGACTTCGTCCGCCTTCGCCCGAAGCGCGCGTTCTTCGTCGGCGATCCGTTTGCGGCCAACCCATGTGTTCCAGAGCGTTTCGCCTGATTGGCCGCCCGGCACCATCATCAGGTTTTCGCGGCAGGTCATCGACGAGAATTCGTGCGCGATCTGAAACGTCCGGAGCAAGCCTTTGTAAAAAAGCTCGTGCGGGGTGAGCCCCGTGATCTCTTCGTCTTCCATGAAGACCCGGCCAGAGGTGGCCGCGAGGTTTCCCGCGATCACATTGAAAAGGGTGGTTTTCCCAGCCCCATTCGGGCCAATCAGGCCGGTGATCGTGCCACTGGCAATCTCCAGCGACGCGCCGTCGACGGCGCGAAAGCCTCCGAAATGCTTGTGCAGGTCTTCGACGACGATCATCAGCCACCCTTTGAAAAACGGCCCGGGAGGGTCCCGGGCCGTTTCCTGTCCTTAGCGATTACTTGCGGCCGGCGGTCACTTCTGCGCCGTTTTCATAGCCGACGACGCGGTAGTTACCTGCCGCTTCGCCCGGGCCGATCAATTCGACATCGGACGCGCCGACATAGTCGATGTCGCCGCCAGCCGCGAGGATTTCGAGCGCTTTGCCAAGTTCACCAGCGTTGATCTTTTCACCGGGGGCATTCGCCACTTCCATGATCTTCGATGCATACTCTGCCGGGTCGGACGAACCTGCGGCCTGCATGGCCAACATGATCAGGGCTGCGGAGTCGTAGGATTCCGGCGCAAACGGAGACGTTGCCTCAAAAGCGCCGCCGACCAATTCGGTGAAGTTCGCGGCAAGCTCTTCCGATGGCGAGGGGTGCTGGCCGGACGATCCGTCGATCTCGGCGCCGAAGTTCTCGACCAGTTGCGAGCCGATCATGCCGTCGGGGAAGTGGAAGGTGTCGAACGCGCCCGCGTCCAGCGCCGAGCGAACAATCCCTGAACCACCCTGGTCGACGTAACCGGCGACCACCAGACGTTCACCACCGGCGGAGGCCAGCGCACCGACTTCCGCGGAATAGTCGGCCTTGCCGTCTTCGTGGGCCGCGTTGATCGTGACCTTGCCGCCAGCGGCTTCGTAGGCCGCCTGGAAACTGTCGGCCAGACCCTTGCCGTAGTCGTTGTTGGTGTAGGTGACGGCGACTTCCTTGATGCCGAGTTCCATCAGAACTTCGGTCATCACGACGCCTTGGCGGGCATCCGACGGTGCGGTGCGGAAAAACAGGCCATTGTCTTCGTTGTTCATGTGGCTGAGGCCGGGCGAGGTCGCCGAGGGCGATACCATGACGATGCCGTTCGGGACGGCAACATTCTGAAGCATCGCACCTGTGACGCCCGAGCAGTCGCCGCCCACGATGCCAGTGACGCCATCAGAGGTGATCAGCCGTTCAGCGGCTGCCGTCGCGGCGGCTGCGTCGGTACAGGTCGAGTCGCCGCGAATTCCGGTGACCTTGGCGCCACCCAGCAGGGTTCCGGCTTCGTTGACTTCCGCGATGGCCAGTTCCGCAGCAGGCCCCATGTTCGCGACCAGCGATTCAATCGGGCCGGTGAAGCCCAGAATGATGCCGATCTTGACTTCGCTGTGGCTGCCAGCGAAGGCGGATGTGCAAAGTGCCGTGGCCGCGGTGGCCAGAAGCAAGCGTTTCATGATGTTCTCTCCCAAGTGTTTGTTTTTCTGCGGGCTATGGTAGTGCCCGGTATTTCAAAAGAAAAGCACGCGCGGCGATTGACGTGGCGGTTTTGCAATCGAAAACAACGATTTTTGGCGCTGTCAGTCGAACAAGCCTTCTGGCGGGTCGGCGATGATGCGTCTCGTCGCAAGGTCGACGGTTGGCACGATGGCTTTTGTGAAGGGTAGCAGGATCGGTTGTTTACGGCCTTGCGCCGCCACTTCCAAAAGGTCGCTTGCACCGTGGTTCAGTACTGCCTTGACGCGTCCAAGCTCTGTACCGCCCGTGTCGAGGACCGTGAGCCCGATCAGGTCGGTGTGGTAATATTCATCATCTTCCAGCGCGGGCAGGCGGTCGCGCGGCGCATAAAGCCGGGTGCCTTTCAGGGCCTCGGCAGCCTCCTTCGAGCGGACACCTGACAGACGCGCCGCGAACCCGTTCTTGATGGGTTGTGACAGGGTGACGTCCCAGGATTGGCCACCGTCTTCCGACGCGAGGGGGCCATAGCTGGCAATGTCCTTAGGCTCGGCGCAGAAGCTTTTCAGCCGCACCTCGCCCTTGACACCGAAGGCGCCCGCAATGGCGCCCACGCAAACACGGTCACTCATGGCAGCCCCCGGCAAAGCCCGTTCGGCGCGACGGTTCCACCAGCCTGCTGGCAGCGATGTTCCGCGCCAAGACGCTGAACATGCATGCCGGCCCAGAAGGCCGACGCCAAAAGGGCCAGCGTCATGAACCGACGCGCTATGCCGAAGCCTGGAAGCATGGGCGATCGAGCGGCTTATTCTGCCTTCTCTTCCTCGGCAGCCTCTTCTGCAGGGGCTTCCTCGGTGGTTGCTTCCTCTGCGGGAGCCTCTTCGACAGCCGCTTCTTCTGCAGGTGCCTCCTCGGCCGGCGCTTCTTCCTCTGCAGGTGCGTTAGCTGCTGCGGCTTTCTCTTCTGCGCGTTCCTGCGCTTTCTTGCCGGGCTTCGCCTTGTTCGGGTTGTTGCGCTCTTTCTTCTCGAGCACGCCATCGGCTTCGAGGAAGCGCGAGATGCGATCCGTCGGCTGAGCGCCCTGGTCCAGCCAGTATTGGACGCGTTCCATGTTCATCTTGACGCGGTCTTCCGAGTCCTTCGGCAGAAGCGGGTTATAGGTGCCCAGCTTTTCGATGAAGCGGCCGTCGCGCGGCATGCGGCTGTCGGCTGCCACGATCCGGTAAAATGGGCGCTTCTTGGAGCCCCCGCGTGCAAGGCGGATTTTCATAGCCATTTGATATTCCTTTACTTTTCTTGATGCTGTTTGTGATGTTGGATGACTTCCTGAATGACGAAATTCAGGAACTTCTTCGCGAACTCTGGGTCGAGATCGGCGTCTTTTGCCAGCTGTTCCAGCCGGGCAATCTGGGTGGCCTCGCGCGTCTTGTCGGCGGGCGGCAGGTCGTGTTCGGCCTTCAGTTTTCCTACGGCTTGGGTATGCGCGAACCTTTCCGCCAGCGTATAGACCAGAACGGCGTCAAGGCGGTCGATGCTGGCGCGGTGGCCTGCCAGAACCTCGGCGGCGCGGGAAACGGCATCGGTCATGAACATACTCCAAACCAGGCGAAAGCGACGTGGGTGTCACATCGGTATCGCGTCGGTATTGCGTCAGTGTTGGATCGGCGCATCAGTTTTGCCCCCCGGTCTTCGGATGACGGTAGACACAGGTGCCATCGTCTATCTCCGCGTCGGCGGTCGGGTCGCGCCGGGCGCCCAGGCGTTCTGCAACGGCAATCGAGCGCCCATTGTCGGGATCGATGTAGCTGACCAGACCGGTCAGACCCAACTCGCGCTCGGCCCAATCGCGAACGGCACGCGCGGTCTCGGTGGCGACCCCTTGGCCTTCGGCGGCCTTGGTCAGGGCATAGCCAAGCTCGACCTCGCGGTCGCCGGGTTCCAGCCCGAGCACGACGAAGCCGAGCACATCCATATCTTGCAGCGCTTCAATGGCCCAGCCACCGTGACCGTGCAGCATCCAACCGGCGGACATCTTGGCGAATTCGTCCCAGGCATCTTCGCGGCTCATCGGACCGCCGATGAACCGGCCGTATTCACTGCAGGCAACCTCGGCGCAGGCGGGAAAATCCGTGATTTTCAACCCACGCAGCAGGAACCGCTCTGTCGTGATCATCGGCACAAGCGCACCGAACATCTCGGCGATCTGCTCGGCCGGACCGGGGGTGGGCAATTCGTGGCGCGGTGTCATTGCTGCGCCTCCGGGCCGGGATGCACCCAAATGTTCAGCCGGCCATATATCGGGTGGTCGAAGGTGCCGTCTTCCTTGCATCCAAGGCGTTCGGCCAACCGGATCGAACGGTGATTGTCCTCCATGATCAGGCTGACGATGCGGGTCCAACCCAGCGTGTCGTAAACGTAAGCGCGGGTGGCGCGGGCCGCTTCCTGCGCGATGCCCTTGCCTTCGGCGTCTTCGTAGATCGACCAGCCGATCTCGGGCTCGGGCCAGTCTTCGGGATGATAGACCCCGACGATGCCAAGCGGCGCATCTGTGGTCTTGTCGGCGACCATCCAACGGCCATAGCCACGCAACTGCCACTGGCCGACGATGGTTTCCAGGTGATGGAAGCTCGAGGCCCGGTCGAACGGGCCGCCGACGCCTTTCGAACGCTCTGACGCGCGGAAGGCCACATGTGCGTCCAAATCGTCCATACGCGGCAGGCGCAGGCGCAGGCGATCGGTATCCAACTCGGGAATGCGGAAATCGACCGTCATGCCGCTCTCCGTGGATGGCGGTAGACCAGATCACCGTCGTGCGCCGCTTTGGCGTTTGCGTCGCGCGATGCGCCGAGGCGTTCGGCGAGCTTACTCGAGCGCGCGTTTTTAGGGTCGATGTAGCTGACGAGTGTCCGGAAATCACGCGTGAGAAAGGCCCAGTCGAGGACGGCATTTGCCGCCTCGTACGCATAGCCCCTGCCTTCGCCCTCGGGCGTGGTCATCCAGCCCAGTTCGGTTTCCGGGAAGATGGCGGGTTTCGTGATGCCCACGAAGGCGACGGGTTCGTCGGTTTCCTTGTGAGCTGCTGTCCAGTAGCCCATGTCATCCAAGAGCCAACTTGCCAGTTCACTGGCATAGGCGGCCCAGGCCCCCTGATCGTCCTTCGGCCCGCCCATGTATTGCGCGCGCTCGGACATCATAAGGTCCTTGTATGCAGGCCAATCGGCACGGGTCTGTGCGCGAAGCCTGAGCCGCTCGGTTTCGAGGACCGGGATATGGGCGGCGACAGAGGTCACTTCTTCTTGCCGAACCCGGAGAGGCCGGGCGGCAGTTGCGCGCCGCCTCCAAGGCCGGGCAGGCCGCCGCCGGGCAATGCGCCCATCTGTTTCTGTGCGGCTTCGATTTCGGCCTGGCTGGGCATGCCACCTGCTGGAAGTCCGCCCTTGCCGCCGAACATGCCGCCCAACTGGCGCATCATGCCTTTCTTGCCCATCTTGCCGACCTTTTTCATCATGTCGGACATCTGGCGGTGCATCTTGATGAGCTTGTTGAGGTCGGAAACCTCAAGCCCCGCGCCCTTGGCGATCCGTTTCTTGCGGGACGCCTGGAGGAGGCCGGGGTTGGCGCGCTCCTTCTTGGTCATCGAGTTGATAAGCGCGATCTGCTGGCGGAGGATCTTGTCGTCGAAGCCGCCCTCGGCCATGGCGGCCTTCATCTTGCCCATACCAGGCAGCATTCCCATGATCCCTTCCATGCCGCCCATCTTCTGCATCTGCTCGATCTGGGACTTCAGGTCGTTCATGTTGAACTGACCTTTCTGGAAGCGCTTCATCATGCGCTCTTGCTGCTCGATCTCGAGCGTTTCCTGCGCCTTTTCGACCAGCGCTACGATGTCGCCCATGCCAAGGATGCGGCCCGCAATGCGATCCGGCTCGAAGGTCTCGATGGCGTCCATCTTTTCGCCGAGGCCCACGAAACGGATGGGCCGGCCCGTGATCGCGCGCATCGACAGTGCCGCGCCGCCACGTCCGTCGCCGTCCATCCGGGTGAGGACCACGCCGGTGACGCCGATCTTGTCGTCGAACTCGGTCGCGACGTTGACGGCGTCCTGGCCGGTCAGGCCATCGACCACCAGAAGCGTCTCGCGCGGGTTGGCGACGTCGCGCACGGCGGCGGCCTGGGCGATCAGTTCCTGGTCGATGTGCAAGCGCCCTGCGGTGTCGAGCATGTAGACGTCATAACCACCCAGCGTTGCCTGCTGTTTGGCGCGCTTTGCAATGGCGACGGGGTCTTCGCCCGGCACGATGGGCAGCGTGTCAACGCCGATCTGTGTGCCGAGGATGGCGAGCTGTTCCATGGCTGCCGGACGGTTGGTGTCGAGGGACGCCATGAGGACGCGCTTGCCCTCTTTCTCGGTGAGCCGCTTGGCGAGTTTGGCGGTGGTTGTGGTCTTGCCCGAGCCCTGCAGGCCCACCATCAGGATGGGGGCAGGGGGGTTGTCGATCTTGAGGGCGCCCGGGTCCTCGTCGCCTTTCAGGACGTGAACAAGCTCGTCATGTACGATCTTGATGACTTGCTGACCGGGGGTGACGGACTTGGTGACCGCCTGGCCGGTGGCTTTTTCCTGCACCGCCTTGACAAAGTCGCGGGCGACGGGGAGCGAGACGTCGGCTTCCAGAAGCGCGACGCGGACTTCGCGGAGCGCGGTTTTGACGTCGTCCTCGGACAGCGCGCCCTGTTTGGTCAGCCGGTCGAAGACGCCGGACAGACGCTCGGACAGATTCTCGAACATTTGCGGCCTCCTATCGCCGTTGATCCACCACCGACATAGGTGTCGGTCTTCGAAACGCCAAACGCCCCCATGGGCGCAACGCGCTGATGGGGGGCGATCCCTGATACGTCAGGGACCGGGAGATCACATGCTCCCGGAAGACTGCGCGTGACTAGGCGGGAATGACGTTCAAGTCAATGGCCAGCTTCAACTCCGAGCCAGTCGTTTATTCCGGCAGCGAGCTCTTTCGCCCATGTGCCAGTTGCGAAATACTCGACAAGTTCGATTTGGAAGGTGTCGTCGCCCTCTTGGACGATCAGGACGGGTCGGGACATTTCCCCGCCGTCGCTGTCGACCGACACTTCGGCCCTTGCGTGCGAGATTGCCGACAGGTCGTGCCGGGTTTCTTTGTACCCGAAGATGCTGCGCTTTCGTTTGAAGACGGAGTTCTCGGGTCGAAGAAAGATGACCTGGTATCGCTCGACGAACAAAGCAAAGACAACGGGTCCGAGCAAAAGGCTGCCCCCGAGGACGTACGGGCCCAACCTGTCGCCGTCGGAGATCAAACGAAACCCGACCCACACGACATAGAGAATTGCCAGGATGATGATCGTCCCCCGGACCCATGGCGTGTCTTCAAGGATCAGCCTGTCCCTTGAATTTTCGACAGTTCTCATGTGTCGCATTTTGATGTGACGGCGAATTCCAGTCAAAGCAATCAGGCTTGCGCTTGGGGGACGGACTGGTCTTATGGCAACAAGGTCACGAAAGGCGCATTCATTTCCGTTTTGAACCGAAGCCGAGCCTCGCAAGGGGTATTGATGATGGCGCTGGGAATGTTCCTTTTCTCGGCCGTCGATACCATGGCAAAATTCCTGACGGATGGGTTGCATCCCTTTCAGATCGTCTGGGTCCGGCAGTTGGGCCTGGTCGTCGGAGCCGTTGTCTTGATTGTCTGGACGTCCGGGCGCGTATTGAGGACATCCCATCCAAAGCTTCAGGTGCTTCGCGGGTTTGTCGCGGCCTGTTCGGCTGTCTTGTTCATATTCGGCGTCAGCTACGTGCCGCTGGCAGATGCGGTCGCGATCAGTTTTGTGGCGCCCTTCATGGTGACGGTCATGGGGGCCCTGTTGCTGCGCGAGCCTGTGGGGCTTCGGCGTTGGCTGGCCGTCGCGCTGGGCTTTCTGGGCGCTTTGATCGTCATACGGCCCGGCATGGGCGTGGTGCATCCGGCGGCGGGTTTCGTGCTGATGGCGGCGTTCTTCTTCGCGATCCGGCAAATTGTCAGCCGCGCGCTTTCCGACAGTGACAGGACGGCGACAACGATTGTCTATACGGCTGTGGTGTCGATCGCGGTGCTGACGCCGCCGATGCTATTTGTCTGGACGACACCGACGCCCAAGCAATGGGCCATTCTGACGGCGGTCGGTGTTCTTGCCGCACTGGCCGAGATCTGCGTAATCAAGGCATTGGAGTTGGCGATGGCCGTCGTTGTCGCGCCCGTGCAATATTCGCTGATTGTCTGGGGGACATTTTACGGCTGGCTTGTCTTCGGGCAGTTGCCGGACACCTGGACCTGGGCGGGAACGGCACTCATCGTGGCGACGGGGCTTTACACGCTCAGGCGGGAATACGTCGTGAAAGAGGCGAGGGGTGGACCCTGAATTGCTGCTGGCCATGGCCGGACGGGCGACGCTCGCCTCTGACGAGGCATCGCCCCGCCGACCGTCCTGTCAGCGGGACGTGATCGTGTAACCAGCGCGTTCAAGCGCGCGCAGGACGCCATCTTCGCCCGAGAGATGCGCCGCACCCACGGCGAGCACGGCATCCTTGCCGTCGACAAGCTGGGCGATTTTCGGCTCCCACGCCCGGTTTCGACCGACCAGCAGGACGTCGTTCATTTCGTCGAAGAGCTCCTTCGCGTTGGGCATGCCGCTTTCGGCGATCACAATCCGCCCGAATTCCCAGGTTTCCCGGATCTTTCCCTTGAAATACCGCTCGATCAGGGTCGAGGTCATGGCGTCACTGTCGCTTTGCATCTGAAGTGCGAGCCGGAGCGCATCGAGTTGCACGTCCAACGGGTCGCCCGCCATGATTTCAATCAGGCTTTCGATATCGTCGAGCGTTGCTATAGGGACGTTTTCGCTTTTGGCGATGCCTTCCAACTGGGCGTCGAGCCCTTTGGCACCGCTGAGGATGTCGCTGAGGATGCAGGGCGGGATGGCCAGTGTCAGAGACAGGTACCATGGCTTGAACTTGGCGGCGAAGAAGCTGGGAAGCCCCAGGGCTTTCAGGCGTTCGGTGACGGCTGCCCATTCTTCTTCGGTGAGGAGGTCGATGAGTGTCGGGCCCTCGGTCAGGAAGAACACCTCGGGCCGGGTCGTCGCGAGGGCCTGGAGGTTCGCCTGGTCTTCGGTCGTGGCTTCCAGGATCACCACGTCGGCCTTGGCCAGATCATCGCGGACACGGTCGACGATGGGCGCCAGACGCGGATCGGGGACGTGGATGGTGCCGACGACGGTGACCTTGCTGTCGGATTTCGTGGCATCGAACATGATGCCGTCCGGAAACGGGTGGGCTGCGACGAGCTTGTCGAGTTCCTGGCGTTGGGTCGCCGAGAGTTCGCTAATCAGGTCGCGCGTCCCGCAGCTTTGTGCATGTGCCGCGAGGGTTCCCAGAAACAGCAGAGAAACGGTCAGAAACGTGCGAAGCATATGCCTTACTAGCCCAGCCCGCAGAAGCGGGACAGGCCCCTATTTGCGCTTCGTCTGTTTTTTGACCTCGCGGGCGGAAACGACACAGTTTCGCCCGCTGTCCTTCGCCTTGTAGAGCGCGATATCGGCGGATTTCAGAAGCTCGGTAACGGAGCCGCCGTCGTTGGGGTAGACGGCGACCCCGATGGAGGCTGTCACTGCCGGGAGGCGGTGATCGTCATAGACGACTTCCAGCCGCTCGACCGCTGCGCGGACCTTTTCAGCAAGGGCGGCGGCAGTGTCGGCGTCCAACGCCGGACAGATTATGGCGAATTCTTCCCCTCCGGCGCGGCAAGCCTCGCCGCGAACGCTGATCGTGTTGGACATCTCGCGCGAGACTTCGCGCAAGACAAGGTCGCCCGCGTCGTGGCCGTATGCGTCGTTGAACTTTTTGAAGTGATCAACATCCAGCGACAGGACGGCCAGTGGCGCCTCGTGTTCGCGGGCCACGTTGATTTCGCGTCGGATTGCGTCGACCATCCAGCGCCGGTTCCAGAGGTTGGTCAGGGGATCGCGGACCGATTGATCAAGAAGCTCCTGGCGAAGTCGTACGTTGGCGATGGCGAGGCTGATCTGCTCGGCGCAGAGGTTTGCCGTGGACCAGCGCCGCTTGACGAAGTCGAGCATCTGGTCGCGTGCGCCGTCACCTGGCAGCATGAACGCAAGGTGCAACATGCCGATGGTTTCGCCATGCGCCACGATCGGCAGGCAGAAGTAGGGCGTCTCTTCGTCGTCGATATGGGCGCAGGTGAATTCGATTGCCTTTGTGCCGTAGGAATAGCCACGCCCGCGCCGAAGCGCCCAGCAATCGTCGGGTGGGATGCGTTTGGGGGGATTTTCCATCGCCCAACTGGTTGCCAGATCGAGCGTGTCGCGGGAGTTCGAGTAGACGTAGAGGCTGCCTTCGCTTTCGGGGAACATCGTTTCCATCGACTTGCGGACGACCATGAAAAGCTCGTCCATGGATTTGGTCGAATAGAGCCATTCGCTGACCATCGCGAAGAGCTTGCGTTCGGCATCTGCCATCTTTTCGCGCTGGATGACCTCAAACGTCTCGGCCTCTATCTCTTTTCGCCGGGAAATGTCGCGTTGGACTGCCGTGAAATGGGTTTGGCGGCCCGTTTCGTCGAAAATGGGCGTGATGTGCATTTCGACCCAATAGGGTTGGCCCGTCTTGGCATAGTTCAGGATGTCGATTTCGATCGGACGCCGGTGTTGCAGGGCATTGGACACAGCGTTCACGGTTTGCTTGCAGGTGGCTGTGCCCTGAAGGACGCTGCCGGGCTTTTTCCCGACCATTTCGTCGATCGTATAGCCGGACAAACGTGTAAAGGCTTCGTTTGCCCACAAAAAGAGCCCGTTGGTGTCCGTCACGACGATGCTGTCACCCGCGAAGCGTGCCGCAAGGCTTTCGTAGTGCTCTGGTGCGTGGAATTTGACTGTCTTGTTCATCCCAATGCCTCTCTGCGCCCGGGCTAGTCCAAGAATCCTAATTTCGTCTGACCAAATTCTTGCTTGTGGCCTGTTGACAGGATCGTGAGGCTTCCTTATCTCCGCTCCGTTAGCACTCGCCGCCAGTGAGTGCTAAAGGGAGAAACTGAACCAAGGAGCGTTCAAAATGGCATTTACTCCGCTTCACGACCGTGTCCTCGTTCGCCGTGTGGAAAGCGACGAGAAGACCGCTGGCGGTCTGATCATCCCCGACAACGCCAAGGAAAAGCCCGCCGAGGGCGAAGTGGTGGCTGTTGGCGCCGGTGCGAAGGACGACGATGGCGATCGGATCGCGATGGACGTCAAGGCTGGCGACAAGATCCTGTTCGGCAAATGGTCGGGCACGGAAGTCAATATCGATGGAGAGGAACTGCTCATCATGAAAGAGAGCGACATCCTCGGCATCATCGACGGCGCATCGGCTGCAAAAGCAGCCTGAACGTCTGATCCGCACACAAACGTAATTCCAATTCAAAGGAGCTAGTCACATGGCTGCTAAGGACGTCAAATTCGACACGGACGCCCGCAACAAGATGCTCAAGGGCGTCAACACGCTGGCCGACGCTGTACGCGTGACCCTGGGCCCGAAAGGCCGCAACGTGGTTATCGAGAAGTCCTTCGGCGCGCCGCGCATCACCAAGGACGGTGTTTCGGTCGCGAAGGAAATCGAACTGGAGGACAAGTTCGAGAACATGGGCGCGCAGATGGTCAAGGAAGTGGCCCAGCGCACCAACGACGA
>JASJDQ010000008.1 GCA_030065075.1 Paracoccaceae bacterium | reverse complement strand
GTTAGTGAACGATCTTCTCTTCCTTGACGAACATGTTCGCCCAGGCGCGGTCGATCAGTTCCGGCGACATCTGATACGGGATGCCTTCGAACTCGCAGATCGAGATCATCTGGTCGATCAGGAAGATCGGCTGATAGTTCGCGTAGATGTTGTCGATCGTCGGGTACTTGTTCTTGATCAGATAGACCAGCGTGTCTTCGTCCAGCGGCATCTTGCGTTTGCGAGCCACCATGGCGAAGATCTTCAGATAGTCCTCCTGGCAAGGGCCATCGATCTTGATCTTAAAGAAGATCCGGCGAAGGGCCGCTTTGTCGAAGATTTCGTTCGGGTGAAAGTTGGTCGAGAAGATCACCAGCGTGTCAAACGGCACTTCGAACTTTTCACCCGATTGCAGTGCCAGGATGTCCTTGTTTTCTTCCAGCGGAACAATCCAGCGGTTGACCAGCGCCTGCGGCGGTTCTTCCTGACGGCCAAGGTCGTCCACGATGAAGACGCCGCCCGAGGATTTGAGCTGCAAGGGCGCCTGATAGGTCCGGGCTGTCGGGTTATAGACCAGGTCCAGCATTGACAGCGACAGTTCACCACCGGTGATCACGGTCGGACGGTCGCAAAGGACATAGCGCGTGTCGAAGCGGTTCGACGTGCGCCGCAGGCTGTTCGGGTCGTCTTCCAGAACTTCGGCAGCGGTGTGCACGATGGGGTCATAGACGGTGATGACCTGACCGGAGTATTCGATGGCGCGCGGAATATAGATCTTGTCGCCAAGCGCGTCCCGGATACCGTTCGAGATCGAGGACTTACCGTTGCCCGGGGGGCCATACATCAGGCACGAACGACCGGCGCTAACGGCGGGCCCAAGGTGGTCCAGCAGTTCGTCGGGCAGGATCAGGTGGCCCATGGCGCCCAGAAGCTGGTCGCGTGTCACCTGGATGTTCCGGATCGACTGGCGCTTGACCTGTTCTGTGTAAACCTCGAGCGGGACCGGCATGGCGCCGTAGTATTCGGACTGGGCCAGCGCGTCATGGGCGCGGGACTTACCGGCGTCTGTCAGTTCGAAGCCCATTTCGCCGCCCGAGTTCGCATGAAGCGTACCGGTCGCTTGCAGAAGTTTCTGTTCGCGGGCCAGATCGATAAGTTCCTGCGTCACCGGGATCGGCAAGCAGATCGCCCTGGCCAGTTCCGAGCAGCTGTCGATGTTCATGCGGAACATGGTTTTCAACAGGATGTCGCGCATCATGACGATGGGCAGCTTCATCCCATCAAGAGACCGCGGTGCCGGTGGTGCGATAACGTTCGAGGTTTCCATATTCATTGGCTGAACCCTGCCTTCGACAAATAATCTATTGATGCGCCCCGCCGTTGCCCGATTTTGAACAATAACGCTTGGCACACCTGTTCGAGCTTCAACTTGCCGGTTTATTGTGGCCAAATAATGGAAAAAGGATGAGGAATGAGCAGGCCTAATCCGTTATTTCTAAGCGTGATCCTTGCCGTGTTTGTTGCGCTCTATGGTGGGGTGACCTTCCTGGTGGGCGGGCTTTATCTGGATACGCATGAAGGCGACTCGTTTCACCTTCTGGATATCCTGACGCGGATGGAGCGGGGTGATGTTCCGCACCTCGACTTCATGACGCCGCTTGGGGCCTTGGCTTTCTGGCCCATCGCGGCGCTGATCGAAGCGGGGTATTCGGCGGGTATGGCGGCGATCCTGGCGCAGATCGGCGTTGCCGTGGTGCTACTGCCATTTGTCGTTTATGCCGCCTCGACGCGAATGCCGCGCGGTGTGGGGATCTATTTCGGGTGCATCACGCTGGGTCTTGTCCTGGCGCTGAGTTACGGCACGGCAACATCGGGCGTCGGCATCTCTATGCATTACAATCGCTGGGCCTGGGCCATGGCGTTCGTCGTCCTTGCCATTGTCTTCCTGCCCGGTCGAACGGCAAGGCCCGTGCTGGATGGTCTGATGGTCGGGTTTCTTGTTGCGGCGCTTTTGCTACTGAAGATCACCTATTTCGTCGTGCTTCTGCCTGTTGCTGTGCTTGCCTTCCTGGGTACGTCAGGGCCGCGCGCTGTGATCGCGGCCATTGTGTCCGGGGTCGCGGTCGCTCTGCTAGTGATGGTCACGCAGGGCCTTGGCTTCTGGCTGGCCTATCTGGCGGACCTGCGCCATGTCGCGGGGAACGAAGTGCGCCCCTTTGTGGGCCAGACCTTCGACAAGATCGTGGCCGGTCCGCCATTTATCGGAGCGACGCTTTTGGGCTTGGCAACTGTGCTGATGGTCCGGCGCATCGCCGCACCGTTGGTTGGGCTGTCGGTCCTGATCCTAATCCCCGGATTTCTTTACATCACTTATCAGAATTTCGGGAACGATCCGGCTTGGTTGTTGTTTTTGCCCGTTTTTCTTCTGTCACTCCGGCCCGAACCGGGCACAGGCGGCATCTTTGGCGTCGACCTGTCGCGGGCTATGACGGTTTCCGCCATTGCGGCCTTCGCGATCTTCTTTCCGTCGTTCTTCAACATCGCGACGTCACCGTTGGCGCATGCAAGTTTCGACAAGGCGCGGTTCATCCCGATGCTGCCTGAAGCGCATGGCCATCAGGATGTCTTCATTCGCGCCGATCGCGCCTATATGACGACGGCGCAGGTCTTCAAGGACGAGGAACCGGGGCCTTGGGCGGCGTACCGGGAGCGGGCGGGGCGCGCGCCTGTCACAGAGTTTCAGGGCATCACGTTCCCGCAATGCGAATTTGGCGCGGGCAGTCGCGCGATGTTGGAGACGATTGGCGCGGATCTGACAAAAGCCGGTTTGCCGGAGGGCAGCCGTTTGTTCGCGGCAGACCTTTTGAGCGCATACTGGTTCTTCGCGCCGGTCATGCCAGCCCCCGGCAGCGCGCCTTGGTATTATGGTGGGCTTACGGGGTTCGAGGAAACGGACTATGTGCTGATCCCCAAGTGCGGTTTTGTGAACGGCGTGCGCGCGCTCGTGGTCGAAGAGATGAAAGCCTCGGATTACCGGTTCACGATTCAGCGCGACAACGAGCTTTACGCGCTCTTCGCGGTCAGCCGCTGAGAAGCCCGATCAGAAGATAGAAGAACAGCGCGGGCGCAAGCGCGAAACCCATCGGGAATTCCCGTCGCGTCCAGCTTTCCCAATTTGGGTACCGCGCCCGTACCGCGTCCGAGCGGCGGGCCGTTCGGTGCAACGCGAAGGCGGCGATGGTTGTCGCACCCAACAGGACAAGGAAAACGCCCAAATCCTGGAGGGCGATGAAAGGGGCCATGGCGGCCCCGTATTTGGCGTCGCCCGCGCCCATCATGCCGACCGATGCCATGATGAAGCCGATCACGATGACGACGCCGAAATGCAGATAGCGCCAGACGTAGTCGTTGAACGGAAGTGCCACCAATCCGACGACGATGAAGACCGCCAGCAGCGCCAGGACGGCCTTGTTGGGGATCTTCATGGTCGCCATGTCGCTCCAGGCGACCCAGACCGTGATCGGCAGAACAAAGGGCAGAAACCACGCGGCGGTGGTCCAGTCGATGGACATGAGTGCGCGTTATCCGGTGCCGTTTTCCAGCGCTTCAAGGCTGCGCACGGCGGCGTCGAAGTACTGAGGATGGGTGTCGATGGCTTCGGCCAAAAGCGCCTTGCCGGTGTTCACGTCGCCTTGCTTGATGGCCGAAAGGGCCGCTGTGTGAATGAGTTGCGCGCGCTCGATCTGCGTCATCGGCACAACCGGCATGTCGTATTTCCGCTGCGCGGCGCGGGCCAGAACGAGGTTGTTCTTGGCCGTGAACATCGAGCTGTCATAGGTCAGCGCTTCGGCAAAGAGCTTTTCGGCCCCTTCGTAGTCACCGCGCGTCAGCTTCGAAAAGCCCCAGTTGTTCAGGGTGCCCGACGGCGTCGTGGTCAATCCGATGGCCACTTCATAGAAGCTGTCGGCCTTCTTCCACTCCTTGTTGCTGTCGGCGACCATGGCTTCGAGCCGATAGCGCTTGAACGTCTCGTAAGTCGGCGGGATGACATCCAGCTGGTTTTCCGCCTCGTCCCATTCGTTCGACCGGATCAGTGCATCGGCGTAATCCACCCGGTCCTCGTTGGTGGCGCCGGGCATGCCGACGACCGTCTTCCAGGCCAGGGCGGCGGCTGTTGGCTTTTTTGCGCGCACGAGCGACTTGGCCAAGCCCCGGCGCAGGTCGATCCGGTTCGGGTTCTGGGCGATTGTGCGTTCGAAATAGGAGACCGCTTCGTTCGGGTCCGCCGCCGAGAGCATCACCTCGTTCAGGTTCGTCTCGTCGATGACATTGACGTCTTTCAGCGCTTCCTCGGTTTCCCTGTCGGAAAGCCCGCCACCCGAGTTGCAGGCGGCTAGAAAAAAAGCGCTTCCAATACAAATGGTTAGAAGTCCTGCACGTTGCATATCTTCGTCCCTTACTGCTCTGTTCGCCCTGTCTGTCCCGATTTTTCCGGGATCTTAGGGTGTTTCGAGTATCCGGTAAACACCGGGGCCCCGACGCACCAGGCGGAAGTCCTCGGGCGCATCATAGGTTGGATTTTCCATCTTTGCGAGGGACAAGCGCAGGTTTTCGCGAATTTCCTGGCTTTGCCCGCTGTCGAGGGCAAAGGCCAGCCTGAAAACGCGGCTGGCCTCGCCGTATTTTCCTTGCTCCATCAGAACGACGCCCAGGTTGTTCCAGGCCGGTGGAAAGGTCTCATCATACTCTGTGGCACGGCGCAGCATCTGTTCGGCCTGGTTCAGTCGACCAAGCTGCAGGTTGGCCGAGCCGATTGCAGAAAGAACATCGACGTTGACGCCTTGTTCGGAAACAGCCCGATAATAGGCGTCGAGCGCCAGTTCATACTCGCCGGCCGCCATCAAGCGGTGTCCGACAGTCAGACCGTCGACGGACTTTGCACTTGCGTCCGTGCCGGTAGGCGCCAGCGCGCCGCCCTCCAACGGCTGAAGGCCGCTTGGTGCACAAGCGGCCAACACCATTGACGATAGAAGCGCCAGGGTCGCGTATGTTGCTTTCATTTGCCCCTATTCAGAAGCTTGCACTGCTCAACGTCACCGCAATCTCGTAGATCGAAGGCCCGATCAGAATGATGAGAAGCGGCGGAACCGTCAGCATCATTGTGGCAAGTGTCATCTTCGTTGGCAACTTGTTTGCTTTTTCTTCGGCGCGCATGATGCGTTTGTCACGCATTTCGTCCGAAAAGACGCGCAAGGCCTCTGAAATCGAGGTACCGAAACTGGCCGACTGGATCAGCACTGTCACGAAGCTGGCCACGTCAGGGACGCCGACACGTTCCGACATGTCACGCAGAACGGTGGTCTTGTCCTTGCCGGCCTTCATTTCGTTGGAGACCATCTCGTATTCCTCGGCCAAAGCCGGGTAGCCTGCCTTGATTTCTTTCGAGACGCGGATGATGGCCTGGTCAAGCGACTGACCGGCTTCGACGCAGACAAGCATCATGTCGAGACTGTCGGGGAAGCCGTTCGTGATCTCTTCCTGGCGGGTTTGCTGGCGCTTTGTTACCCAATACTTGGGCATCATGTAGCCGACGATGCCAGGGATCAGAACGCTGCCGATCATAGCCTGAAGCGACGGCTCGCCCGTGGCAGAGGCATAGATCGCGTAAAGAGCGCCAAGCAGCAGGAAGGCAATGCCCAGAAGGAACTGCAGAAAGTGATAGGTCCGGACGGCATCTTTCGAGCGATAACCTGCCTGCAGCAGTTTCAGACGGACTTCGGAGTATTGCTTTTCGTCCTGCGGTTCCAGGAAGTTGGCGTATTTGTCCAGTTTGTTGACGTTCTTGCCGCGACCGCGGCGAAGCCGGGGGCCGTCGCCCTCCTGTCGTGCACCCGCCCGTGCGGCATCGCGCAACTGGTCGAACGGATCCTTTTCCTTCTTCAGAAGGATCGGCAGCGTCAATAGGACCAGGAACATGCCCAGCACGCCGATGATCAGAAGCGGTCCAAGCTCGCCGAAGTTGTCGGTCAGCCAGGTGTTGGCCGTGGTGAAAAGGTTTGTGACGATTTCCATGGGCCTAGACCTTGATGTTCACGAGCATGCGCATGACGAAGATGTTCGCCACGAGGAAGGCGGCGACGATCAGACAGGCCGGGATGAAGTAGGCGGTTTCCTTCACGTCGTCATAATAGTTCGGCTGGATCACGTTGATCATCACCAGCGCGAGGATGGGGAAGATCGACAAGAACATGCCAGACCATTTGGCTTCCGCGGTGATGGCTTTCACGCGGCGGAAGAGCTTGAACCGCGAGCGAACGACCTTGGCCAGACCGTCGAGGATTTCAGCCAGGTTGCCGCCCGAAGTCTGCTGGATGGTCACGGCCACGGCAAGGAAGCGCAAATCCTGCATATCCATCCGTTCGGCCATGTGTTTCAGAGCCTCGCCCACGTCGCGGCCATAAGCCGCTTCGTCCGAGATCACACCCATTTCCGTTCCCAGCGGGTCCGGCACCTCTTTGGCGACGATCTGCAAGGCAGAGGAGAAGGGGTGACCCACGCGCAGGCTGCGCACCATCAGTTCGACCGCATCGGGAAGCTGTTCCTCGATCAGGCCAAGGCGCTTCTTGGCGGTGTTGTTGACCCAGACAAAGACCGCGCCCACGCCCATGATGACCGATACGGCCACGCGTATCAAAAGCGACGCCCCGGTGCCGAAGGTCAGAAGCACGAAGGCCACGACCGTGAGAACACCCATCACCATGATCAGCTGAGCCGGCGTGAAGGCGATATTTGCCTTCTGCGCCTTGTCCGCAAGGATTGCGTAAAGCGGGATCGATTGAGACCGCATATGCTGGGACATTTCCTTGCGGAGTTGTTCCAGCACCTGCTCGCGGCCAGCGCCCTTTTCGAGCATCTCGAGGCGGCGGTTGACGCGATTGTTGAGCGAGATCGACTTGCCGAAGACCGTCAGATAGATGCCCTGCACAAGGGCAAGGACAGCCAGGAAGATCAGGCCATAGATGATTGGTTCTGCGCTGATGACCATGGGGACTTACTCTGCCGCAAAGGGTTCGAAGATAGCCGCCGGCAGGTCGTAGCCCCACATGCGGAAACGCTCGGAATAGTGGCTGCGGACACCGGTTGCGGTGAAGTGGCCAATAATCTTGTTGTCGGGCGTGAGGCCGACGCGCTGGTAGCGGAAGACCTCCTGCATCGAGATGACTTCGCCTTCCATACCCGTCACCTCGGTGATGGACACCATGCGGCGCGAGCCGTCTTGCAGACGCGAGGCCTGCACGATCAGGTTCACAGCGCTTGAGATCTGGGAGCGGACCGCCTTGATCGGCATTTCGATGCCGGCCATCGCGATCATGTTTTCCAGACGGCTGACGCCGTCGCGGGCGCTGTTGGCGTGGATCGTGGTCATCGAACCGTCGTGGCCAGTGTTCATGGCCTGAAGCATGTCGATGACTTCCTCGCCCCGCGTTTCACCAACGATGATGCGGTCGGGACGCATACGCAGCGCGTTTCGTAGACAGTCGCGCTGGGTAACCGCGCCCTTGCCTTCGACGTTGGGCGGGCGGCTTTCCATCCGGCCCACGTGGGTCTGCTGCAGCTGAAGTTCCGCCGTATCCTCGATCGTCAGGATTCGTTCGTCGTTGTCGATGAAGGACGAAAGCGCGTTGAGCGTGGTCGTCTTACCAGAACCGGTACCGCCCGAGACGATGACGTTCAGGCGCGTGGCCACAGCTGCCTGCAGGTAGGCGGCCATTTCTTCGGTGAAGGCGCCGAAGTTGACGAGGTCGTCAACCGAGAGCTTTTCCTTCTTGAACTTACGAATAGATACCAGGCTGCCGTCCACCGCAATCGGCGGGACCATCGCGTTGAAACGCGAGCCGTCCGCCAGACGGGCGTCGACGTAGGGGTTCGATTCATCAACACGACGACCCACCGCCGAGACGATCTTGTCGATGATCCGCAAAAGGTGGCGTTCGTCCTTGAAAGTCGTGTCGGTCAGTTCCAGCTTACCTGCACGTTCCACGAACACCTGCTGCGGGCCGTTGACCAGAATATCGTTGACCGTGTCGTCCTTCAGAAGCGGCTCAAGAGGGCCAAGGCCCGTCACTTCGTCGTAAAGGTCCTGGTTCAGCGTCTGGCGTTCTTCGCGGTTCAGAACAACGCCCATTTCATCAAGCGCTTCGCCTGAAATGGCAATGATTTCTGACCGGAGATCGTTTTCAGAGGCGCTTTCCAGAGCGCTGAGGTTCAGGTTGTCCAGAAGGCGCTTGTGCAGCTCAAGCTTGATCTCGCCCAGACGTTCCTTGCGCTTGCGTTCTTTATCGGCCGCCTGCGCCTGCGCGGGGCTTCGGCTGACATTGCGCCGCTTCACCTCGACCGCGTTCTGCGTCGGCGCCGGCTTGGAAGGCGTGCGGGCCGTTTCCTGACCGCCCGGGATCGATTTCAATTCCGGTGAACCGGGGTCACCCTTTTTGTACTTCGAAAACAACGTCTTGCTCCTTCAACCCTCAGCCTTCGACGGCCGAGACGTTTGTTTCGTGGATAGAAGCCGCAAGCTTCTGAATTTCCTTGCGCAGCGGATTTTTGGCGGCCACGTCGGACAGCGGCACGCCGTGGTCGTTCGATTGCACGACCTGCTTGCCGCCATCGGGCATCAAGACTTCGATCTTGATGTCCAGGCTTTCGGCCATGCGTTTGATCCGGCTCTTGCCGTTCAGGTCAGTGAACCCGGGAGCCCGGTTCAGCACGTAACGGATCTTCTCATAAGGAAGTTCTTCGCCCTTGAGCGCCCGGATCATCCGAAGCGTGTTCTGGGCCGACCGCATGTCCAATTCGGTCATGCCGAAATAGACGTGCGCTTCCGACAGAACGGTTTCGGTCCACATCACCACGGTCCGCGGCATGTCGATCACGACATAGTCGAAGTTGGTCTTGGCCACGTCGATGATTTTCTTGACGTCTTTTTGTTCAACGACATCCAATGGGATCAGTTCGCTGGGTGCGGTCAACACCTGAAGCTTTTCGTTGAAGGTCAGCAGCGCCTGCATAAAGCTGTCGCTGTCCATCGTGTCCGTTTCGGTCAGAAGCTCGAAAACAGCTTCGCGACGCGGCAAGTCCAGATAGGTGGCGGCAGAGCCGAATTGCAGGTCTAGGTCCAGAAGGCAGACGCGAAGCGCCTCGTCGCCTTCGTCGATATTTGCCAGTTCCCACGCCAGATTGACAGCGAAGGTCGTGGCCCCCGTGCCACCTGCAAATCCATGCACCGGCAACACGACGCCGTCACGGTCACCGGTTGCTTTCAGGTTGTTTGCGATATTCGCCGCGACCATTTCGGCCTGCTCGGCCTTTTCACGCATGCGGGTTATCGCATCGTGAAGAGCGCCGTCGGGAAGCGGGTAGGGGACGAACTCTTCGGCCCCGTATTTCAACAGCTTGTGCAATACGATCGGGCTGACTTCTTCGGCGATGACCAGAACCTTGATCTTCTGAGCAGTCGCCCGGCGCACCAGATCGGAAATCAGGTCGATCTGTGCTTCGTCGTCCTGATCGATGGCCAGAGCCACGAATTCCAGATGATCAGCTTCGGGTTGGTCAAAGAAGACGCCGGCGTCGTCGAGGGATAAGTCTCCCCAGTTCTCGCCGCATTCGTTTTCCATATCTTCAATAAGAAGATCGAAATTCTGTACATCCCGGCTAATTGTGCAGGCGACAATTGGTGCCGCTTCTTCCTGCAATGCCGCGCTACTACTCATGTCCCTCACGTCCTTCCGTTCTGGGCCCCTATCGCGAACGGGGTATCAAACAGGGCAGAGGGCCGACTCGTGGCGCACTTCGCCCTAAGCATATGCAGTGACCGGCAATATTGGCGACATTGAGGCTAAAAGATCGTAATTATTCGATATCCAACAACGATCAGGAAAACGAAAAGGGCGGCCCGAAGGCCGCCCTTTGCGTATATTTTATTGGGGTTTGGCTTAGCCGCCGCCCGCTTCGATGGCCTGAATACCGCCGCCCAGGGGCGATGGAGCCGTAGCACTTGCGACATAGCCGCCCCAGATCACCTGGGCGTATTTGCCGTTCAGGTGACCCGAACAGAGCACGCTGCCGGTCCGGTACTGCGGCGGAGCGCTTTTCGGATCGAGAGCGACAACCGCGTCGGGAATGATGTGCCCCTTCGCCTGGCCCGTGCACATCTGTGCCAGCATGTTGTTCATCGTCGGGTTGCCGAAGCCGCCTTCGTCGAGGAACGATCCGGCTTCCTTGTTGAAGCCATCGTCGCACGCACCCAGAGCAAGAAGCCCTAGGCCTGCAAGAAGAGATTTGGTCTTGAAGGTCATGGGTCTTACTCCATCACGTAGCCGTAGGAACCGCCGAAGTCTTGCTTTGCGACTTCTGCTGCGGCGCCGGCAGTTGGTGCGCCAGCGGGGCGCGAGACACGGCCGAAGAGGAACAGTTCGCTCTCGGTCGGCGGACGAATGCGATCGGTCGGAAGCGCCAGGGCATCGCCGCGCACCGGGGTCACCAGATGCGGAGTGATGATGACGACCAGTTCGGACTGATCCCGCTGATAGCTTGCGCTGCGGAACAGGGCACCCAGGACGGGGATGTCGCCCAGCCAAGGTGTCTGCGTTGCCGCATCGCTGAAGTCGTCCTGCAAAAGACCTGCGATTGCAAAGCTTTGACCATCCAGCATCTCGACGGTGGTTTCGGTCTCACGCCGACTGAAGGCGTTTACCGAGATGCCGCCGCCAGTGACACTGATCGAGTCGTCGATCGCCGAAACAGCGGCATTCAGTTCAAGGTTGATCCGGTTTCCGTCTACGACGCGCGGAATGAACGTCAGCTGAACACCGAAGGGACGGTATTCGATGGCGATCCCGTCATCGTCGCTGACGGGGATGGGATATTCTCCACCGGCCAGGAAGCTGGCTTCCTGTCCCGAAAGCGCAACCAGGTTCGGTTCCGCGAGGGTCCGCACGAGGTTCTTGGATTCAAGTGCCTCGATAAGCGCGTTGAAGGCGACCCCGCCGATGTCAAACGCCGTCGCCAGCTGTCCGCCTGCGAAGTCTTCCGTAAAGGTGGTGACCGCTGCGGTGACAGTGTCTGGCGGAGGTGCTATGTTTTCGATTTCGCGGAACTGGCCGTTGCCGCCTGTAACCACGGTGTCACCGTCAATCGCGGTGAAGCCCCCGTTTATAGACTTCAATACCGAACGCTGAACTTCGGCGAAACGAACTTTGAGCATAACTTGCTGCGTGCCGCCCACCGTCATCAGGTTGGAAACCCGCTCTGGTGCATAGCGATTAGCGAGGTCAAGGGCCCGGTCGAGCTTCTCGATCGACGACACGACGCCAGAGAGGACGATGCCGTCATTTGCCGTGCGTACTTCGATGCCTTCACCCGGAAGGATTTGCCGAAGCCGTTCCTTGAATTCCGCAACGTCCGGGGTCACCTGTACTTCAACGTTGGTGATCAGCCGGCCATCCGGGCCAAGAAGTGTCAGCGTCGTGCGGCCCGGTGCCTTGCCAAGCACATAGATCGTCCGATCCGACAGTGTTGAGATGTCAGCGATGCCGGGATTGGCGATGCTGAGTTCTGCAAAGGGGTTCTCAGCTTCAACCACCACAGCGCGGTTCATAGGAACCTGAAGCGCGGTAGAGACTTCCCCCTGCATTATTGTAAGCGTCTGCGCACTTGTCTGTGGTGCAGACGCAGCTGTAACGGCAAGCCCTATCAGAGCTGCCTTTAGAACTTTGTTCAAAGTCATGTGACCTGCCTTTCCGATCACGCCTCAGTTTCCGGGTCTAGAGCCCTTATAGAGCATACGATGCGTGAATGTTGAAAAATTTTCAACAATCAACGCTTTGAAAGGCCATTCTTATGTGGATGACGCGCAACACAAGCCCATGGCTAGCGTGTCAAAGAAAACACGCCACCGAATATGGTGGCGTGCGTGACCCTCTCATCCGTGGTTCGAAAAGGTCAATTTGTGCATTCAGTTTCGATGTTTGTCCGCACCTGCTCTTCGCCAACGCGACGCATGACGTAGCACTTGCGCTCCTGGACCTCGACCTGACGCTGAATGCCCAGAACATCGTTTTGGCTGACAGAAACGTCGCCCTCCACGGCGCCACCGCTGACGCCGACAAGGGCGAGCGACAGCCGACCCGAGGACTGCGCTTGCGCGAGTTTCGCAACTTCGGTCGGGTTTACTTCGACCGTAACGGTTTTCGGAGCCACCGGCTTCTGGTTGTCTTCGTCAGCCGATTGGTTGACGGCGATCACACGCAAATTCGGGTGGATCAACTGGGTGATGTTGCTGCCACCCGCGTTGCCTGTCCAGTAGACGTCAACGTTGTTGCCAGGGCGCAGGAAGCCCGAAACAGCCGATGTCGTGTCGGTTCGGATCGTGAAGGCGCGCATGCCGTGGCTCAGTTTTGACTGGACGCCAGCGTCTTCGCCGGGTTCCGTCACCTTGACGGCCAGAATGGCTTCGTCGGGCTCCATCGCACGAAGGATGGAGCGCTGCACGTCGGCGCCCTTGGGAAACAGGTCCTCGGCCGTTGTGAAAGCGCCTTCGGGAATGGCGGCCTTCGGCCATTTGACGACCTTTACGTCACCGGTCGTCAGGCGCTGCCCGTAGCGCATCTGCTTATTGACGACCATGACATTCTCGGTTGGAACGATGGCGAGTTTCGCCGCTTCAGCCTCGGCCAGCCTGGCTTGCTGCTGGGAAAAGTAGTCGCGCGCCAGATACACCGCCGCGCCAGCAAGTCCAATCCCGAGGAGCAGAACAAGTCCGAACACCAATCTCATCACATATCCCTCTCAGGTTTCGAACAGGTTTCGCATCGCGGCCCCCATTCATCGCGTATCGACACCTTTATCCAGAAGGATTGTGGCGAAACCGTGGACGAAATCAGGATAAGCCGTGTAATGTCGATCTTCAGTTGGTGATGATGAAGTTCACTTCGGGCGGCTCGGCGGCTTCAAGGCTCGCGCCCAGGCTTCCCGACATGTCGGTGGCACCACCGGCAATCAAGGCCACGATGGCCATGCCCATTCCGATGATTGCAGCTGTCAACACAACCCAGTCGACGGTAACTGCACCGTCTTCGGAACGTGCGAACTCAATAAGGCTCTTAAACATTTCGCATCCCCTTCGAAGCATCCGGCTTCATACTTGGCACGCGAGAGCCGGAAACAAGTATTAGTGAGGTGAAGGCCGCGAGACCGCGGCCTTCATTACCGTTTTCTCCGATTACGGAGTGGTCGAACCGATCGTTGCCAGGCCGTCCAGCGTTTGGATCTGGGCGTTTGCCAGGCTCGACGAGATCTTGTTGGCCAGCGAGGTCGTACCACCCTGAACCGAGGTCAGAACGGCGATGCCGAGACCAACGATAGCAGCAGTCAGAACAACCCAGTCAACGGTGACCGCACCGGATTCGTCATTGATAAAGTCAAAAAGTTTCATGTGTCCCTCCATAGAGCACGCTCAGTTTCATCATACCGTCTGCGGCTGATCAGCCTCTCACATCTGATCGAGTGCCGCTTTGGCATGAGACGCATAAGGCACTTCAAATTGGGCGAGAGTTTGGCGTCGGTCGTACAATTTTCCATCGGATCTGCGATTTCCCGAATTTCCATCTAACATATTGTAATTAATAGGTTTAGATGAAAAATACCGTCTGATCACACCGACTAATAGACGCTGAAACGCATGACTTTTCGCGTTGCAGGAACAATGCGCCCAATTCTGGCTGGCCTCTGCCGGGGAGTTCTGCAAAGTTTCTGCCCAGAGCATGAACAAAGAATTATGGGCAAGATGCACAAGAAGTTGCGATTCCTTTTGGTTTCAGGGCTTTTAGCAGTTCTGGCGACTTATTCGTTGGCGCAGACGCCTTCCACGGCACAGGCGGGCGGTGATTTCACGTTCAAACGTGTCGCACCACCGGGCGCGGGCGCGGGCAGGCGCATCACCGTCCAGATCGACCCCAACGAGGAAGTCTTTCGCATTACGCCGGGGGCCGAACCGCGTCGCCCGGGCGATCCGCGCCCCGAGGCTGCCTTGCAGCCGCCTCCGGAGGCGCTGCCCCCATCTGCATACGATTGGTATTGGGAGGACGTCTCGCCAGCCCTGGGGCTTGATCCAGCGGCGCGGTTCGAACTTGCCATCAACGCGATCCGCCAGAATGCGCTTCGTGTCGACACACCGCGCCTCGATATGCTTCAGAGGATCGTGGAATCCCATGGCGTGGATATCCTGGCCAGCACGATCGGGACGGATGTGTCCCCGGCGCTTGTCCTTGCAGTGATCGCGATCGAAAGCGCCGGGCGGCCGGATGCGATCAGCAGTGCAGGGGCAGAGGGCTTGATGCAGCTGATGCCCGCGACGGCCGAGCGTTTTGCGGTGTCCGACAGTTTTGACCCAAAGATGAACATAGCAGGCGGCGTTGCCTATCTGGACTGGCTGCTGGACGAGTTCAACAAGGACCCTGTCATGGCGCTGGCCGGGTATAATGCGGGCGAGGGGGCAGTTGCCAAGCACGGCGGCGTGCCGCCTTTCCGCGAGACACGCGCCTATGTGCCAAAGGTCCTGGCAGCCTGGAATGTGGCGCGCGGGCTTTGCCTGACGCGCCCGCAGCTTATCAGCGACGGTTGTGTCTTCGTTCGCAGAGCGGCGTCGAACTAAATCTGCATCTTCTTGAAGATCCGCTCCGGGATGGCGCGGATGATCGTCATGACAGGCCACCAGATGAAGGGTGTATATAGTATGTCCTTCTTCTTGTCGGCTGCTCTCAGGATGTCACCCGCGACCTTTTCCGGCTGCGCGAGGAATGGCAGCTTGTCCATTCCCCATGTCATGGCCGTATCCACCGTGCCGGGCTTGACCGTCACCACATGCACGCCCGAGCGCCCCAGACGGTTCCTGAGGCCCGAGAGATAGGCGTGAAACCCTGCCTTGGAGGACCCATAGACATAGTTACCCAAGCGCCCCCTGTCGCCTGCGACAGAGCCGACGCCAACGACTGTGCCCTTGCCACGGTCCTCAAGGAGGGGGGCGAGGGCCGTCAGGAACCGGGCCGGACCGGCAAAACTGTCGGTGATGGTGCCATCGACCAACGAGGGGTCGGCGTCGATTTCCTCCTGTGGCGGCATGGAGCCCACAAAAACCGCCGCGCTGATCGTGCCATCAAGCGCCTTGGCGCGCTCCAAGATGGGGTCGAAGCTGGCGGGGTCGCGGGCATCGAAGCGGATCGCTTCGGCCAGCTGCGCACCCCGGATACCGCAATCCGCGGCAATGGTTTCCAGTTCGGCCATATCGCGGCCGGCCAGCACGACACCGTCGCCCCGCGTCGCAACCATGCGGGCAAAGGCGCGCGCAATCGTCGAGGTGGCGCCAAGAATGATCCAGGTCTGGCTCATGACGGGTCCCTCAACTTCAGGCGGCGGATGATGTCCGTTGTATAAGTGCCTTCGGGGTCCATTTCCTGGACGACCTTCAGCCATTCGGCGTGTTCTGGGTACATCGCCGCGATATTGGCAGAGCGGGCGAGGGCGTCCTTCGCCAGGTAGATGCGTCCCTTTGCGGCAATAGTCATGTCTTCCAGCTTGAGGATCAGACGCTCGGCCTTGTCATTGTTCCGGAAATCGAGCGCCAGCGTGTAGCCCTCCATCGGGAAGGACATATAGCCGGCGCGTCCCGGTCCCATGCGCTTCAACACTGCCAAGGGCGAGGCAAGCCCGGAGCGCGCGATCTTTTCCATCATCTCGCGCAAGGCCTCGGCCTCGGACACAGGCACCACGCATTGGAACTGGTGAAACCCTGCCTTGCCATAAAGCCGGTTCCAGTCACGGATTTTGTCCAAGGGAAAGAAGAAATCGTCGATCGGTTTGACGACAGTGCGTCCCTTGGCGGGGACTTTGCGCCAATAGGCGGCGTTGAAGCTGCGGACAACCGGGGGCGAAAGCGCGAAGCCCGGCGCATCCATGGGGACCTTTTTGCCTCGCTTGGCCGGGCGGACAAGGCCGCCACCGGTTTCGGCTTCTTCGAGGATGCCGCGGCCCAGATTGTCGCCCCAGGCGGTCGCGTCGATCCAGCCGACAGTGTAGGTCGCGTCAGAGTTGTCGAGAAGTGGCAGGAATTCCTCCCAGTCCTTCACACGGCGCTCGGTGACGACCATGACGTCGCCCTTGGCCTTCAGAAGCTTGAACTTGGCCGAAAGGATTGGACCCGTCTGACCGAGGCCGCCAATGGTCGCCTTGAATAGCGCGTCTTCCGACGGGGTGACGACCTTCGGGCCGTCAGGCGTTGCCAGGGTGAATTCGGTGATGTGCTGGCCAAAGGACCCGGCGCCGTGGTGGTTCTTGCCATGGACGTCCATGGCGATCCCGCCGCCGATCGTCGCGAAGCCCGTGCCCGGCATAACCGGTGGCAGCCAGCCCTTGGGCGCGAAGGTCTTCAGGAGTTCACCGATCTGAAGACCGGCTTCCACGTGGACCAGCCCTGTTTCAGCGTCGAAAGCCAGGATGCGATCCAGCCGTGTCATGTCGATGGCCTTGCCATCCGAATTCAGGCAGGCGTCCCCATAGCTGCGACGCATGCCCAAAGCTGGTGCGGCCTCGGCCTTGACGGTATCGAGGAGGGCAGCGACCCGTTCGGGACGTGCCATGTCGCCGGATGCCTTGTGCACCCGGCCCCAACCGGAATATTCAACTGTTTTCCAGCGCATGTTTTGCCTTCTGCGATGCTCTTTCGGCCATTGGGAAAACCATAAGCCCAATCAATATTGCGAACCAAAGCGTGGTCACGCGGATTACCAACGTGGCGGGGACCGCGACTTCAAGCGGCACGCCGTCCAGCGCCAGAAGGGCCACCATGGCCGCCTCGGCCCCGCCGAGACCACCTGGAGCGCCTGTCAATCCGCCTGCGAGCGTGGCGAAAATGAAGATGCCGACCGCTTTCCAAAGCCCGATATCCGCGCCAAGCCAGACCAGCAGCATATGAAATGCATAGCCCTCGGCCAACCATCCTATGACACCGACAAGGCCTGCAAGGATCATGACGGTTGGTCCCGTGAAGGCGTTCAAGGACTGTGCCGCGCGCCTGACCCGCACGAAAAGGCGTGGAAAGGCGCGGCGAGAGGCGATGTGGCCAATGTCGCCCACCCATCGGAGCAGCTTGGGCCGTGTCGCGACGATGGCGACCGCTATGGCGAGAAGGGCGACCGGAATGCCAAGCGCGATGCCCGAAGCCGAAAAAGCCAGTGACAACGCCAACAGAATGGCCATGGCTGCCAGATCGGCGGCCCGGTCGACCAGCACCAGCGGCGCGGTCTTTTCAAAGGACCAGCCGGTCTCGCGACGGATCCACCGCATCCGCACCAACTCGCCCACGCGGCCGGGGGTCACTGACATGGCAAAGCCACCCAGAAAGTGCCGCATGTTTTGAAGGAAGCCTGTCATTAACCCCAGCCGGGTCGCGAACATATGCCAGCGCAAGCCCCGGCAGAGGTAGTTCACAAGACTGAGGGCCAGAAGGATTGCCATCTCGCGCAATGAAAGCGTTCTGAGTGCGCCGACGGTCTCTTCCCAGCCTGTGGCCGCTGCCAGTCCGAACAGGCCAAAAGCGACAAGAAGGACCAGGCCAATCAGCAGTGCCAAATCGCGCCAACGCCGCGGCGATGCCGCGGCGTTGGGTACACGAGGGGAATTCTTTGGCGTTTCAGTCATTGCCATTGCACTTACAACTACTCAAAGACTAAGGCGAAAATTTGTTGCTGTTTCCAGTTTATGAACAGTCCGTAGGTATTTTCATGACAATTTCGTGCCGGACGGTCTTTCAGACAATCCTCGCTTCCGTCGCGGCGCGGATGTCTTCCCGGGTCACGTCCGGTGCCGTCTCTAGGATGTGCAGGCCCTTGTGGCCCACTTCGAGCACGCCGAGGTTGGTGATGATCAGGTCCACGACGCCCTTGCCTGTCAAAGGAAGGGTACATTCCTTCAGGATCTTGCTTTGCCCGTGCTTGTTTGTGTGGTCCATCACCACGATGACACGCCCGACGCCGGCAACAAGGTCCATGGCTCCGCCCATGCCCTTGACCAGTTTGCCCGGGATCATCCAGTTTGCCAGATCGCCGTTTTCGGCGACTTCCATCGCGCCTAGGATCGCGGCCGCGATTTTGCCGCCCCGGATCATCCCGAAGCTGGTGGCGCTGTCGAAATAGGCCGTACGGTCCATTTCCGTGATCGTCTGCTTGCCGGCGTTGATGAGGTCGGGGTCTTCCTCGCCCTCAAACGGGAAGGGACCCATGCCCAGCATGCCGTTTTCCGATTGCAGCGTGATGTCCTTGTCGCCCACATAATTGGCCACGAGCGTCGGGATGCCGATGCCCAGGTTCACGTACATGCCGTCTTCAAGCTCCTGCGCGGCGCGTTCCGCCATTTGGTTCCGATCCCAAGGCATCAGGCATCTCCCTTTTCAAGAAGTTCGGTAAGTTTGTCCTGCGCAGATGCAGCGATCTCTGCGTTTTCGAGCGTTGCCATCATCGACGCCACGGTCGCGATGGTCATGACATGGTCATGCGCGGCTTCCGGGCCGAAGAAGTCCACGCAAACGCGCCGGGACAGGTGCAGATAGGTTTCCGCGCGCTTGGCGATGTGCTCGACGGCGTCGGCATCGACGAGGTGGTCGGTCATCTCAGGCCTCCTCGCGCTGGCGGACAGTGCGCTGCTCGATGCGCTTCTCGTGCGTCCCTTGGATCAGGCGGTGAACATAGATGCCCGGCAAATGAATGTGGTCGGGATCAAGCGAGCCCACCGGCACGATTTCCTCGACCTCCATCACACACACCTGACCGCACATAGCAGCGGGCGGATTGAAGTTCCGCGCGGTCTTGCGGAAGATGCAGTTGCCGGTCTCGTCCGCCTTCCAGGCTTTCACGATCGAAAGATCGGCGAAGATGCCTTCTTCCAGCACATAGGTTTCGCCGTTAAAGTCCTTGTGCTCCTTGCCCTCTGCCACCTGGGTCCCCACGCCGGTTTTGGTGTAAAACCCTGGGATACCGCAACCGGCGGCACGCATGCGTTCGGCCAGCGTGCCTTGCGGGTTGAACTCGATTTCCAACTCGCCCGCCAGATACTGGCGCATGAATTCATCGTTCTCACCGACATAGGACGAGATCATCTTGCTGACCTGACGGGTCTGAAGAAGGATGCCGATCCCGAAGTCATCCACGCCCGCGTTGTTGGAAGCGAACGTCAGGTTCTTGACGCCGCTGTCCTTGATGGCCTGCAACAAGAGCTCGGGAATACCGCAAAGGCCAAATCCGCCCGCTGCGATCAACATGTCATCGCGCAGAAGCCCGTCGAGCGCTTCGGTCGCGTTTGCATAGATTTTCTTCATCGGCACCAACTCCTCGCGTTGCGCGTTTGATGCCTCTGCCCTTCCGCAAAGTCAATCGCTGCACCGCGGCGCAGGACTTAGCCCAAGACGGAGAAACTGGATTCCTCGTTGATCTCGCGCTTGCGGCTGTAAAAGCCCACGTCGATGACGCGGCCGATATAGGGCAGGCGGAACTGGAGCGGCGCGGTGTCGTGGTCGTTCCCCGCCTCGCAGTAGTCCACCAGTTCGGCCATCATCTTGCCCGCGATCGGTGCGTTCTTGTACTGGTTCCCGGACGTGCCGCAGGCCATGTAAAAGCCGCCGAGCGACGACTTGTCATAGATCGGGATCCAGTCCGTCGAGGCGTCGTACAGATCGACGACGCCGCGCGTTTGGCTGGGGATGGCGAGGCTCGGCACGCGCTGGCCATAGCGCATGGCCTGTGTCGTCCACTGATCGGTGAAGTTCCGGTCATAGTCGGTGTCGCTGTCCGTCCAGATATGGGTGTCGCAGGGCGGGTCTTCGGAGCCCACGAGGATGTGGTTCCCGTGTTCGGGGCGGGAATAGCAGCCGATATCGCTGTCACTGACCACGAGGCCGTCATTTTCATAGTCGAAGCCCTCAGGCGCGGGGACGTGGACGACTTCCTGCCGAAGCGGGCGGGTGGTGATCGTCATCTCGTCCGTCACACCGGCCATCTGGTTGAGGTAGACCGAGCCGGGGCCGCCCACGTTGATAACGACGGGGGCGTGTAGCTCCTCGCCGTCCGACAGTCTCAGGCCTTTGACGTTTCCGCCTGCCTTCAGGATGTCCGTCACCTCGACACCCATGCGGATCGTTGCGCCATGCAGTTGCGCCGCATCCATCAGGTTCTGCGCCGACAGTGCGGGGTCGGTGACATAACCGCCATTGGGCCAGAAGACGGCCCCTTCAAGCGCGCCGCCGGTGGGTTCGCCGAACCCCGGCTCGTCCTGGCGCTTCACAGGGAAGAACCGGTCCAGATCGAATACTGGCAGGCGGCTCCTGATCTCCTCCGGCCCCCACTCTTCCAGCGGAATATCCAGCGCGCGGCTGTTTTCAATGTGTTTTGCAAGGTGCCCGTTCTGTTCGGTCTTCATCACCATGCAGCCGCATTCGATGAACTTCGCCAACTCGTGGCCCGCACCTAATCCAAGGTGATCTGCCCAGTCGCGCCAGTAGTGATAGCCTTCCCATGCAAACGCCGTGCCGTCGAAGGTGGAATAATGCATGCGAATGATCGCGCAAGACCCGGCGGTGGAGCCTTGTCCGGCCATCCGCGTTCGGTCGACGCTGAGGGTCTTCATACCCTTCTTGGCCAGTTCGAAGGCCGTCGCCGCGCCGATGACGCCGGTGCCGATGATGATTGCGTCTGCTGTCTGGGCCATGCGGTCGCCTCTCGTTTGGGAGACGTTCGTTCAGGTGTGTGTGATTTTCAAGTCCGGGCGACGGCAAATCCGTTCGAAGAGCTTTGCCGCTAGCTGGCTTTTTTCTTCCTGGTCGTCTTCTTGCCGGATTTGGCCTCACGTTCCTCGATCAGTTGCATGGCCAGTTCCATCGTCACGTTGTCGGGCTCCGTGTTGTCCGGCAGCGTGGCGTTCACCTTTTCCCACTTCACATAGGGCCCGTATTTGCCGTCCATGATCGCCACCGCGCCGCCGCGGTCGGGATGTTCGCCAAGGTCCTTCAAGGTTTTCGCCTGACGGCCACGTCCGCGCGAGGCCTTCTTTTCGTCGATCAGTTGAACCGCGCGGTTCATGCCGACTTCCCAGACCTCTTCGATACTCTCGAGGTTGGCGTTCGTCCCGCCCTTGAACGAGGTGGACTCGGCGTGTTTCAGATACGGGCCATAGCGCCCTATGTTGGCCCAGATGTTCACGCCGTCTTCGGGGTGCTGACCGATCAGGCGCGGCAGCTCCAGGAGTTTCACCGCCTGCGCGAGTGAAATCTCGGCGGGGTCCCATCCTTCGGGCACGCCCTGTCGCGGCGGCTTCTTGTTGTCGTCGGTGACGACGCCGCGTTGCACATAAGGGCCGAAGCGCCCCTTGTGGACCCAGATCTGATCGCCCGCGTCTTCACCCAGAAGCTTGCCTTCGGGCGGAATGCCGCTTTCGGGTTCGGTGCCTGGCGGACCGAAGGCGCGGGTGTAGCGGCATTCGGGGTAGTTCGAGCACCCGATGAAGGCGCCGCCCGAGCGCGCGGTGCGCATCGACAACATGCCGTTGCCACAGTTTGGGCAGAGGCGCGGATTCGAGCCGTCTTCGGTGGGCGGGAAGAGATGCGGTTCAAGCACCTCGTTGATCTTGTTCAAAACGTCCGTGATCCGAAGCTCGGACGTGTCTTCGATAGCCGCCTTGAAATCGCGCCAGAAGCGGCTCAGCACGTCCTGCCAATCGCGTTCGCCGCTGGTGATATCGTCAAGCTCATCCTCCAGCTTTGCGGTGAAGTCATAGCCCACGTAACGGCGGAAATACTCGACCAGGAAGACGGTCACCAACCGCCCCTTGTCCTCGGGGAAAAGCCTGTTCTTTTCCTTCCGCACATATCCGCGGTCCTGAATGGTCGTGACAATCGAGGCATAGGTCGAGGGGCGTCCGATGCCGATTTCTTCCATCTTCTTGACCAGCGTCGCTTCAGTGAAGCGGGGCGGAGGTTGCGTGAAATGCTGCTCGGGCGTGATGGTTTCCTTCTTAGCCGCCTCGCCCTGCATGATCTGGGGCAGCACCTTGTCGTCGTCATCGACCACGTCGTCGCGGCCTTCCTCGTAAACCCGCATGAAGCCGTCGAAAGTCACGACCTGGCCCGTGGCGCGGAGCACCACCTGACCATCGGCGCTGCCGATGTCGACTGTGGTGCGTTCGAGGCGTGCTGCCTCCATCTGGCTGGCCAGCGTGCGCTTCCAGATAAGATCATACAGCTTTCGCTGGTCTGGGTCGGCCAGTTTCAGGCTTTCGGTATCGGCGGTCATGCGCGAGGGGCGGATACATTCGTGCGCTTCCTGCGCGTTCTTGGCCTTGTTCTTGTACATGCGCGGGCTGCCGGGGACGTAGGTGTCGCCGTAGCGATCCTTGATGGCCTCGCGCGCGGCCGTAACCGCTTCGGGGGCCATGTCGATGCCATCGGTCCGCATATATGTAATGTGCCCCGCCTCGTAGAGCCGCTGCGCGATCTGCATGGTTTGCCGCGCGCCGAAGCCGAACTTGCGGCTGGCTTCCTGTTGCAGTGTCGAGGTCATGAAGGGGGGCGAGGGGTTCCGCGTGCCCGGCTTGGCTTCGACCGATTGAATGGTCAGATCGCGGGTATTGATCGCGCTGACGGCCAGTTCGGCGGCGGTTTCGTCGGGTATGTCGAACTTGTCGAGCTTCTTGCCGCCCAGAACGGTCAGGCGAGCTTCGAAGGATTGTCCGCGTGGCGTCTGGAGCAGGGCTTTGACGGTCCAGTATTCCTGGGCGTTGAAGGCTTCGATCTCCATCTCGCGTTCGACGATGATGCGCAGCGCCACCGACTGGACACGGCCCGCCGACCGCGAGCCTGGCAGCTTGCGCCAGAGGACGGGCGAGAGGTTGAAACCCACGAGATAATCAAGCGCCCGGCGTGCCAGATAGGCTTCGACCAGATCGCGGTCGACATCGCGCGGGTTTTGCATCGCTTCGGTCACGGCGCTTTTGGTGATGGCGTTGAAAACGACGCGGCTGACCGGCGTGTCCGCCTTCAGCGCCTTCCGATTGCGAAGCGCCTCTTCCAAGTGCCAGCTGATCGCTTCGCCTTCGCGGTCGGGGTCGGTTGCCAGAATAAGTGCGGGGTCGTCTTTCAGGGCGTCGGCGATGGCCTTGATGTGCTTTTTCGAATCAGAGGCGACCTCCCATTTCATGTCGAAACCGTTCTCGGGATCGACCGATCCGTCCTTCGGCGGCAGGTCGCGCACATGGCCGTAAGAGGCAAGCACGGTGTAGTCTGAGCCAAGATATTTGTTGATCGTCTTTGCCTTGGCGGGGCTCTCGACTACGACGACTGGCATGAAAAACCTTTCAGAAAAACAGGGCGGCTTGGCGGCGGAAGATGTGGGGTCTTCGCTTGATTTGTCAATCCGGTTGCGAACACGCCGTCGCGAGATTGCGCCGATTGAGGGCGTTTGACGCTCCCGGACTTCAGCTTGCGCGGGCGAGCATACCACCCGGTTCGCGGCGGACTTTGCCTGCCAGTTCAAGGGCCGAAATCTCGGGCGAGACAAGCGATGGCGCATAGGCCAGATCGCGGATGAGCTGATCTTCGGGCACCGGGCTGGGGCCGAGGCGTTCCAGAATCTGGGCGTGCAGTTTCCGTGTCTCGACGGCTTCGGTGACCGGTTTTGGCGCCGCCGTCGCCTTGGGGGCTGCCCCTTTCGTTGGAACCGGACGCTGCAGCGCTTCGATCACGTCGGCGGCGCTGCGAACCAGCGTTGCTCCGTCGCGGATCAGCATGTTGCAGCCCGAGCCGCGTGGATCGAACGGGTGGCCCGGCACGGCCAGCACATCGCGCCCTTGATCGAGCGCGTTCCGCGCTGTGATCAGGCTGCCGCTTTTGGCTGCGGCCTCTATGACGACGACGGCGCGCGCGAGGCCCGAGATGATGCGGTTCCGGCGCGGGAAATGGCGGGCAATCGGTTGAACGGACATGGCGATTTCGCTGATACGAAGGCCACGGTTCTGGATTTCTTGCCCCAGTTCGACGTTTTCCTTGGGATAGATCACATCGACGCCACCGGCCATGACGGCGACCGTGCCACTATCCAGCGCCGCATGATGGGCTGCGGCATCGACGCCGCGCGCCAGCCCGGACACGACGACAAAGCCTTCTTCGCCCAGTTCCTTTGCCAGCTTTCGCGCCATCCGCGTGCCAAGCGAAGATGCATTCCTTGCACCGATCAGCGCGATCATCGGGCGACGCAAAAGCGACGTGTCGCCAATGCACCAAAGAAAAGGCGGGGGGTCGGGGATTTCGGCCAATGGTGCGGGGTATTCCTTGGTGCCGAAGCAGATCGCCTGGGCACCTTTTTCGCGCGCCCGGTCCCATTCGGCGCGGGCGGCGTCCACCGTACAGGGCTGGTAGTTGTCGACGCCCGCCTGAGCGGCCACCTCGGGCAGCGCGTCAAGCGCTGCCGAGGCTGAACCGTGCTCACTCATCAACCGAAAGAATGTCGTCACACCGACCCGGCGTGATCGCAAGAGGCGGAGCCATGACAGCCACTCTTCCTCTGTGAGGGGTGGGGTGAGAGGGTGGGTGGAAGGGGATAAATCCTTGGCCATCCTGTCTCCGCCTGCTTGCTGAGACCTGTATCGGCAGTCTGGGTTAACAGCTTCCTAACGTTAGAATTTTTCATTCTCGCTATTTTTGGGGAGGCCGGTCGGCAATGAGGGCGGGATCTTTTTCGCAAGATAAGACTCGCGGGGTCTGTCGGTTAAGATTCGTCAGCTTGCGACGTTCAGACTCTTTTCGAAGCAAATTGCATCGATGGGAAAGGGGCCGTTCTCCGTATCGACGGCATCGGTGCGCACACCCATGTCTTCCCAGCCGTGGCGCGCATAGAATCGGGCAGCGCCCTCGTTTTCCGGCAAGCACAGCAAGTGTGCCCGTTTGACGCCAGCCGATGCCAGCCGTTGTTCACCATCGGCCAGGAGGGCTCCCGCCAACCCCGTGCCGCGCGCGATCGGCGCGACGAAGAGTTGGTTCAGCTCGTCGTTCTTTATCGCGCAAAAACCCAAGGGCGCGCCAACAGGGCCAACCGTTCGGATCAGGTCGCCCAGGGATTCGAGCCGGTTCCGGAAGCTGACCAACGTGCGTTGTGCCTTCAATTCAGCGGGCACATATTCTGCATGCGCTTCATGCCATCCCGCCCACCAAAGCTCGGCCAAGGGCTTGATGTCCTGTGGCGTCACCTGTCGTGGTGGCGGTGTCACGCGGCCGCTCCGCCCACTGTCAGCCCGCCGATCAGAAGGGTCGGCTGGCCGACGCCAACGGGCACCCATTGCCCGGCTTTGCCGCAGTTGCCGATGCCCGGGTCCAGCGCCATGTCGTTGCCGACCGCGCGGATCTGCTTCAGCGCGGTTGCGCCGTCGCCGATCAGCGTCGCGCCTTTGATCGGCGCCCCCACCTTGCCGTTTTGAACACGGTAGGCCTCGGTGCAGGAGAAGACGAACTTGCCGTTCGTGATATCGACCTGCCCTCCGCCAAAGCCCACGGCATAGATGCCGTCCTTGACGTCGGCCACGATATCGCCAGGCGTCGCATCACCCGAGAGCATATAGGTGTTGGTCATGCGCGGCATGGGCGCATGGGCATAGCTCTCGCGCCGCCCGTTGCCGGTCGGTGCGACGCCCATCAAGCGCGCGTTCTGGCGGTCCTGCATATAACTGACCAGAATGCCGTCTTCGATCAGCGTGTTCTTAGCCGATGGCGTGCCCTCGTCATCGACGGTGATCGAGCCGCGGCGGTCGGGGATGGTGCCATCGTCCAGAACGGTTACGCCGGGGGCCGCGATCCGCTGACCCATCAGCCCGGCAAAGGCCGAGGACTTCTTGCGGTTGAAATCGCCTTCCAACCCGTGGCCGATGGCCTCGTGCAGAAGGATGCCGGGCCAGCCGCTGCCAAGCGCCACGTCCATGACGCCCGCGGGTGCAGGCACGGCTTCCAGGTTAACGCGCGCGATCCGAAGCGCTTCGTCCACTTGGGCCTTCCAGTGTTCGGGATTCAGGATGTCCGTCAGCCCATGACGCCCGCCCCCGCCGGTGCCGCCGCTTTCACGACGCCCGTTTTCTTCGACGATGACGCTGATATTCAAACGCGCCATCGGGCGGGTGTCGGTGACCGTCGTGCCCTCGGGCCGGAGAATCACCACATCCTGAAGCGAGGCCGCAATGGTGGCCGAGACCTGAACGACTCGGCTGTCCAACCCCCGGGCGTAGGCATCTATTTCCTTCAAAGTGTCGATTTTGACCGGGAATGTCGCATCGAGGATCGGGTCATCATCCGCATAGAGCTTTCGGTTCGTCGGCTTTGGCGCATCTGCCGCCGTGCCACCGCCATCGCCCACCGCCAACCGGGCCGTTTCGACCGCGCGGCGAAGCGCGTCCTCGCTGATCTCGGTCGAATGCGCGTATCCGGCCGTTTCACCCCGCACGGCCCTTAATCCAAAGCCTTCGGAGGCGTTATAGCTGGCCGTCCTTACCCGTCCGTCGTCATAGGACAGAACCTCGGACCGGCGGCGTTCCAAGAACAGCTCGCCATCGTCTGCCCCCGCCACCGCGGCCTGCAAAAGCGACAACGCTTCGTCTTTGCCGATCAGGGTTTCAAACGGGCGAAAAGGGGTTGGACTGGTCATGACGGTGTGGCCTTCTGTTGCCTGGGTGAGCGGCTGAATGCCGCAAGCGGATGCGCTTGTTTGCTGCCACCTAATATGGTTTTTACCCGCCCAAGAACAACAGGCTGGGTCTGCGCGAGCTTCGCGCGCCTTGCCACGGGAACACCATCGGGAACCAGGATACTCTGACACATGCGTCTTAGAACCCTTCTTACAAGCTTGTTCGCCGCCCTCACCGGCACGGCAGCAAGCGCTCAGGATCTTGAAGTCATCGGCGCGCCGGACCAGGCCAAAATGGGCTTTCAGACCGCCGCAACAGAGCTGATGCGCGACATCGTCTGGCTGGACAGCATGCTCTTGGTGATCATCACCGTCATTTCGCTTTTCGTCATGGCGCTGCTGGTCATCTGCATCGTGCGCTTCAACCAGCGCGCCAACCCCGAACCGGCGACGTTCACACACCACACACCGGTCGAGGTGGCCTGGACCGTCATCCCGATCATCATTCTGGTGTTCATCGGGGCGTTTTCGCTGCCGGTCCTGTTCAAGCAGCAGGAAATTCCCGAGCCGGAAGTCTTCGTCAAAGCAACCGGATACCAGTGGTATTGGGGCTACGAGTACCCGGATCACGAGATTGAATTCGACAGCTACATGGTCGGTTCGGACTACGGCAACATGCTGACGCCCGAGGTGTCAGAGCAACTGTCCGAGCTGGGTTATCAGGATGAGCACTTCACGCTGGCCACCGACACCGCTGTTGTTGTTCCGACGGGCAAGACCGTTGTGATCCAGGTCACTGGCGCCGATGTAATCCATGCCTGGACGATCCCCGCCTTTGGCGTGAAGCAGGATGCGGTGCCGGGTCGTCTGGCCGAGCTTTGGTTCGAAGTCGATGAGGGCATGGAAGGCGTGTATTTCGGGCAGTGCTCCGAGCTGTGCGGCCTGAGCCACGCCTACATGCCGATCACAGTCAAGGCCGTGACCCAGGAAGAATACGACGCCTGGGTGGCTGAAACGCAGGTCGCTGGCGAATACGTCGATCCCCGTGGGCTGCGCCGTCTGGCGGCTGCCGAGTAAATCATGGCCGATCTGTCGATCAATGCCGAGCGCACGTACGAGCCGACCTTCGGCGACTACTTCGCGCTTTTGAAGCCACGGGTGATGTCGCTCGTGGTTTTCACCGCGCTGGTCGGGCTTTTGGTAGCACCCGGATCGCTTCATCCGGTCGAGATGTTTGCGGCCATCCTGTTCATTGCGCTGGGGGCCGGTGCCTCTGGGGCGCTGAACATGTGGTACGATGCCGACATTGACGCCGTCATGCGCCGGACCGCGAAACGCCCGATCCCCTCGGGCCGTGTTGAACGGCAAGAGGCGCTGGCCATTGGCATTGCGCTGTCGGGCATTGCCGTTGTCATGATGGCGCTTGCGACGAACCTCTTCGCAGCGGGTCTGCTGGCCTTCACCATCTTCTTTTATGCCGTAATCTATTCGATGTGGCTGAAGCGCTCAACGCCGCAGAACATCGTGATCGGCGGCGCCGCCGGGGCGTTTCCGCCGATGATCGGCTGGGCGGCTGTCACGGGCGATGTTTCAATGGCAAGCGTCCTGATGTTCGCGTTGATCTTCATGTGGACGCCGCCACATTTTTGGGCGCTGGCGCTCTTCACCAAGTCGGACTACGGCGATGCCGACGTGCCGATGCTGACCGTGACGCATGGGCGCAAGACCACGCGGTTGCACATCCTGGCCTATACGGTCGCGGTCGCGGGTGTGGCCGTGGCGCTGGCGCAAACTTCGGTTGGCGGGCCTATCACGCTGGTGACGGCCGTGGTGCTGAACGCGATGTTCCTTTTGGGCGCGTTGCGTATTTGGCGGCGGGACGATGCAGCAGCGGAATCTGACAGCTATCTTGTTGAGCGGAAGTTCTTCAAGCTGTCGCTCTATTACCTGTTCCTGCATTTCGCCGCGCTATTGGCGGATGCGGCCCTGAGCGGTGTCATGGCATGATCAAAGCAACGCATGAACTGCACGACCGCCGGAAAAGCCGCAACGTTGGTGTGGGGCTTGTTCTGGTCGGTTTCGTGGCCATCGTCTTTGCTCTGACGGTCGTGAAGGTGACGCGCGGCGATCCCATGCAGGCCTTCGACCATGTGGTCCGGCCCGAGATGGAGGTGGCGCAATGAGCGATACTTCGATGGACCCCAAGAAGAAGACCGTTCTGCAACTGGCTTGCGTGATCCTGACGATGGGCACACTGGCCTGGGCCTCCGTCCCGCTTTACGACCTGTTCTGCCGCGTCACCGGCTGGGGAGGGGCGACCGACGTGGCCGATGCCGCGCCCGGAGCGATTACCGAAGAGGTGACCGTGCGGTTCGACGCGTCGAACGCCAAGGGCATGCCGTGGGAGTTCAAGCCGGTCGAGCTGAAACAGCGCATTCGGATCGGCGAAGAAGGCATTGCCTTTTACGAGGCGCACAACCCGACAGACCGGGTGATCGCCGGGACGGCCAGCTTCAATGTCTCGCCCTATTCGGCGGGTGCGTATTTCTCGAAGATTCAATGTTTCTGCTTCGAATTGCAGGTGCTGGAGCCGGGGCAGACCGTGCAGATGCCTGTGAGCTACTTTGTCGAACCAGAGATCCTTGAGGATGCGGACGCGCGCTTCGTCAAGACCATAACCCTGTCCTACACGTTCCACGAAACGGACCTGCCCGAGGAATACACCTCGGAACAGGCCGCGTTGGATGTGCCGGACGATCAGACAGACGTAAACTAACGCCCAAGGGAACCACCGACATGGCGCATGAAAAGAACCACGACTATCACATCCTAGAGCCATCGATCCTGCCGTTCATCGGCGCTGTCTCGGGCTTCATCATGCTGTTCGGGGCAGTGCTCTGGATGCAGGGCATGACCTGGATCATGGCGGCTATCGGCTTCGTTGGCGTCTGCTACGTCATGTTTGCTTGGTGGTCCGAAGTGGTGAAGGAATCGAACGTCGGCGACCACACTCCGGTTGTACGCATCGGGCTTCGCTACGGCTTCATTATGTTCATCATGTCTGAGATCATGTTCTTCAGCGCATGGTTCTGGGCGTTCTTCAAGAACGCGCTGTATCCGATGGGGCCGGAAAGCCCGGCGGTCGATGGTGTCTGGCCGCCTGTCGGGATCGAGACGTTCGATCCCTGGCACCTGCCGCTCATCAACACACTGATCCTATTGTGCTCGGGCGCCGCGGCCACATGGGCGCACCACGCCATCGCGCATGAAAACAACCGAAAGGACATGGCCACCGGCCTGATCATCGCAGTTCTGCTGGGGCTGATCTTCACCGGCTTCCAGGCCTATGAATATAGCCACGCGGCCTTCGGGTTCTCGGGCAACATCTATGGCGCGACCTTCTTCATGGCAACGGGCTTCCATGGCTTCCACGTGATCGTCGGCACCATTTTCCTCTTCGTCTGCTACCTGCGGCTCCGCGCCGGTCACTTCACGCCCGAAAAGCACGTGGGCTTCGAAGCGGCGGCTTGGTACTGGCACTTCGTGGACGTGGTCTGGCTGTTCCTCTTCGCTGCGATCTATATCTGGGGTAGCTAAGTCCGCTGATCATCCCGAAAGTTTTTCGAAAGGCGCGGGCTCCCTCGCGCCTTTCCTTGTTGGAGGCATGGATGAGCGTCGAAGACACGGACAGGGTCGACTTCATCACGCAAAAGGAACATGGCATCGTAAAGCTGATCATCACGGATCATCTTTCCTGGGGCGATGCCGAGCATCTCTATTTGCTTCAGGAGAAGATCAACACCTACCTGACCTTCATCGAAACCGGTCAGATCGCTGAACATACGGCGGCAGCCACTCGGGTCGAAATCGAGGTGGTCATGCTTCACGAACCTGACGCGGATGGCCGGGAATTCCTGATGCATGCGGGCGAAGTCTGCGGCCGTGCCGGCTATCCTTTCAGCTTCAAGGTGCAGAAAGATGCGTAAATATATATTTCCCTTGATTATCGGCCTCGCGGGCACCGGGGTTCTCGCCTCGCTCGGCATTTGGCAACTTCAGCGGCTCGCGTGGAAGGAAGGCATTCTTGCCGAGATGGACGCGCTTTTGGCGGGTGAGCCCCGTACGTTGCGCGAAGCGACGGAACCGAACCTCATCCGCTTCGCGCCAGTGCGTGTCTCGGGACGCACGACAGGTGACGAGATCCATGTTCTGCAGGCGACGAGGCAAGGGGCCGGATACCGTCTTATCTCGGCATTCGAAACACGCGACGGGCCGCGCATTCTATTGGACGAAGGCTTCATAACGTCAGGCGCGAAGGAAGAAGATCGGCCACCGCGCGTACTGACCATCATCGGCAACCTGCACGTGCCGGATGACGTGAACAGTGCGACACCCGCGCCGGACCGCGCGGCAAACATCTGGTACGGGCGGGACGTTGACGAGATGGCCGGGGCCCTGGGGGCTGATGCCGCCTACGTGGTGGTCCGCAGTGTCGAAGTGGGCGAACGGGTTGCCGAACCGCTGGCGCTCGACACCGCTGGCATCCCGAACAACCATCTGGGCTATGCTGTGCAGTGGTTTGGGCTCGCGATTGTCTGGGCGGGGATGACTCTTTTCCTGCTCTGGCGTATCCGGAAGCGAACAGTCTAAGGACGCAGAACCCATGCGCTACGTTTCGACCCGGGGGCAGGCCCCGGCATTGTCGTTCGAAGAAACGATGCTGACCGGCCTCGCCCGCGACGGTGGGCTATACGTCCCGGAAAGCGTGCCGACGCTTTCCGAAGACGCCATCAGGCGCATGGCTTGGGGGTCTTACGAAGACGCGGCTTTCGAGGTCATGTGGCCGTTCGTGGGTGACACATTCACGGAAGACGAATTTCGTGAGCTTATCGCCAACGCTTATGACGGGTTCGGCCATGTCAGCCGCGCGCCCCTGAAGCAGGTCGGCGATGGCCAGTGGCTGCTGGAGCTTTTCCACGGGCCGACGCTGGCGTTCAAGGATTTCGCGATGCAGCTGATCGGCCAGATGTTCCAACACGTGCTGGCCAGGCGTGGGGACCGCATCACCATCGTCGGCGCCACCAGCGGCGATACCGGAAGTGCTGCCATCGAGGCGTTCCGCGGCTTGGACAACGTGGATGTCTGCATCCTTTATCCGCATGGACGTGTGTCCGAAGTGCAGCGCCGCCAGATGACCACGCCGGTCGAGTCCAACGTGCACGCGCTGGCTGTCGACGGGACCTTCGACGACTGCCAGCGCCATCTAAAGGACATGTTCGCCGACGACACGTTCCGCGATGAAGTTGGCCTTGCCGCCGTCAACTCGATCAACTGGGCCCGTGTCCTGGCACAGGTGGTCTATTACTTCACCTCCGCCGCCTCGCTGGGTGCGCCAAAGCGCAAGGTCAGTTACACGGTGCCCACGGGCAACTTTGGCGACATTTACGCGGGCGAGATCGCGCGCCGCATGGGGTTGCCGATCGACCGTCTGGTGATCGCCACCAACCAGAACGATATCCTCGACCGGGCGCTCCGCGAAGCCGAGTATCGGACGGGCGACGTGAAGCCCTCGATAAGCCCGTCGATGGATATCCAGGTCAGTTCAAACTTCGAGCGGCTGTTGTTCGATGCCTATGATCGAGACGGTGGCGCGGTGGCGCAAATCATGGACGAATTGCGGTCGGGCGGCAGGTTCAAAATCAGTCAGGGCGCGATTGATGCAATCCGCGAAGGCTTTGCCAGCGGTTCAGTGAGCGAGGCCGAGACGCTGGAACGGATTGCCGTCACGCAGACCGAAGCGCAAGAACTGGTCTGCCCGCACACAGCCGTGGGCCTGGAGGTGGCGGCGGACCATCACGACATCCGGGTGCCGATGATCACGCTTGCGACGGCGCATCCGGCCAAGTTTCCCGATGCCGTTGAAAAGGCCACAGGAATACGCCCCCCTCTTCCCAAGCGGATGGCAGATCTTTATGACCGTTCTGAACGGGTGACGCAGGTGGCCAATGACCTGTCAGCCTTGGAGGAGGTTATCCAGGAGAAGCGGGCCAAGTGACGGTCGAAATCCATCGTTTGTCGAACGGCGTGCGCGTCGTGACCGAGCACATGCCCGGGTTGCAGTCGGCGTCGCTTGGCGTCTGGGTTACGGCTGGCGGCCGCCACGAACGCGCGGAACAGAACGGCATCGCGCATTTCCTGGAACATATGGCGTTCAAGGGAACCGAAACGCGGGACGCGCTGCAGATCGCCGAGGCCATCGAAGATGTGGGTGGCTATATCAACGCTTATACCTCGCGCGAGATGACCGCCTTCTATGCCCGTGTTCTGGGGGAAGACGTGCCGCTTGCCTTGGACGTGATCTCGGACATCGTCCTGAACCCGGTCTTCGATCCTCAAGAGATCGAGGTGGAAAGGCACGTCATCTTGCAGGAGATTGGCCAGGCCCTGGATACACCCGACGACATTATCTTCGACTGGCTTCAGGAAACGGCCTATCCTGGCCAGCCTCTGGGGCGCCCCATTCTGGGTCCGTCGTCTCGGGTCGAGAAATTCGACCGCCGAGATCTGTCGGGCTTCGTGAGCGAGCGATACCTTCCGGGCAACCTGATCGTGGCGGCGGCGGGCGCAGTCGATCACGATGCCATCGTCAAGCTGGTCGAGGACCGCTTCGGCCATCTTGCAACCCATCAGGGGTTCGAGACGGACCCGGCCAGTTTCAAGGGCGGCGAAACGCGGGTCGACAAGGGGCTGGAGCAGGCACATATCGCCTTCGCCTTCGAAGCGCCGGGGTACCGCGATGACGCGGTTTATACCGCGCAGGTCTTTTCTACGGCGCTGGGCGGCGGCATGTCCTCTCGCCTCTTTCAGGAAGCCCGTGAAAAGCGTGGTCTTTGCTATTCGATCTTTGCCCAGGCAAGCGCTTATTCGGATACCGGTTTGTTGACCATCTATGCCGGGACGGGGGCCGAAGACCTGTCGGCGCTGATCGGGCTGACAGTTGATGAAATGCGGCGTGCAGCCGACGACATGAGCGTCGAAGAAATCGCGCGCGCCCGTGCGCAATTGAAGGCAGGCATGCTGATGGGGCTTGAAAGCCCGGCTGCCCGCGCCGAGCGCTTGGCCCGCCAACTCGCCATCTGGGACCGGGTGCCAACGCTGGAAGAGACGGTTGCACGGATCGACGCCGTAACCCGCGATGTGGCGCGCGATTTCGCCGGAACAATCGCCAAAAGCGGTGCGGCGGCACTTGCACTTTATGGTCCGGTCTCTGGTGCTCCTTCCGTAGATGAGATGGCAGGACGGTTGGCGGCGTGATGCTGCGCCTTTCGCGCAAGGTTCGGATCGACACCGAGCGGATGGTTCTGCGTCCGCCAAGCCACGCCGATTTCCGCGCCTGGTCCGACTTGCGCCGCGAGAGTGCCGAGTTCCTGCAACCCTGGGAGCCATCCTGGTCCGCCGACCACCTGACGCGGAAAGGGTTCGTCAATCGGGTCTATTGGGCCAACCGCTCGATCGCGCAAGGCCATGCGGTGCCCTTGTTTCTGATCCGCCGCGAGGACCGGAAGCTCGTGGGCGCGATCACTTTGGACAACATCCGCCGCGGCCCAAGCCAGGCGGGTACGATCGGCTACTGGATTGGCGCGGAATATGCGCGCCAGGGCTATATGCAGGAAGCGCTCACGGCCTTGGTGCATTACGCGTTCCAGGTCCTCGACCTCAGCCGGTTGGAAAGTGCCTGTTTGCCGGAAAACAAGGCGTCCCAGGCACTTCTGGAGAAATGCGGCTACAAATACGAAGGCGTGGCGCAGAGTTACCTGCAAATCAACGGGCGCTGGCGAAATCACGTGCTTTACGCCAACCTCCGCGGTGACCGGCGAGGGCGGTTGCAGACCTGAGCGATCCAATTGCGCGCCTCTCGGCGCACGCGATGGTTTATTGGGGCTCTGCCCCAAACCCCGGGATATTTTCAGGTCGATGGAGCCTTAGAGCTTTTCTTCCTGTTGAAAATACTCCGGGGAGCGTGAGGGGCAGCGCCCCTCGCCAAAGCATCACGCGCGCCGTAAGGCGCACATTTAGGGAAGTTCGTCAGAGGGAATTATGGGAAAGAACTGGCCCGAGGACCAGAGGCCGAACCAGCTTGCGCCGTCGTACTCGGCGTGGTCGCCGATATCGACCAGACGATAGAAACTCTTGCGGTCGATCAGCGCCTCCAGCCGGTCGCGGATCAGGATGTAGGGCGACGGTTCACCCGTATCAGGGTCGCGCTCCACGCGGATGGGGTGGTCGGGGCCCGCCACGGCCTCGTCGCCCAGGTTGGTCACAAAACGCAGCGCATTGCCGTCGCGTTCGAAGTCGACGGCCACGAATGGCGCGTCGTCGACGGTGATTCCCACCTTTTCGACCGGAGTAACAAGCACGTAACGATCCCCATCCTTCCGCAGGATTGTCGAGAAAAGCCGTACAAGCTCGGGTCGACCGATCGGTGTGCCAAGATAAAACCACGTGCCATCGCGCGCGATGCGGATGTCCAAATCCCCGCAATCGGGCGGATTCCATGAATGCACAGGCGGCAAACCGCGCGATGATGCGGCACGGGCGCTTTCTGCGATGCTTTCGGCGGATATTTTCACGATCTTTTGTCCCGGTCGGGTTTTTGCAGTTTGTAGAAGCAATCAATCTTCGTTCTACTATATAGAAGTCATAGCAGCAGGAGCGACACCCCATGGCAGAGACGCCCGATCTGGTGGCCGATATCGAGGCGCTGGGCGCCAAACTGGCCGAAGCCAAGGCTAGCATTACGAAACGGTTCATCGGACAGGAGCGGGTCGTGGACCTTGTGTTGTCGTCCATCCTTTGTGGCGGGCACGGGCTTTTGGTGGGTCTGCCGGGGCTGGGCAAGACCCGTCTGGTTGATACGCTTTCGACGGTTTTGGGGCTTGATGGCAAGCGCGTTCAGTTCACGCCGGACCTGATGCCCGCCGATATTCTGGGCTCGGAAGTGCTGGAAACCGGGGCCGATGGCAGCCGGACGTTCAAATTCATCGAGGGGCCGATCTTCTGCCAGCTTCTGATGGCGGATGAGATCAACCGGGCCAGCCCCCGAACCCAGTCGGCGCTTTTGCAGGCTATGCAGGAAAAGTCTGTGACCGTCGCGGGCGCGCCGCATGCGCTGCCAGCGCCCTTCCATGTTTTGGCGACCCAAAACCCGATCGAGCAAGAAGGCACCTATCCGCTCCCGGAAGCGCAGTTGGACCGGTTCCTGGTTCAGATCGACGTGCCATACCCGGACCGCGATACCGAACGCGACATCCTGATCGCCACCACAGGTACCGAAGAGGCCGAGGCGACCGGTGTCTTCACGCCAGAGGAGTTGATGGCGGCGCAGACGCTTGTGCGCCAGATGCCCGTGGGCGAGGCCGTTGTGGAGCAGATCCTCGATCTTGTCCGCGCTTGCAGGCCTGATGAGCCCGGCGCGCTGGACGTCGTGCGCGACAATGTCGGCTGGGGCCCCGGCCCACGGGCCGCTCAGGCCCTGATGCTGACGGTTCGGTCACGCGCACTTCTGGGCGGGCGTCTTGCGCCTTCGGTCGAGGATGTGGCCGCCATGGCGACACCCGTTCTGACTCATCGCATGGCGTTGACCTTCGCAGCGCGCGCACGTGGTCTGGAGCTTGGCAACGTGATCGCAGAGGTTACCGAAAACGTGACCCGGTCGCAGGCGGCGGCGTGAGCCAAACCGCGCATCAAACCGCATTTGCGGGTCTAAGGCGCGATGCCGAGGCTTTGGCGGCCCCTTTGCCGCCCTTGCTGGCGGCGGCCGAACATCTGGCCGCAAGCGTGATGACGGGGGCGCATGGGCGCCGCCGGGTCGGGCAGGGCGACGAGTTCTGGCAGTATCGGCCCAGCCATGCCGGCGACGAGGCACGGATGATCGACTGGCGCCGCTCGGCCCGCGCCGATGACGCGCTTTTCGTGCGCGAGAAGGAATGGCAGGCCGCCCAATCCGTGATGCTTTGGCTGGATATGGGCCAGTCGATGCAGTTCGCCTCGTCCAAGGACCTGCCGACCAAGGCCGCCGAAGCGCGCCGTTTGGCCTTGGCGTTGAGCGTACTCCTGATCCGGGGCGGTGAGCGTGTGGGGTTGACCAATCTGGGCATGCCGCCGCGCGCGGGGCAGGTGCAACTGATGCGTCTCACGACCGCCTTCGCCACTCAAACGGATGACAGCGAGTATGCTGCGCCGGAACTTCGCGCCGCGCCACATCGGTCGCGGGCCGTGTTCATCTCGGACTTCATGGGCGACACAGCGCCTGTCGAAGACGCCCTGATGCATGCGGCTGACCGGGGCATAGACGGTGCACTTCTGCAGATACTCGATCCGCAAGAAGAGGCCTTTC
>JASJDQ010000123.1 GCA_030065075.1 Paracoccaceae bacterium | reverse complement strand
CTGACGATCCCGATGATGCTGAAGCGCGGGTTTTCCAAAATCTTCGCGGGCGGGGTCGAAGCCGCTGCCTCCTCCGGCGGGTCGATCATGCCCCCCGTCATGGGCGTCGCCGCCTTCGTGCTCGCATCGTTGACGGCGGTGCCGTACTCCAGCGTCATCGTTGCCGCGATCATCCCAGCGCTCGCCTATTTCTTCTGCCTGTTTTTGTCCGCTGTCTTCCAGTCGCGAAAGCAGAACATCCAGGCCATCGGCGAGATCACCGAGGACATGCACCTTAGCCGACAGGATTACCTGAACCTTGCCATGATCTTCGGCCCGATCCTGATGATCCTCTTTTTGCTTCTGACGCCCAAAGATGCCGTGGGTTGCGGGTTGCTTGGCGGTCTTCTGGGGGCCGAGCGCATCTTCATCGACGGCGCCTGCCAGGTGCAAAGCCTGAGCTGGGTTCAACAGGCCATCCAGAACTCGGCAGGTGCAGCCGGTGCGGCGGGCTGGTGGGCGGTCATGCTTCTGTTCGTGCTTTTGTTCCTCGATCCCGAAGTGCGGGCGCGGCCCATGAAGATCATCGACGCGCTGTCGAGCGCGGGCGTTCTGATCTCGACCTTGTATCTTATGTTCCTCGCGGTCTCGATCATCGACTTCTGCCTCTCGTTTACGGGTCTGCCGGTGTTTTTGTCGCTGGATGTTCTGGCCTGGTTGAATAGTCTCAGCCTGGGGGCAGGGGGGTCGACCTTCCTGCAATTCATCGCTTTGCTGCTGACAATGCTATTGGCAGTGCTCCTCGGCATGGGAATGCCGGCCGTGCCCGCCTACATCAACGCGGCCCTGCTGATGGGTCCCCTTTTGGCCGGGTTGGGACTGGCCAACTTCACGGCGAATATGTTCATCTTCTATTTTGCTGTTGCCAGCGCCATCACACCGCCCGTCGCGCTTGCGGCCTTTGCCGCGGCATCGATCACCAAGGCCGAGCCGATGGCGACTGGCTTCTCTGCGGTGCGTTCGGGGGTCGTGATGTTCATCGTGCCGTTCGTCTTCGCCTTTTATCCCGAGCTACTGTTGATCGAAGAAGCGGTCCTAAACCCCCAAACAGGCGGAGGAGAGACCTATTTGCCCGGCTACGACGGCCAGACCTATTGGGCGCCGCTTGGCTTGCTGATCGCACGACTGATACTTGCGCTATACCTTGTTTCCTCCGCGCTTGCAGCGTTCGATCGTCAAAAGCTTGCCGCTTGGGAAGTCGCGGCCCGTTTGGCGCTGGCCTTCCTTGTCATGACGAAGGTCGAGGTAATCTACTTGAGTGCCGTGGTTCTGGCGCTGGGGCTGATTGTGCTTCACAACCGGACAAGGACGCATGTCAGCACGGCCTAACTTCATTCTTTTCATCACCGACCAGCATCGCGCCGACTATCTGGGCTGTATGGGCCATCCTGTGCTGCAAACGCCGAACATCGACGGGATTGCCGCACATGGCACGACCTGGACCCGGTTCTATGTGACAAGCCCGGTTTGCATGCCGAACAGGGCGAGCCTGATGACCTGCCGCATGCCGTCCAGCCATGGCGTAAGGTCGAACGGCATTCCCCTGGACAAGCGAAATGTGACCTTTGTCGATCTTCTGCGCGAGGCGGGCTACAAAACTGCGCTCATTGGCAAGAGCCACCTGCAGAATTTCTCGGGCCGACCTCCGATGCTGGCCCGTCCTGAAACACGCGCCGGATTTCACAGGGCCGAAGGCGCATTGTCCGAAGCCGTGCGGCATGACCACGCGAGCTACCAAGCGGAAGCGCCGGATCAGGAAACCTATGCCACCCCCTTGCCGTTCTACGGGTTTGATCACGTAGAACTGGTCACACGCCACGGCGACCGGGGCGAAGGGCACTATCGCCAGTGGCTGCTGGACCGCGACCCGAATGCGCTGAAACTGCTTGGCCCGGAAAACCAATTGCACCATGACTACATTTGTCCACAGGCCGTTCGCACTGTAGTGCCGGAAGAGCTTTATTCTACGAGCTACATCGCCGAACGAGCGATCACCTGGCTAAAGGAACGGGCAGACGACGACCAACCGTATTTCCTAATGGTCTCCTTCCCCGACCCGCATCACCCGTTCAACCCGCCCGGGCGCTATTGGGACATGTACGACCCCGACGATATGGTGACGCCGGAGGCCTTCACACGGAACGACTGGACACCGCCGCCGCATGTGGACGGAATTCTTCGCCAGCGCGACGACGGTTCGGCAAACCTGAAGGGCATGGGCGCCATCGGAGCCAGCGAACGCGAGGTGCGCGAAGCGCAGGCGCTGACCTGCGGAATGATTACCATGATCGACGACGCCATCGGGCGGGTCCGCGAAGCTCCCGGCGCAAAGGAAGCGGTCACGATCTTCACGACCGATCACGGTGATCATCTGGGCGATCACAAAATGCTCTTCAAAGGGGCAGCCGCGTATGAAGAGGTGACGCACGTACCTTTCATATGGTCGGACCCCGAAGCCCCTGTCACACGATGGATCGACGAGATCGGCCAGACGCACGACATCGGCACGACAATCCTGGAACGCGCCTCAATCGAAGCGGCAATCGGGATGCAGGGTCGGTCGCTTCTGTCGGATGCGCGGCAGGCGGCCTTCATTCAGTACGATCACCAAAGCGACAATCCTGGTCTGGGTATGCCGCCGCGTGTTCACACGCTTCGGACCGACCGCTGGAGGCTGTCGGTTTTCCATGGCGCGGATTGGGGCGAGCTTTATGACCTCAACAACGACCCGGGCGAATTCCAGAATCTCTGGGGCGATCCGGGTCACGAAACCGTGCAAGCAGAACTGATCGAGAGCCTCTTGCGCGAGGAAATCGCGGCGGTCGATCGGGCGCCGTTCCCGACGGCGCACGCCTGACTAGGACAGGCCCGCCAAACGCTTCATATGCCAGGCCAACGCATGATTGGAACTCAGGACCGGCATCTTCAGTTCGGCTGCGAGGCTCTCCAGTATACCCGCCGTTTGCAGGTTGGTGCAGGACAGGAAAACCCCATCCAACCGGCTCCGCCGTGCTAACATTCGCGCAGCATGGGCTATTTGGAGCGGATCAATACGCGCGACGGTGCCTTCATCGCTTTCATTGAACGACACGGTATCTTCGATATTGATGCCGCGTGTTCGGAAAGCGTCATGCAAGGTGTTGGCGACCGCGTCGGTATATGGCGATACGATGCCGATCTGGTGAATATCCAAGGCCTGCATTTGCGCGACGGCTGCAGACAGTGGCTCTGTCACCGTGCGGGTTGGCACTCCCGCCTTGACCAGTCGCGCGATCGTTTCTGACCCGAGGTGCGCCGCACCCGATGTGCAGGCATAGCCCACGACATCGAAATCGGCGGCAGGCGGCAGAAGCGCGGCGGCCTCTGTCAGAGAGGCCTTCATCGCGCCGATGGTTTCGGGCGTCAGGTCGTCGCCCGAGTGAATACGTGTCACGTGCAGCCGCGCCGTCTCTGGCGGGATGAATTCGCGGAACTCATGCTCGATTGTTTCATCGACACGCAAGACGATCAGGCCCAGGCTGGTCATATGATTCTGGCCTCGCGCGGTGCGCGCTGCGTCAGTAGCTCGGGGCCATCCGCCCGCAAGACGATGTTCTCCTCGTGGACCAGAAACCGCTTGCCCTCGACAAAAGCCGAGGGTTCCAGCGTCAGCACCATGCCCTCCCGAAGCTCGGTGTTGTCCAGCGGCGTGAACGAGGGCCACTCGGTCAGCGTGACGCCCAGACCGTGCCCCATCCGACCGCCGCACGGGATCACGTCGCGCTTTTCCAAACCCTTGCTCAGGATGCGGTGCGCATCAAAGGCGCGCATGCCCGGCCGCAAGGCGCTCAAAGCGTCGTCGGTGGCGTCCCAAAGGGCCGCTTGCGTCCGGCGAACGGCATCGCTCGGCGGGCCGACGAAGAAATTGCGGTCGAAGTCACAAAAGTAGCCGTCCTTCACCGCTCCCGTGTCCAGCATCAAAACGTCACCGAGTGCCAGTGGCGCGGCGGTGGCAGGAGAGATCACGTCGTCATAACCGCCCGGGCTGGCAGCTCCAGCAACGTAGCTGACCCAATCCGCCCCGTGGCCCAAAAGGGAGGCCTGGAAATCGCGAAAAACCGCATCCATCGAATGCCCAGCGCGCGCGATTTCCGAAATGTCTTCAAAGGTTTGATGCGCGATATCGCAAATGGTTCGGATCTTGGCGATTTCTGCTTCCGATTTGACTTCGCGTGTTCGCTGGACGACCACCGTTCCGTCCGCAAAGCGGCGTGGCGCAATGGTCTTGGTCACTTGCAGGTAGTCACAAAGGGGCATACGCAGATGGGTCTCCAATCCCATTGGCGCGCCGATAACTGCGGCCTTACCTAGTAACTCATCGATGGTTGCGCTCAGCAGGCTGACGCCATCGTCGCAGGGATTTGGTGCATCCCAGGTGCGGATATCGCTTATCCACGTTTGGCTCATCAAATGCTCGCCGATAGACGGGATCACTGCAACTGGGTCACCGCTTCCTGGTGCCAAAAGGAACCATGGGCGCGCCGGGCTTTCCCAGAACCGGGTCAGAAAACCGGTGACATAGAAGATGTCAGCAGCCGTTGTCAAAAGCAGCGCATCTAGTCCCGCCTTGGCCATCTCGCCTTGCAGCCGAGCCAGACGGGCGCGGAACTCACTCTCCGGAAAGATCGGCTCAGCCATCTTCGGGACCTTCGCTCAAAATAGCCATGACTCGGGCATCGTGGCCCATGTCGAGGCCAGCCAGTAACGCCGCCAATCCCGCCCCGCCCGAGTGTGTCGTAGTGAACCCGCACTCTTCCAATCTGGCGACGCCCGATTGCGCCTCCGCCTCCGTGATCGTGACAAACCGGTCAGCATCGCGCGCAAGCCCGGCAAAGGCCACAAGCGACGGTGTTTTACAGTCAAGCCGCCCCATTTCCGACACCGGGCCATCGGCAGTCACCAAATTGCCTGCGCGAATGCTTTCGAAAAGGGCCGGTGCCGCCGCTGGTTCGACAACGATAATCTCGACCTGATCGCCCCAAATGGAGCGCGCATAAGCGGCCACCGCAGCCGCAAGTCCACCGACGCCAGCCTGTAATATCACGTGAGTCGGAGGGCTGTCGATCTGGCGTGCTGCCTCGGCGGCCAGTTGCAGGTAGCCTTCCATCACACGCCGAGCGGGCTCGGTGTATCCGGGCCACGAACTGTCTGACAGCAGCGTCCAGCCATTTGCTGCAGCTGCGTTTTCAGCAGCCGCCATACTGTCCTCGTAGGTCGCTCCTTCGCGCACGACGTCGGCTCCACGAGCCGCAAGCCTTTCGGCAAAGGCCTCTGGAACCGTTTCCGCGATGTGTATCACGGCCCGTGCACCAAAGATCCGCGCTCCGGCGGCAACGGAAAGCCCGTGATTGCCGGCGCTGGCGGTGACATAGGTTCGGCCAGTCAAGGCCGTTTCCCAGGCGACGGGCGCCAAAGCTGCCGCATCTCGCGCAATCGCATGTGCAGCACCCAGCGATTTGAAACTGCCGAGGTTCATTCGTGCGCGTTCGTCTTTGATCCAGACTTCCGCCACGCCCGCCAATACCGCGAGGTCGGCGGATTTTGTCAAAGGCGTTTCGGCATGGGCGGGGCACATCGCCAAAAGGCGCGCAACACCGTTTGGATCGGATATCGGCAGAGGGGCGTCCGGCAATATCCCTTTGCCGCGCCATGGGTTCTCGATTACCTTTGGCATGCGCGCCCCGTCCTCTTTCTTGCCCGGCATTAAGCGCACGCGCACAAGCGCTGGCAATCCCTAGTACGACCGTGGCAGCCCGAGGACGTGCTCTGCAAGATACGACAGGATGAGGTTCGTCGAGATCGGAGCCACCTGATAAAGCCGTGTTTCGCGAAATTTGCGTTCGACATCGTAGTCTTCGGCAAACCCGAAACCTCCGTGGGTCTGGACGCAGGCGTTGGCTGCTTCGAAGGACGCGTCAGCTGCCAGCAGTTTCGCCATATTCGCCTCGGCGCCCGGGTTTCCGCCCGCTTCATAAAGCCGAAGTGCCTCTTTCACCATCAACTCGGCAGCGCGCATGTTGGCGTACGCCCGGGCAATCGGAAACTGCACGCCCTGGTTCTGGCCGATGACGCGTCCGAAGACATTGCGCTCCTTGGCGTATTCCACCGATTTCCGTGTAAACCACTTTGCATCGCCCACGCATTCGGCGGCGATCAGAATGCGTTCGGCGTTCATGCCGGACAGGATATAGCGAAAGCCCTTGCCCTCTTCGCCGATCAGGTTTTGGGCAGGCACGCGCAAATTGTCGAAGAAGACTTCGGTGGTGGCATGGTTCATCATGGTGCGGATGGGGCGGATGGTCAGGCCGTCGTCAATGGCGTCCCGCATGTCCACCAGTATGACCGACAGACCCTGTGTTTTCTTCATGCCGTCCGACAGAGGCGTCGTGCGCGCCAGAAGCAGCATCAGATCGGAGTGCTCGGCCCGGCTGGTCCAGATCTTCTGACCATTTATCAGGAAGTTATCGCCGTCACTTACCGCCGTCGTGCGAAGCGCGCCCGTATCCGTACCGCTGGTCGGTTCGGTCACGCCGAAGGCTTGCAGCCGCAAAGTGCCGGATGCGATTCTCGGCAGATACTTGGCCTTCTGTTCCTGCGATCCGTGCCGCAACAGCGTGCCCATCGTGTACATCTGCGCATGACACGCACCACCATTGCAACCTTGTGCCTGCATCTCTTCCAGGATCGCGGCAGCGGCAGAGAGCGGCAGTCCGGCCCCGCCGTATTCCTCGGGGATCAGGACCGATAGCCAACCGGATCTGGTCAATTCCTCCACGAATTCTGTCGGATAGGCCATGTCGCGGTCGAGCTTCCGCCAATAGGCGCCAGGGTACTTCGCACAAAGCTTTTGAATGGCGTCGCGCAGATCGGCATAGTCCTCTTCCACCGGCGATCCCCTTGTCATTCCCGGAATTCATGCGTCTAGTCGTCGGACAATATGCGCAAAAACCCGATGCTGCTATCCGGCATTCGCAGGCGCAGCCGAAAAGGCCAGAACATGAAGACACGGACCAAGGTTGTGGTCATCGGGGGCGGCATTGCCGGATGCTCGACACTTTATCACCTGACGCAAGAAGGATGGAGCGATGTCATGCTTTTGGAGCGTGACGAGCTTACGTCCGGCACGACATGGCACTCCGCAGCGCAGGTGACCAACTTCGGCATGACGCAAACGATGGTGGGGCTGAAAAGTCATTCGATTGGGCTGTATCAGGAATTGGCCGCCGACCCAGACTACCCGATCAACTACCATCACGGCGACGGCGGCATTCGGCTGGCGAATACGGAAGCGCAGATGGATGGCTATCGCCATTTCGCCTCGATGGCACGCGGCATGGATGTGCATTTCGAGGTCATCGATGCGCAGGAATGTGCGCGCCGCCATCCGCTTATCTCGACCGACAATCTGTTGGGCGGGCTCTGGGATCCGATGGATGGCGACATTGACCCCGCTCAACTCTGCCAGGCGCTGGCTCGCCGTGCCCGGAGAGCCGGAGCCGAAGTGCATCGTAACACGCCAGTCACCGCTCTTCGCCAGTTGAAAGACGATACCTGGGAGGTCGAGACGCCGAACGGCACGGTGCATGCGGATATTGTCGTCAACGCCTGCGGCTATCGTGTTAACGAAGTGGGCGCGATGATGGGCGTACACCACCCGGTCATGTCGATGGAGCACCAGTATTTCGTGACCGAGGAAATCCCAACCATCCGCGAGGCCGGGCATCGCATGCCGTTGATCCGATGCCCGATAAGCGACTTCTACTCGCGTCAGGAAAAGTTCGGTCTGCTTGTCGGTTTCTATGAACAGGGCTGCAAGACATGGGGGATGGACGGGATCGATCCCAAGTTCTCGAACGCGCTCTGCCCCGACGATCTGGACCGCGTGACGGACGTGCTGGAAGGCGCCTTTGCCCGGATGCCCGCGCTGACAGAGGTTGGCATTCACACCGTCGTCAATGGCCCGATCACCTATACCATCGACGGTGCGCCTTTGGTGGGACCGATCCCAGGCGAGCGAAATGCTTTTTGCATCATCGGTTTACGCGCCGGTCTGGGCGAGGGCGGTGGACACGGCTGGCTTCTGGCGCAACAGATCGTGCATGGCGAGGCCTGCTATGACACTTGGGGCCTCGACCCGCGCCGCTTCACCAGTCACGGCAACGTCGAACTGACCGCGCTCAAGGCGATCGAAGATTACCAGAACGAGTTTCGCTTCCAATTCCCGCATGAACAACGCCCGGCGGGGCGCCCAATCAAGAGCACGCCGCTTACCCCGGTGCTGGCCGCGGAAGGCGCGGAGTTTGGTGTAGTAAATGGATGGGAGCGTGTGGACTATTTCCGACCAACGCCGGACTTCACCGAAACGCTCGGCTTCCGGTTCAACGAGGTCCATGGCGTCGTCGCAGCAGAGGTCGGAGCTGTGCAGACCGGCGTCGGCTTGACCGAAGTGAATGGCTTCAACCGTTTCGAGATCAAGGGGAAGGATGCGCATGATTTTCTTGATCGGATGGTCTGCGGGCATGCCACCCGCAAGGAAGGCCGCGTAGGACTCTGCTATCTCCTGAACCACCACGGCATGCTCAAATCGGAAGCAACCATAGCCAACCTGCCGGGTGGACGGGTGTGGTACGGCTCGGCGGCGGCGTCGGAATTTCACGACATGGATTGGCTCACTCAGCACATCGCGCCGGGCGAAGATGTGACGATCGGGTCGTTGACCAACGACTGGACTAATCTCGTGCTGGCCGGCCCTAAGGCGCGGGATGTTTTGTCAAACGCCGCGCGTGGCGATTGGTCGGCAGATGCCTTCCCCTGGCTTTCGGTGCGAGAGGCCTTCGTCGGGATCGCGCCGACGGTTGTCATGTCAGTCAGTTTCTCTGGCGAACTGGCGTATGAAGTTCACGTGCCCAACGCACAGCTCTACGCAGCTTACCTCGCGCTGCGCCGCGCAGGGAAGCCCTTCGGTCTGAGTCTCTTTGGCAGCAGAGCAGTCGAGTCGATGCGGTTAGAGAAAGGGTTCCTTCACTGGAAGGCGGATATCCTGACCGAGTTTGACCCGTACGAGACCGGGCTCGACCGTTTCGTCAAACTCGACAAGCCCGATTTCGTCGGCAAGGCCGCGCTAATGGGACGACAGGCCGCGGGACCGCGCAAGAAACTCGTGACTTTGGCGGTGGATTGCATCGATCGGCCAGCATGTCCCGGGTCGTCCGTCATGTTGGAGGGAAAGGTCGTCGGCACCGTCACGTCGGGCGATTGGGGGCACCGGACAGGGATGAATCTGGCGCTCGCCTTCGTGGAGCCGGACCTTTCTGATGAGGGGACTGGCGTGAAGATCGATATGCTGGGCGCCCTTTTTCCGGCGCGTGTTATTTCGCCTGTTCCATACGACCCTTCGTTTCAGAACCTGCGGGCGTGATCATGCGGGGAGCAATTTAATGCTTTCGGGATGTATCGGAGACGACTTCACAAGCTCCGCCGATCTGGCCAATACGCTTGCCAAGGAGGGGCATGCGCACGGTGCTCTACTCCGGTGGGCCTAATAATGACGCCCGAACGGATGTTCTCACGTGTGGCACATTCGGTTCGCTGTGGTACCGGACAGTGGTCCGATTGATCACGGGGAGCTCGATTACTCCACCGTCTTTTCAGAATTCGCGGCGCTCGTTTGGTCGGCACCCATGAGCGCCGAGTACGAACCGAAAGGGCCGACTGACGCTTCGTTGGGCTGGCTGGCTGTCGCCAATCAAACGGAGGCCGTCAATCCACCATCGACGCGAATATTCTGACCCGTGATGTAGCTGGAGGCATCGGAGGCCAGGAACCAAACCGACTCCGATAGCTCCGAGACTTTCGCGTAGCGCCCTGCTGGGATGCGCGCGACGCGATCCGGTTTCTCTGGCAGGCTGTCGATGAACCCGGGAAGGACGTTGTTCATGCGAATGCCAGCGCCAGCGTGCTTTCGGGAATAGAGCTTTGTGTATGACCCAAGCCCGGCGCGAAAGACAGCGGAGGTGGGAAAGTCCGGGTCAGGTTCATAAGCCGCGAAGGTCGAGATATTCACGATTGAGCCCTTCTGCTGCGCGGTCATTATCGGTGTCACCAGCCGGGTCGCGCGGATGACATTCATCAGATAGTAATCCATGCCAAGGTTCCAATCTTCGTCACTGATCTCGTCGATGTCGCCCTTGGGGCCGTGACCGGCACAGTTGATCAGCGCGTCGATACGACCGAAACGATCCATTGCGGCATCGATGAACGTCTTCAGATCGCCGGGCTCCAGATTGGAACCGGTATATCCGAGACCGCCGAGCGATTGGCCCAACGCTTCGCCTTTGCCCGAAGACGACATGACGCCGATGTCGAAACCGCGCTCTGACAGCAGGCGCGCGGAGTCGGCCCCGATCCCGCTGCCACCACCCACGACGAGGGCCACTTGCTTTGTCATGTCGCTTCCTTTCGCATCTTTAGATAACGGCGTGTTCCACGATGGGTTCGTTTCTGACGATCCGGTCATAGCCGAAGGGTGTCAGATCTAGGCTGCGATATGCGCCATAGGTCAGCCACTCGGCGGTGCCACGCCCCATGGCTGGCGACTGCTGTAGCCCATGGCCCGAGAAGCCGTTCAGAAAGACGAAATTCGTCACCTCATTATGCGGCCCCATGATCGCATTATGGTCAAAGGTGTTCATCGCATAGTGGCCCGCCCATTCGCTTTGTACCTTGATCGCTTCGAACTGTGGAATGCGGGTCGCGATGGTTGGCCAGATGTGCGTTTCCCAAAGCGCGTGGTCCATGGCGAAATCGTCGAAGTCGACCGCTGGATCCACCATTGCATGCCCGCCGCATTGATAGGTGCCGCCGCCGATTTCGCGGACATGCACGCCGGATGGATCGATCGTCAATGGCAAGTCGCGGTCAAGCGGTTGTTCGGCCTTGAAAACCCATGTGAAGCGCTTTCGGGGCTCGACCGGAACATCGATCCCCGCCATGGCCGCGGTGCGTGCCGCCCGAGGTCCGCTCGCATTGACGACTTGTCCGCAAGACACAACGTCGCCCGAAGCCAGCGTGACGCTTTCGACCCGCGTGCCTGCCGCGTTCTTTGTGATCGCGACGACTTCGTTGTGGATGTACTCAACGCCCCGCTCGCGGGCCTGACGCCGCCACCAGTCAAAGACCGTCGCGCCATCCCAATAGCCTTCATCCACGCGGTTGATCGAGCCAAGGACGATGTCGTCCGTGTTGTAGAACGGGAAGGCCTCTTTGATCTCTTCCGCCGTCATCAATTCGGTCGCCGCGCCTGCCGCACGCTGGATCTTTTGGTTCCGGCGAAGGACGTTGGCGAAGTATTCCGTGTCGGCCAGGTACATGTAGCCGAAGTTGTGGATGCTCAGGTGGGGCACCCGCGCATCTCCGCCCATTCGGTCGCGGACGTTCTTCACGAAGTCTGCAGCGAACTGGGAAATGCGCACGTTCAACTCGGTACTGAACTGCTGGCGCATGCAGGAATTCGTATGCGCGGTCGAGCAGAACTCGTAGGACGTATCGCGTTCCACGACCAGAACACTGCCATCGAAATCGGGGTTGTCGGTCAAG
>JASJDQ010000122.1 GCA_030065075.1 Paracoccaceae bacterium | reverse complement strand
CGCCAGTCTCGCGCCGATGTATGATCCGAAGGCGGAACGGATGAAGGGATAAGAACAGTCGAGTTGCCAGCTTTGGAGTTGACTCCGTGCCTTGGTTTTCTTCGCAACTAATGTCCGCGAAGGGCTCAAACCCGCCATCCTCCTCAACTCCAAAGCTGGCAACTCGACTGTTCTTATCCCTTCATCCGTTCCGCCTTCGGATCATACATCGGCGCGAGACTGGCGTCCGCTTTGACGCGGGTGCCTGCGATTTCGATTTCATAGGTGCTTGCCAGGACCTGTTCGGGCGTCTCACCATTGCAGGGCACGTAACCCATACCAATGGCGCCGCCCAAGGCGTGGCCATAATTGGCGCTGGTGACGATGCCGACGATCTGACCGTCGCGGACGAGCGCTTCGTTGTGGAAGAGCATGGGATCCGGATCGGTCAGGCGGAACTGGAGCATGCGGCGCTTTACGCCTTCTTCGCGTTTTTTCAGCACGGCGTCGCGTCCGATGAAGTTGTTTTTCGCTTTGGTCTTTACGGCAAAGCCGAGGCCTGCTTCGACCACGTGGTCTTCGTCCGTGATGTCGTGGCCGAAGTGGCGGAAGGCTTTTTCGATCCGGCAGCTGTCCATCGCGTGGAGACCACAGAGTTTCAGGCCGTGATCTGCACCGGCTTCCGTGATCGTTTCAAAGACATGGGCGGCCTGGTCGGCAGAGATGTAGAGTTCCCAGCCGAGTTCTCCGACGTAGGAGATCCGGTGGGCGCGAGCAAGGCCGAGGCCGATCTCGATCTCGCGTGCGGTTCCGAAAGGGAAGGTCTCGTTCGAGAAGTCGTCCGGAGAGACCGCCGCCAGCAGACCGCGCGCTTTCGGTCCCATGATGGGGAAGCAGGCTTCGGACGCGGTGACATCCAATATGACAGCGACATCGTCACCCAGCTGCCGTTTGAGCCAGGCAAGATCGCGTTGCACGGTGGCGGCGGGGACAACCAGCAGGAAGGCGGTGGCGTTGAGGCGCGTCACGGTCAGGTCGCATTCGATACCACCGCGTTCGTTCAACATCTGGCCGTATGTGATCGTACCCGCAGGCTTGTCGACGTCGCCCGCGAAGACGCGTTGCAGGAAAGTGAGCGCGCCCGGGCCTTCGACACGGATCTTGCCGAAGGACGACATGTCAAGAAGCCCGACGCCTGTCCGCATCGCCATGTGTTCGGCGCGCTGGTTTTCGAACCAGTTCTGGCGGTGCCAGTCGTAGCGGTAATCGCGCTCTTGACCTTCGTTCGCGAACCAGTTGGCGCGTTCCCATCCGGCGGTTTCGCCGAAGACCGCACCCCGCTCTTTCAGGTGCTCATGGATTGGTGAGCGGCGGACGCCGCGTGCCGTTTCGACCTGGCGGAAGGGGTAGTGATCGGCGTAGAGCAGACCCAGCGTTTCGGTCACGCGTTCCTTCAGATAGCGGCGGTTTCGTTGGAACGGCTGGGCGCGGCGAATGTCGACGTCCCAGAGATCGAACGGCGGATGGCCTTCGTCCATCCAGGCGGCCAGCGCCATCCCCGCGCCGCCGGAGGAGACGATGCCGATCGAGTTGTAGCCTGCCGCGACCCAGTAGTTCCGGAGGTTCGGCGCCTCGCCCAAGTAGTAACGGTCGTCCGGTGTGAAGCTTTCGGGGCCGTTGAAGAAGGTGTGGACCCCGGCGGTTTCGAACATCGGCAGGCGGTGCATGGCCATCTCCAGGATCGGCTCGAAGTGCTCGAAATCCTCGGGGAGCGTGTCGAACTCGAAATCCTCGGATATGCCACCCATGCCCCAGGGCTTGGCCTTGGGCTCGAAGGCCCCCAGCATCATCTTGCCCGCGTCGGACTTGTAGTACGCGCATTCATCCGGCACGCGCAGGACCGGGAGGTGGCCCAGCCCCTGGACCGGTTCGGTGATGAGATAGAAGTGCTCGCAAGCGTGAAGCGGCAGGGTGACGCCGGAGGCGGCGGCGAGGTCGCGGCCCCACATGCCGCCGCAGTTCACGACATGCTCGGCCGCGATGTGGCCGGTGGTTCCGTCGGCTTGCACATAGTCGACCCCGGTGACTGCTTCACCATCGTCGGCCACTCTGGTGACTTTCACACCTTCGACAATTTGCGCGCCCTTCATCCTTGCGCCCTTGGCCAGCGCCATGGCGATATTGGCGGGGTCGCATTGGCCGTCGCCCGGCAGGTGAACGGCGCTGACGACGTCATCGACCGTCAGATGGGGGTACATTTCCTTTGCGGCGCTGGGCGAGATTTCTTCGACCTCGACCCCGAAAGCGCGGGCGAGGCTGGCCTGGCGCAGAATCTCTTCGCGCCGGTGCTCGGTCAGGGCGACGGTGATCGAGCCGACCATGCGCATGCCGGTGGCGACGCCGGTTTCAGCCTCCAGCCGCTGGTAGAGGTCGGCCGAGTATTTGGCGAGGCGCGTCATATTCTGGTTCGCGCGTAACTGGCCGATCAGCCCTGCGGCGTGCCAGGTGGTGCCGCAGGTGAGTTTCTTGCGTTCGAGAAGGACGATGTCGGTCCAGCCGCGTTCCGCCAGATGATAGGCGAGCGAACAACCGGAGACGCCGCCTCCGATGATCACGACGCGAGCGTGGGTGGGCAAAGTCATTGTGGTGTCTTTCCTGTGCGCTTGGCGATTTCGGCGATGTGAGAGGGTCCGACTTCGCAACAGCCGCCGATGATCGTGGCGCCGGTCTGCATCCAGGCATCGGCGAAATTGGCATATTCAGACGGCCCCAGGTCGCGGCGTGTTTCCAGCCGGTCCACTGTCGCGCCCGCTTCCTTGAAGCTGTCGGAGATCGAGGTGAAGCCGTTTGCATAAGCGCCAAACGGGCGGTCGCCGGTGGCGAGCACAGACAGACCGGCGCTGATCGCTTCCGGACGCGAGCAGTTCAGCAAAACCGCCGACGCATCGAACTCGTCCAGAAGGGACAGAACATCGGCCAAGGGTTCGCCCGAGCGCAGCCTGGTGCCGTCATCATCATCGACGCTGAGGGCCAGCCAGACCGGCTTGTCGGTGCGAGTGCAACCCATCAAGCCGCCGCGCGCCTGATCGACGCCGCACATGGTTTCCAGGATGAAGAGATCGACATGGGGATCGTGCAGCGCCACGATTTCCGCATAGAGCGGGGCGGCCTCTTCGCTTGGGGGTGCAAACTCGGCCTTGTAGGACCAGCCGAGCGGCCCCAGCGAACCAGCGACCTGACCTGCCCCGTAGGCATCGCGTGCCGCCACGGCAATGTCCACGGCTTGTTGGTGAAGCGCTTCGAACTGGTCTTCGCACCCCGCCTTTACAAGTCGGTCGCGGTGGATCGCATAGGTGTTGGTGGTCGCTATGTCGGCCCCTGCCGCGAAATAATCGTCGTGAACGCCGCGCACGGCGTCCGGATGGTCGATCATGACCTGCGTCGACCAAAGTCCGGTGGGCGTGGCACCGGTGCGTGCGAGCAGTTCCTGACCCATGCCGCCGTCGAGAAGGGTGATGGCACTCACGGATAGAGCTCCGCATATTTGGTCTTGTAGAGCGCGATCATCTCGTCTTCGGTCGCGCCGGTGTCGTAGGGAGGCGTTGTGATGTGCGAAACGCGGGTGACACTGATCAGGACAAGTGCACCGATCCGGTCGGCAAGGTCGCCCCAGACGTCTCTCCAGTTTTGAAGATTGTTAGCGAAGCTTGTATCGCATTTGTTCACGATACTCGCTTCACCCCTAATTCTGACGCCCTTGCGGCGGAACGGATCGACGAAAACCGTTTCGCAGCGGGCATCTTCGGAAAGGTTCGCGCGCGAGCCGGGTGACCGAATATCTCCATAGGCCAGCGTTTTGGGGTCGAGGACGAGGAAGGTGCCCTTGGGCGAAGCCGCTGGTCCGTCCGGCCCGCCCGACGCGATGATGCCGAGCGGGAATTCCCGAATGATCCTTTGGGCGTCATCGTCGATGATCGCCGCGCTCACGCCCGAAGCCTTTCGTTCGCCGGGTCCCAAAGGGGCGCATCCTCCTGCACCACGGCGCGGCACATCTGGCCGTAGATATCGACCTCGACCTCGGTCCCAGGCGCGGTCAGATCCGAGCGCAACATGCCCAACGCCACGCTGGCGTTCACGCGGTAGCCCCAAGCTCCGCTGGTGGTTTCGCCTACGACCTCGCCCTCTTTCCAGAGCGTCGACATATAGGGCGCATCCGCTCCGTTGGCGTCGACCTTGAGCGTCACGAAGCGCTTCTTCACACCCTGCTGCTTTTCATTGAGAAGTGCGGCCTTCCCCGGGAAGTCCTCTGGCTTGTCGAAGCGGATGAACCGGTCGAGACCGCCTTCGAGAAGCGAATAATCGGTCGAGAGGTCGCCCTTCCACGCGCGGTAGCCCTTTTCGATTCGAAGCGAGTTCAGCGCGTACATGCCAAACCGTTTGGCGCCTGCCGCGATCACGGCATCGTAGATGGCGGGGATTTCGGCGTTGGCCGCGTGGATTTCCCATCCAAGCTCGCCTGCGAAGCTGACGCGCGCCAGGGCTGCCGGGCGTCCGGCGACTTCTGCTTCCTGCAGTGAAAGCCACGGCAGGCTCAGGTCGGCCTCTGGTGCAATCTTCTCGAACAATGCCCGAGACTTCGGACCGGTTACGATGAGTGCCGAGAAGTCGTCGGTTCGGTCGGTCAGAGTCAGAGCTTCGGGCATCCCGTTCAGCAGCACGTCGCGGTCGTGCCATTGCGCGGTTGCCGCCGTGATCAGCATGTAGTGGTCGGTTCCGTGGGACATCACGCTCATCTCGGTCAGGATACGGCCCCGGTTGTCGGGGAAATAGGCGAGCGTCATGCGCCCGGGCTTCGGCAAGCCCCCGCCGATGCGGGTCTTGAGCCAGTCGCCGGCACCGGGGCCTTGCAGGTCGAAGCGCGAGAAGCCCGGCAGGTCGAGCACGCCGACGCCGTCGCGGACGGCTTCGCATTCCTCGCGAATGCGCGGCTCCCAAGGGCCCGCGCGATTCCAGGTCTGGGTGGCTTCTTCGCTGGTGTCGTCGCTCGGTTTCGCGAACCAGTTTGCGCGTTCCCAGCCGTTGTAGGCACCCATCACGCCGCCTGCGGCAACGATGCGGTCGTGGACGGGCGAGAACTTCTTGTCGCGACCGGCAGGCCATTCGTGGCACGGGAAGTGCATGGCATATTCGTGGCCATAGACCTCCATCCCCTTGACGTTGGCATAGTCCTGATCGGCGTAGGCCGTGAAGCGGCGGGGGTCGACGCTCCACATGTCCCATTCGGTTTCGCCTTCGGTGATCCATTCGGCCAGCACCTTGCCTGCGCCACCCGCCTGCGCGATGCCGAAGGTGAAGACGCAGGCCTCGAAGGCGTTTTTCACGCCGGGCATCGGGCCGATGAGCGGCAGGCCATCGGGGGCATAGGGGATGGGGCCGTTGATGATCCGCTCGACGCCCGCGCTGCCCGAAAGCGGCACGCGCTCCATGGCGTCAGCGACGATGTCCATGATCCGGTCGAGGTCGTCGGGGTAAAGCTGGAAGCTGAAATCGTCCGGCATTTGGTCGTCCGGAGTCATCCAGTGGCCTTTGCAGTTGGGCTCGTAAGGCCCAATGTTGAAACCGTTTTTTTCTTGCCGAAGGTAATAAGATACGTCGACGTCGCGGAGGAGCGGGAGTTTGCCGCCCTTTTCTTTTGCGTGGGATTCGATCTCAGAGACCTGTTCAGTCAGCACGTATTGGTGGCTCATCACCATCATCGGGACGGTGCGCCCGCCGTAGGGCTTGAACCACTCACCCACCTGTTGGGCGTAGTAGCCGGCGGCGTTCACCACAAACTCACAGGCGATGTCGCCTTTTTCCGAGTGAACGATCCACGAGCCATCGGGCTTTTGCGTCACACCTGTCACCGGGCAGAAACGGATGATCTGAGCGCCGAGATCCCGCGCGCCCTTGGCCAAGGCCTGCGTCAACTGGGCAGGGTCGATGTCGCCGTCGGTCGGATCGTAAAGCACCGAGTGCAGGTCGTGGGTTTCCATGAACGGGTACATCTGAACAGCTTCGTCAGGCGTCATCATGGCCATGTCGATGCCCTGATAGCGGCCCATGCCGCGCGCGCGTTCGAACTCTTGCGTGCGCTCTTTCGAGTGGCTCAGCCTGAGCGACCCGGTGACGTGGTAGTTCATTGGGTAGTCCACGGCCTCCGCCAGCCCGCGATAAAGCTCGGTCGAATAGCGCTGCATGTTCATGATCGACCAACTGGTCGAGAAGGTCGGCACGTTGCCGGCGGCGTGCCAGGTTGAGCCTGCCGTCAGTTCGTTCTTTTCCAGAAGGACGCAGTCGGTCCAGCCCGCCTTCGCGAGATGATAGAGCGACGAGGCCCCGACGGCGCCGCCGCCGATGATGACCACACGTGCTGTCGATGGAAAGTCGGCCATGGGAAGGCTCCTTCAGTAAACAGGTGGCGCGATCACCCAGATCGCGATGCAGGGATCAGAGCCGCGATTGGCCCAGGAAAACGGTTCGCCCCGGATGCGGAAACTGTCGCCCTCGCCCAAGCGGAAGGACTTGCCGTCGATGGTAATGTCCAGCTCGCCCGAGACGATGTAGCCGACCTCTTGCGTGGGCCGGGTCACGGTCTCACGGCGCTCAGCACCTGCGGCGAAGGTTGAATGGACGACTTCAAAATCGTCGGTCAGATCAGGCGACAGGAGGTCTTCGACCAACCCCGGCACACGCGGGCTCATCGGGCGGCGGTTGTCCTTGCGGACGATATGCTCGGCTTCATGCGGTGCGGCGGGCACTGGGCCGAAGAAGCTGTCGACCGAAACATCCAGCGCCTTGGCCAAGGCGCCCAGTTCATTCATCGACGGCTCGGAGAGGTTGCGTTCCACCTGGCTCAACCATCCGACGGAGCGCCCGATGGATTGCGCGAGTTGCGTCAGCGTCAGGCCGCGCTGCTTGCGCAGGATGCGCAAATCCTGGCCCAGGCTTTCAGGCGACGCGACAATGGTCACGCGACTCTCCTTCGTGAAAATTCGTACCGAAATTTCACGGCTCTTGCGATGAAAAGTCAACCAATTTCTTCACGCCAAGATCGGTTGCACCGAGCGTTGGCGCAACTCATAGTCAGGCCCATGGACGAAACAGCCCTTCGACAGGATATTATCGACGCCTGCCTTTCGATGAATGCCAGTGGTCTGAACCAGGGAACGTCGGGCAATATCTCGGTCCGCTACGGCGACACAGTTTTAATCACGCCATCCGGGGTGCCCTGTGAAACCCTAATGCCCGAGATGATTGCGACCATGCCACTTGATGGGGGCGGTGCGTGGGAGGGGCCGTGCAAGCCATCATCCGAATGGCGGTTTCATCTGGACATTCTGAACGAACGACCGGACGTCCACGCGATCGTTCATGCCCATCCGAATTACTGCACGGCGCTATCGATGCTGCAAAAGGACATCCCCGCTGCGCATTATATGATCGCGGCTTTTGGCGGCAATTCGGTGCGCTGCGCGCCTTTCGCCATCTTCGGAACGGCCGAGCTTTCGGCCCATGCAGTTGAAGCCTTGCGGGACCGGACCGCGTGCCTTCTGGCCAATCACGGGGCGATTGCGCTTGGCACCGACTTGGCGCAGGCGATGTGGCGGGCTGTCGAGCTGGAAGCCTTGGCGAGCCAGTACGCCATCGCGCTGCAAACGGGCGACCCGATCATCTTGTCGGATGAGATCATTGACCAGACGCTTGCGAAGTTCAGCGGCTACGGGCTGGCCGACTGACGGCTCTGGACGTTCGGATCGCTTGAGGTCAGAACCGGATTGAGAACCATCAAGGAGGTCCCCATGTCGGATCAGAAAATTGCGCTTGTCACCGGCGGCGCGCAGGGCATCGGCTACGCCTGTGGCGAGGCGCTGGCCGAGGATGGCTACCGGGTCGTGCTGGCCGATATCAACGGCGAGGGGGTCACCGCTGCCGCTGAAAAGCTGGGGCGCGGTACGGTGGGAATGGCCGTCGACATGAGCGATGCCGATGCGGTGCTGGCCTTGTTCGACCGGATCGAAGCCGAGGTTGGCCCGGTCGCCGTGCTGGTCAACAACGCAGGCGTCGCGGAGCCCGCTGATTTCATGTCTTATTCGCTGGGGGCCTTCGACAAGGTGATCGGCATCAACCTGCGCGGCGTCTTTGTCGCCACGCAACGCGCCGCCCGCACCATGATCGAGAAAGGCATCGAAGGGGCGATCGTCAACATGTCATCGATCAATGCGCAGGTCTCGATCCCGGCGATCCCGGCCTATTGCGCATCGAAGGGCGGCGTCATGCAACTGACCAAGGCGTCATCGCTTGCTCTGGCGCCGCACAATATTCGCGTCAATGCCGTGGGCCCCGGCTCGATCGACACCGCGATGATGGCGGGCGTCAATGCGGACCCGGAGGCCTTCAAGCGGGCGATGTCGCGGACGCCCTTGGGCCGACCCGGAACGGCGCGCGAGATCGGTGACGTCGTTGCCTTTCTGGCAAGCGACAAGGCCAGCTACATCACGGGAGAGACGATCTATGTCGATGGCGGACGGCTTGGGCTGAACTACACAGTTTGATGTTTTGCAGATCTTGGGGACAGATCGAGGGGACAGCCCCACGAACTGTCCAGAGTACTTATGACAGGAAGAAGGACAGTTTGAGCTATCCTCGATCTGGGCTTTGCGTCATGCCGCGGGCCTGAGGCCCAGGATCTCTCGCGCCTGAGCGGCAGATGCAACGGGACGGTCGTACCGGTCGCAGACCTCGACCGTGCGGCGCACGAGGGCGGCGTTCGAGGGCGCGAGCGTGGTCTTGTCGAGCCGCACGTTGTCTTCCAAACCCGTTCGTGCGTGACCACCCGCTGAGATCGCCCAATCGTTAAGCTCGATCTGGTTCGCACCGATCCCGGCGGCGCACCACGGCGCGTCTTCGCCGAACAGGCGGTGCACCGTTTTGACATAGAAATCAAAGACCTCGCGGTCGGCGGGCATCGCGTTCTTCACGCCCATGACGAACTGGACATAAGGCGTGCCCGCCAGTTCTCCGGCGTCCGCCATGCGCTTGGCTTGCAAGATATGGCTGAGGTCGAAGGCCTCGATTTCCGGCTTTACGTCGTACTTCAGCATCTCGGCGGCGAGCCATGCCACAAGATCAGGCGGGTTTTCGTAGACCCGCGTTGGGAAGTTGTTCGAGCCCACCGACAGTGACGCCATATCTGGCTTGAGCGGCAGCATGCCGCCGCGCTCCTTCCCGGCGCCTGAGCGGCCGCCGGTCGAGAATTGGATAATCATCCCCGGGCAGTGCTTTTCGAGGCCCTCCTTCAACCGTGCGAACTTTTCCGGATCGCTGGTCGTTGTCTCGTCGGCGTTCCGCACATGTGCGTGGCAGATCGCAGCGCCCGCTTCGAAGGCCTCTTGCGTGCTTTCCACCTGCTCTTCGACCGAAATCGGCACTGCTGGATTGTCAGCTTTGCGCGGGACCGAGCCGGTGATGGCCACGCAAATGATACAGGGCTTTGTCATTCGGGCACCTTACACATCGAAAAAGATCGTCTCGTTCGGGCCCTGAAGATGAACATCGAAACGATATTCGCCCTCGCCCGTCTTCTTCGCCAACAGCGTCGGCACGCGGACCTGGTGCTCGATCCGGGTGAGGATCGGATCTTCGGCGTTGGCGTCTGCCTCGTCTTCGAAGTAGGCGCGCGTCTGCAGTCCAATGTTGATCCCGCGCGCGACAATCCAGAAGCTGATATGGGGGGCCTGCAAGCGACCGTCCGGCATGGGCACGCGGCCGGGCTTGACGGTTTCGAAGACGAACTCGCCGGTTTCCATGTGGCCAGGCGAGCGGCCCCAGCCCGTGAAATTTGGATCGGCCTGGCCGCGTGTTTCGTTTGCGGACGCGTAGAGGCCCGCAGCGTCCGCCTGCCATATCTCGATCAGAGCATCGCGAAGCGGTGTTCCGGTGCCGTCGAAGACGGTGCCTCTTATTGTAATCTCTTGCCCCGTCACCGGGCCAGTTTTCATCGATTTACCAAGGTCCTCGCCGTAGACATCTATGCCACAGAAGCTTGGTGTGCACCCAATATGCACGTAAGGCCCGGCGGTCTGGCTGGGGCTTTCCTTCAGATACTCGAGGCTCTGGGGCATGTCACAGACCCTCCTTCCGGTTCTCGAAGTAGGATTGTCGCCGCCCGCGCAGCACGATGTCGAACTTGTAGGCGCGGGCATCCATGGGGCTGGTGCGGTGCATGTCGAGCGGCGCGGTCAGCGCGCGGATCGCCTCTTCGCTTTTGAGCGTATTCACGATTGGGCAAAGCGGAATGAGCGGATCGCCCTCGAAGTACATTTGGGTGATCAGCCGCTGCGCGAACCCGTGCCCGAAGACCGAGAAGTGGATATGCGCGGGGCGCCAGTCGTTCACGCCGTTGGGCCAGGGATAGGGTCCGGGCTGGATCGTTCGGAACTCGTAAGCGCCGGTTTCATCGGTGATGACGCGCCCGCAACCACCGAAGTTGGGATCGAGGGGCGCGATGTAGCCTTCCTTCTTGTGGCGATATCGCCCGCCCGCATTGGCCTGCCAGACCTCCACGAGGGCTCCTGGTACACCGCGCCCGGTTTCATCGAGTACGCGCCCGTGAACGACGATGCGGGGGCCAATGGCGCTTTCGCCCGGCTGGGCGAAGTTTTGGATCAGATCGCTGTCGAGCGGGCCCAACATGCCGTGGCCGAAGACGGGCGAGGTTTCTTCGGAGAGCGTCGAGGGAAATGACAGCAGGGCGGCCTGCGGGCTGCGCTTGACCGATGTCTTGTACCAGGGCGTCAAGGCATCGGGTTGCCACTTGCGGTCGCGGGGCATGAAGCCACCCTCGCTGGGCGGCCTGTTCGGGATACTCACAAGTCTACTCCAAGATCTTCATAGGTTGCCTTTGCCAGTTTGATCGCGTGATTGGCTTTCGGGACACCGGCATAGATGGCGACGTGTTGAAAGGCCTGCATGACCTCTTCCGGGCTGGCACCCGTGTTTCGGGTGGCGCGAATGTGCATCGGGATTTCCTCGAAGTTGCCCATCGCCGCCAGAAGCGCCAGCGTCAGCAAGGACCGGTCGCGGTGCGAAATCGTGTCGTCGGCCCAGACGGTTCCCCAGGCTCCTTCGGTGATCAGCGTCTGAAAGGGGGTGTCGAAATCGGTCTTGGCGGCCTCGGCCCGGTCGACATGCGCGTCGCCCAGAACCTTGCGGCGCACTTGCATCCCCTTGTCAAAACGGTCTGACATCGGAGGCGCTTCCTTTCGGATCTTTCATGGATGACCCTATTTCACCATCCAGAACGCCCGGGCGCAAGCGCTTCGGCGGCGGGCAAAGTGTGACCCGCCGCCGACATCGGGGTGTCAGAGACCCCACTTGGCCCTGTTGGCCTCGAAGAAGCCCTTGGCCTTCTTCAGCTTGACCCAGTTGTTCACGTAGTTGATCCAAACTTGGTCGTTCTGCGGCACCAGCATCGCGATGGGCGACGGCGCGCGGGGCTCGGTGTTGGGGACGCGCACGACGCCGAATTTCTCTTCCAGTGTCGAGCCTTCGATGTTCGATGTGATGAAGACATCGGCGCGTCCGGCCAGCACCTCTTGATAGCCGCGCGCGGGCGCTTCGACGACCTTGATGTCGGCGTCGGGGAACCACTCGCG
>JASJDQ010000121.1 GCA_030065075.1 Paracoccaceae bacterium | reverse complement strand
TCTTGCCCGCCACCACCGGGCCGTGGTTCGCCAGCATGACGGCGCTGCGTTTGCCTGCCAAACCGCGCACGGCGTCTCCCATTGCCGGATCGCCCGGCAAGAAGAACGGCAAGAGCTTAACCCGGCCCAGCTTCATGATGGCGTAAGGCGTGAGCGGCGGCAGGAAGTCGTCCTCGTCGGCCTCCGGCATCATGGACCAGGCGACCGAATGACAGGAGTGCAGATGTACGACCGCCCCGGCGGTGCTTCGCGTGTCGTAAAAGGCCGTGTGAAGCGGCATTTCCTTCGTGGGCTTGTCGCCCGAGATGTGCTTGCCCGTGGCATCGAAGCGGCTGAGGTGCCCGGGGTCCAGCCGCCCAAAACTGGTGCCGGTCGGCGAGACCAGCAAACCGCCATCCTCGGTCCGCGCCGAGATATTGCCCGTGCTGCCGTGGGTAAGTCCCCGGTCGAAAAGTGACTTTGCCAGCAGACAGATTTGCTCGCGTAGGGCGGCGTCGGTCATGCGGTCTCCAACATCTCAAAGGCGTCGGTAAAGAACGCCTCGGAGCCAAAGTTGCCCGACTTCAGCGTCAGTGCAATGTCATGTCCGCCGGATTGGCAGAATGTCCATGGCACGCCCGGCGCGATCTCTTTTCCGATGTTCAGCCGTTCGACGCCTAACGCCTTGGCAACGGCACCCGACGTCTCACCACCGGCGACCACGAACCGCCGGGCCCCGGCGTCGCGGGCGGCAACGGCACAAGCGGCAAGGGCCGCCTCCACAATGGCGCCCGCCTGTGCGACGCCCAGTTTTTCCTGCGATGCCTTGACACTTGCCGGGTCCGCGGTTGCATAAACAAGCGGCGCGAGGGCCAAATCCTGTGCGGCAAGCCACTCAAGCGCCTTGTCCGGTCCGTTTTCCGCAAGCTCGGATGGGTCGAGGCGAAAGGCGGGTTTCCCGCGTGCCATGTAGTCCGCAACCTGGCGGTTGGTCATGGCCGAGCAACTGCCCGAGAGGACCACCGCGTCGCTTTCAAGATTTGGCGCCGGGGTCCCCTTTGCAGCACGAGACAAGACGCCGTCAGACAGGTAGAGCGCCGGCAACGGCATCGCGATGGCCGATCCGCCGGTCATCAGGGACATCTCGCGACAGGCTTCGGCGATGATCGTCAGGTCGTCATTGGCAACAGCATCGACCACCACGTGAGCCACACCCTTTGTCTTCAGAGCCGCGAGTTCGGACCTGACCGCATCCGCGCCACGCGCCACTATCAGCCTGTCGACCAACCCGACCGGGCGTGTCACCTGCGGCTCCAGAAGCCGCATCAGGTTGCTGTCCCGCATGGGTGTCAGCGGATGGTCTTTCATCGGGCTTTCGGCCAGCGGTTGCTGCCCGACGAAAAGGTTTCCCATGAAGATCGAGCGCCCGTTCTCGGGGAAGGCGGGGCAGTAGATCGTCTGGTCCGTCCCGAGGGCTTCCATCAAGGCTTCGGCGACCGGTCCGATGTTGCCCTCTGGCGTTGAGTCGAAGGTCGAGCAGTATTTCCAGAAAAACCGCTGAGCCCCTGCGGTCCGCAGCCACTCCAATGCGGCCAAGGCCTCTGACACGGCCTCGCTGACCGGCGCGGTGCGAGACTTCAGGGCAATGACTTCAAAGGCAGCTGCCTCGCTCGCTTGCACCTTAGGGATGCCAATGCGCAGCGAGACATCCGCGCCGCTTCGCGCCAGCAATCCCGCCAGGTCAGTTGCTCCAGTGAAGTCGTCAGCGATGCAGCCAAGAACGGTCGTCATTCGTCTTCTCCCGGCAGCGTCAGGCCTGCGTTGCGCGCATAGACCTTGGCCACTGCTGCGTCGTCTTCCCAGCCGTGACCCATCCCGGCGGCAGCAACGAATTGCTGAAGGGCCGCGGCGGTGATCGGCGCACTGAACTGCGCGGATTTCGCGATGTCGAGGACGATGCCCAGATCCTTGGGCCAGATATTAATTGAGCTATGCGGTGTATAGTCGCCCGCAACGATATGCGGCGCCCGGTTTTCAAGCATCCAACTTGTACCCGCGCATTTGCTGATGACCTCGACGAATTTTTCGGGGCTCACGCCTTGGGTCATGCCGAACGTCAGCGCCTCGGCCATCGTCGCGATATGCACACCGGCCAGAAGCTGATTGACGGCCTTCATCGCGCTGCCCGCACCAGCGGTGTCACCGAGTTCAAAGACGGTCTCGGCGATTGAGTCCAGCACCGGTCTTGCAGCTGCAAAGGCCTCCGCCGTGCCCGAGGCCATGATCGAAAGCTGTCCGTTTGCGGCCTTGACTGCGCCACCTGAAATCGGCGCATCCAGATAGTGAACCCCGCTCTCACCACAGCGCGCCGCCATTTCCTTGGCAAACGCAGGAGGAACGGTCGCGCAGGACAGCACGACGGCGCCGGGTTTCAGTTTAGGCACGATCCCGTCTTCGCCAAACAGGACCGCCTCGGTCTGCTGGGCGTTCAGCACGACGACCGCAACGGCGTCGAGGGTGGCCGCGGCAGCGCTTAGATCGCTTGTCTGGCCGCCCTCGCTGCGGAATTTCTCGACCTGTGCAGCATTGATGTCTTGCCCCCAGACATCGTGCCCGCCACGCAAGGCAGAGGCGGCAATCCCGTATCCCATCGATCCAAGCCCGATAACAGCGACGTTCTTCGACATTTCCTGTTTCCTTAGTTTGCCGATGTGCGGATCGGCTGGAGTTGAAGGATGATTTCCGCTCTCGTTTCCTTCACGTGCGGCGTGCCTCGAATTCGGCCCAGGCCGCTTCCAGCTTCTCGATGGTGAAACCGGACGCCCGGGCAGGTCCGAGGATTATATCTTCATTCGCGATGACGGTGTCGATTGCGTCTTCGAGACTGGCAATGACAGTTTCAGGAATGACAATTGCGCCATGGCGGTCGGCGTGGATGAGATCGTCTTCTTCGACCTGCATCCCCATCACGGAAACCTGTTTGCCCAGTTCCTTGACGTGAACGAATCCGTGGCTGGGCCCGATGGACCCCGCCAGTATCGGGAACCCCTCATCAATCACATCGAGGTCACGCATGACACCATTGGTGACAGCGCCCTTCATGCCGAGCCCTTTGTGGACGGCGACATGCACCTCACCCCACCATCCGGCTATGCAGTTCGGGTAGTCCAAATCCTCGACGACAGCCACGGTTGGATCCGGGCCACGGGCCATGGATCGGAAATACTCCAGTCGCCGCGCCTTGATCGTGGCTTCATCCTCGGTGGGGGGCGCAAGTCCGGCAATCCTGGCCGTTCGGGCCCGTCCGACCATCGCGGGCATCCCCGGTTTGCAGTGGAACATCGTGCCTTTGGTGAAGCGATTGAACCCGCGCTTGCCTTGCGCGACCTCAATGGCATTGCATACGGTTGGCGTATCGACACCGCACAGCTTTTCAAGAAGTGACGCTGGAATGCTCTCGCGTGACATGGGCGTGACCCTCTATTGCTGCTTTCAGACCGACTGCCTCGAAGCCTTCTCGAATGGCGTCGGCGACCCGGTCGGGCGCTTCAATCAATGCGAAATGCCCAAGGTCCTCCACCACCGAAAGATGGGCAGATGTCGCATTATCGACGATCTCTCTTATGGAGGCCGAGGGAGTCAACCGATCTTCGGAACCGGTCACAAAGATCAGCGGTAGATCGGTGTTCAGAAGCTGATCTTCCGCACCGGGTCGGGATGCCGCCAATTCGGTCTGAGCCGTGATGAGGTGCGATGTGTCTTCGGCCATGGAGGCGACAAACTGCCTGAGTTCCTCGCCCTCAGTTGCCGACATCGCCGCCCAGTTCTCGGCAATCCAGCCCCGCGCATCGCCTGCCAGCACCCGGTCGCGCACGGCTTCCCGGTTGGCGCGGTTGCCAGGCGGATCGGGGAACGGGTTGGACGCCAGAAGCACCACCGCCCGCGCCGCCTTAAGCGCATCAAGATTGTGGGCCAAAACCAGGGCGCCCAGGCTGAAACCGCAGACGATATCTCCGCCTTTCAAGCTTGTCTCGAACCGGGCTTTGTAGTCTCGCACGTCGGGCGCATCCACGGACACGAAGTGCCGGTCGCATTTCTGTACCCCGAGTTGGTCGAGGAGAGGGGCGAAGACGCGGTCGGTACAGAGGGTGCCAGGAACCAGAACCCACTTTTCCGCCTTTCTCGTTTCGATGCGCGTCACGGCCTACTCTGCCACCATGCCGTAATTAGGGATCAGATGCGCCTCGGCGACATAGCCCTGCGCGTCGAGCGTCGCGCCTTTCGCGAAGGCCGTCTCGATAACGTGACCCCGGAACTGCGGACGTTTCTGATGATCACCCGACACCACGATCAGAACCTCGATGACCGCGTCGCCTGTGTTCTCGAGCGAGCGCACAACGTCGGCCGGGATCGAGAAGGTATCCCACCCACCCAGATCGACGACCGCGTCCTGTTCGTCGTTCATCGAAATCCGAAGACCGTCGTCGCGCGGGATCACGACCATCTTGTCGATCAACGCGAATGGCGAGACCTTCTGGCCCGGCCCAAGGCGCAGCCATTCCATCGAGAAGCCATGCGGATTACGGATTTTTGCAACGTGATCCCGGTTTTGCGTGATACCATGGCCAATGACGGGCGCGATTTCGGCTCCACAGCCTTCAAGCGCCGCATCGATGAACGCAGGGCGGAAGTCACGGTCTTCCCTGGCCACCACGCGCTGGCGCATCTCTTCCGGGCTGTAGCTGCGCAGCTTGGCGACGTCCTGATCGGCCATCGGTGCCATGCGTTGGTCTTCGCCGGGCACAGGATCGCCGTTGGAGGTGTCGATCAACTGGTTGTCCTTGGAAAGGTACAATCCATAGTCGGCCGCCTCGCGCAAAATCTCGGGGTGGAAGATGACCCCGCCCGTGTTGTCGCCACCCAGGGTCGTGAACACCCATCCTTCCCCTTCGCCGGTGTTGGTGAAGCCGCGGAAGATCCACGTTGGCACGGACAGGACATCGCCCGGGCGACCGACGATTTCGTTTTCGCCGTTTGAGCCCCAGCGGAACGTGTATTCGCCGTCATAGACCATGAAAACCTCGGCGGTGAAATGGATGTGAAGGTTATTGGTGATGCCCGTGGGCATGGCCGCCGCGCCTATGTTGAAGCCATGCGCTTCGGGCAGGTTGATCACCTGTTCGGAGGACGAGGTGACCCCGGGTCCGATGATCGAATAGTTCTGTTTCAGATGCGATCCCGGCTTCTTGCAGTCGATGAAGGCGACGGTACAGGATTGGTAGTCACTTCGCTTGACGTGGCGGGCATTGGCTTCTGTCTGGGTAATCCGGGTCATGTCCAAACTCCTCATTAATCTTCAATCCTGTGCGTCGACCGACGCGCTGAGGGCACTGCGTATTTGTCCTTCGGGCAACCGGGCAGAACCCCGAACAATCAGTTCGCCTGGTATTTCGATTTTTTCATGCGGCCTTTCGTTGTCCTGGATTTCGTTCAGCAGCAACGTTGCAGTCGCCTCGATCATCCGGTGGAGCGGTTGCCTGACAGTGGTCAGATCGAAGGTCTTCCAGTTTGCCATTGGGGCATCGTCGTATCCGATGACAGAGACGTCTTCGGGGACGCGCAGAGCAAGCTCCTCTCGAAGCACTTCGAGCACGCCGAAGGCCATGTGATCGTTGGCGACGAAAATCGCGTCGGGCGGCTTGGGCGATGCGAACAAGCGGCGCGTTTCATCCATCGCCACGTTCCGCCGGAAGTGACAGTCGATACAGGCGACCGGTTTGAGGTTCGCCGCCTCCATCGCGGCAAGAAATCCGTTCTTGCGATCCACTCCGTTCAGGGCTTCGCGCCACCCCGCAAGATGCGCTATGCGGCGGTGGCCGGCCTTGATTAGGAAGTCTGTCGCCAGTCTGCCGCCTTCGAAGTTCGAGGCGGTGACCATGGACACATCGGGATCGCTTTGGCCGCGATTGAACAGGACGCAGGGAATTCCCGATTTCCGGACGCGCGTCACAAGTTCATTCGACAGGCTGATGCTGGCAAGAACGATGCCATCGACCTGGTCAGCAAGCAGGTCTTCGACAATGGCATTGACCTCGTCCGAACGGTTGCCGGCAAAATAGACAGTGACCGAATAGCCCCGAGCATTCAGCGCCTTGGACAGCCGCTGCAAAGCTTCACCGAAGAACCCGTTCTTCAAGTATGCCAGGACAATTCCGATCCGGAACGAGTTCCCGGAATTGAGCGACCGTGCGACGAGGTTGGGGATGTACCCAAGTTCCTTGGCAACTGCACGCACGCGCTCGGCCTTCACCGGATCGACAGCGGTAGAGCGATTGAAGACGCGGCTGACTGTCGGCTGGCTGACTCCAGCCGCCTTTGCCACATCGCTTGCTGTTACCCTTGCCGATCCCATGCGTTTAAATCCTGATGCGGTCCTCGGTTTCGGGGTCGAAAAGATACAGATGGTCGGGGTCCAGGCTGATCCCGACCACTTCATCCTGATCCTTGCGTAGGTGCCGGTCGCCGCGAGCTATGACCCTTTGCTTGCCCCATTGAACTGTCAGCAAAGTGCTTTCACCTGTGTTCTCAAAGGCATAGATCGTGACGTCGATGTCGCCTTGTCCGGCGTCGTGCACCTGCATGTCATCCGCACGCACGCCCAGAATAGCCTTGGCGCGGTCTGCCGCATCCAGTTTGACCAGTTGCGTCCCGCCGGTGGTGACGAACATGCCGTTCCTTACCGAGCCGTTGATAAGGTTCATTGCGGGCGAGCCGATGAACCCGGCAACAAAGAGGTTGGCGGGGTCGTTATAAATCTCGTCAGGAGTACCCAGCTGCTGGATGACGCCGTGCTTCATGACCGCCACTCGGTCGGCGAGCGTCATCGCTTCGATCTGGTCGTGGGTGACGTAGACCGTCGTAATCTGCAATTCGCGGCTAAGGTGCTTCAACTCTGCCCGCATGGTGACGCGCAGCTTGGCGTCGAGGTTCGACAAGGGCTCGTCCATCAGGAAGACCTTGGGCGTTCTGACAATGGCCCGCGCCAGCGCCACCCGTTGCCGCTGACCGCCAGAAAGCGCCTTGGGCTTCCGGTCGAGGAACTGGGTCAGCTCAACCTGCTCCGCGGCCTTCTCGACGCGCGGCTTGACTTCGGACTTGTCAACGCCACGAACGCGAAGGGGGTAGGCGATGTTCTCGAAGATCGTCATGTGCGGGTAGAGGCCGTAGTTCTGGAATACCATGGCGACGTCGCGGTCCTTTGGAAGGTCGTCATTGACCATCCGGTCGCCGATCCAGATTTCTCCGGCGGTCGGGTCTTCAAGCCCCGCGATCATCCTCATCGTCGTGGTCTTGCCGCAGCCAGATGGTCCAAGCAGCACCAGGAACTCGCGGTCCTTGATGTGCAAGGACTGGTCATCGACGCCGACGAAATCGCCCCATCGTTTTGTCAGGTTGTTGAGCTTGATCTCGGCCATTAGCGGACTGCTCCCATGGTCATGCCTTGCACGAAGTACTTCCGGATCATCAGTGCCAAGACGAACATCGGTGCCATGATGATGATCCCCGCCGCTGAAAGAAGGTTCCAAAGGTCGCCCTCCTCGCCTTTGAAAAGCGCCAGTCCGATGGGCAGTGTCACGGCTTCCTTGTTGGTCAGGATCAGCGCGAAGAGGAACTCGTTCCACGCGATGATGAAACAGAAGATCCCGCTGGTCAGAAGGCCCGGGGCCGCCATGGGCAGGACGATGTTCCGGATCACTTGCAGGCGGGATGAGCCATCGACCATCGCCGCTTCCTCTGTGTCCATCGGGATGCCGTCGATGAAGCCTTTGATCATCCAGATCGCGAAAGGCATCACGATGGCGAGGTTCACAAGGATCAGTCCGACCCGTGTGTCCAATAGGCCGATGTCTCGAAACATGACGAAGAAGGGCAGAATGATCACCACCGCCGGGACGAATTGCGTGGCAAGGATGATGACCAGCATCATAGTCTCGCCCCGCATGCTGAACCGGCTGAATGAATAGGCCGCAAGCGTCGCAATCGGGATCGCGATCACCACCGTAACCAGGGCGACAATCGTCGAGTTGAAGAGCTTCTGACCCAAACGGTACGGATCATCGAAGACGATGCCGAAGTTCTCCAGCGTCGGCGTGAAGAAGAGTTTCAACTGATAGACGTCCACATGGGTTTTGAACGCCGCCAGGAAGATCCAGACGATCGGCACCAGCATGACGAACATGGCCACCAGGATGAGTGCCGCGTGAACGGCCCTCCAGAACTGCTTTCTTTGTCTACCTGTCATGGATCAGTTCTTTCGGAAGACGAATTTGGCATAGGCGTAGGTGAGGAAGATCATCGGGATGACCATCAGCCACGCGACGGCGGCCGAATAGCCGATCTGCCCGTACTTCATGCCGTTGAAATAGATGTAATGGCTCAGGGTCTGTGTCGCGGTGCCCGGCCCCCCGTTTGTCAGCATGAACACTTGGTCGAACGTCTTCAGGCTGAAGATCGACTTCAGGATGATGACGACCGCTAGCACCGGGCCAAGCTGCGGCAGAGTTATGTCTCGAAACACGCGCCACCCCGATGCCCCATCCACCTGTGCGGCCTCGACGGTGTCGCGTGGCACCGAGGCCAAGCCACCGATCAGAACAAGCGTCAGGAAGGGGATCCAGCCCCAGACATCGGCCATCACAACGACGGCGAAGGCAAGGTTCGGATCGGCCAGCCAACTGACATCCGCCAAAGGCGGGATCAGAACGCCGAAGAAGGCGTCGAAAAGCCCGAACTCCGGGTTGAACATGAAGCGGAATGACACGCCGATCAGGGCGGGCGACATGGCGAAGGGCAGGATCAGAAGCGTTTGTGCAGAGCTTCTAAGGCGTCCGCCAGGCGCCAATAACAACGCCAACCCAAGGGCCATGATCGTCGTCAGCCCGACCGTCAGGATGGTATAGACGGCGGTCACCCAGACCGAGTTCCAGAAGGCGGGTTCTTCCAGGAAAGCCCAGGTGTAGTTCTCCCAGCCGAGATATTGCTCGAGTGACCCCGGGCGGTTCAGACGACCTACGGTGAATGACAGGCGCGCTGCCTCGATCAGGGGCCAGATGGCTGTTGCAAACACCACCACGACCGCAGGCAGAACCAGAAGGTATTTCAGTGTGTTGTCACGCATGGGCGCTACCTTTCGCCGGCGGTACGCTCAAGCGCGTAGCCTGCCGGCAAGGTGGTCGGGTGCGTGAGGTCACGCACCCTCCATTGGTATGGTCAGAGACGGCCCGCGCGGCGCAGCACCTTGTCTGCACGTTCGGCCGCGTCCTTCATCAACTGCTCGACATCGCCCCCTGCAGCGGCTTCGGCGATGGCTGCCGACAGAATGTCACCTATTTCGGGCCATTCTGCGATTTGCGGCATGATGTCGGATTCCTTCAGGCTGTCCCACGCGGCGGCCTGAATGCCATCGTTGGCGGCGTTCACGTCCGGGTCCTGCAAAGACGAGATATGCGTCACCACGTTGTTGACTATGGACTTCCCGCCGACCTCACGCTCGATGGCGTTGGCCTTGTCCATCTCGGGGTTCGAGAGCCACTTCAGGAATTCCCAAGCCGCGTCCTGGTTCTTCGAGTACTCGGAAATCGAGAACGGCATGGAAATCGCGTAGGTCTTGGTCGTGCCTTGATAGGATGGCATGCCGGTGAAGCCGACTTGATCCTTGGTCAACGTCGAGCTGTCAGGGTTGTAGAAACCCGAATAGGCCCACCACCAGACAGGGATCATCGCGGATTTGCCCTGCATGAAGGACTGACGCGCGTCCTGTTCGACAAAGGCAAGGCTATTCGGATTGGTCACCTGATGCTCGGTATGGAGCGCGATGTAATCCTTCGTCGCCTGAATACCCTCCGGCGACGCCCAGGCCGCACTGCCGTCATCGTTGAAGATGTCGGCGCCGGCGGCCCAGAGGAAGTTGATCCAGATGAACAGGTTCTGACGGTTGCCGTCATTGTTGTAATACAGCGCAAGCGGCGCGATGTCGGGATTGCTCTCCTTCAGTTCCTTGCCGATCCTGACAACATCCTCCCATGTCTTGGGCGGCTCAGGGATCAGGTCCTTGCGATAGAACATCAACTGCGGATGCGCCCGCAGTGGGAAGCCCATCGTCTCGCCCTCATATTGTGCCGAGCGCGCGAATGCTGCCGGGTAGCGATCCATGCTGATGCCGTCGCGTTCCATCAATTCGTCGATACGCTTCAGCCAATGCGCGTTCGGCGGGCCCCAGCTGTCCAGGTAGTTCACGACGTCAAATGTGCCGTTGGCGGCGACGCCCTCGGCGTTGATCTTTTCCTGAAGCGAGCCGAAAGGGATGAACGTCCATTCCAACTCGATGCCGGTCATTTCGGTGAACTCCTCATCGCGCAGCATCAGCCCGTCGAACTGAGGCGTGACAACGCTGAGGATGTTCAACTTCGTGCCCTCGAAGGGTTTGCCGGGCAGCAGGTTGTACTTTTCAAGATGCCCCTCTGCCAAGGACATGATCGGCGACAAGGCCATCGCGGCGCCCACGGCGACCGAGGCCAGGAATGTTCTCTTGCGCATGCTTTCCTCCCATTGCGGCGTTTTATTCCGCTGTCTATAAGGTATCGTGAATGCGTATTCAACAGTTATGAATTCGTATTCTCGCACTATCCGAGCACGAACCTGTGGACCGAACTGGAAGGCCTTGAAATGAGAGAGAATAAGCTCCGTGGCATGCTTCGCGGCGGAGAGCCGATCATCAACGCATGGCTGTCCATTCCGTCGGGCTACCTTGCCGAGGGTGCGGGCCACCAGGGGTTTCACAGCGTCACTGTCGATCTGCAACATGGGCTGATCGGCTTTGAAACGGCAGTCTCGATGCTTCAGGCGATCTCGGCGACGCCCGCGACCCCCTTGGTTCGAGCACCATCGCGCGATCCGGAGGCGATCATGCATCTTCTGGATGCGGGGGCCTATGGTGTGGTTTGCCCGATGATCTCGACCGGAACACAGGCGGAAGAATTCGTCGCCGCGTGCCGCTATCCGCCACAGGGCACACGATCCTTCGGACCGGCGCGGGGCAAGCTTTATGGCGGTCCGGACTATTTCGACGCTGCCAACGGCGAAATCCTTGCCATTCCAATGATTGAAACGGTAGAGGCGCTGAAGAATATCGACAATATCCTCGCCGTTCCCGGCGTTGATATGGTCTACGTCGGTCCTAACGATCTTGCCCTCGACCTCGGCGACAAGCCCGGCGCCGAACTGCTGGACAGTGCCACGTCTAAGGCCGTCGCCCATATTCTGGAGCGGGCCAAATCCGCCAAGGTGCCGACTGGGATCTTTTGCGGCGACGGCGATCTTTCGAAGCGCCGTCTTGAAGAAGGCTTCGACCTCGTCACACCGGGCAACGACTTCAACACCTTGATGGCAGCCATGCAGCGGGAGATCATCAAGTGCGGTTCGTGAGAAACGTTGGATTAGCGCGATGTAGAGAATTGATGCCGAGCTCGAGCCCATCGGTGGGTCCTGCCCAAGTGGAGACCCGGGTGGATCAGGGCTGGCGCTTAGAAGCAAGTTCGTTTTCCCGCCTCAAGTCAATTGGCGGCCTCGTCGGCAAGAACGCTGAGCGGGATCGACGCCCGAGCACGGATGCGTTGAACCCCCTCCTCCGCTGCCTGGGAGAAAACTGCGGCTAGACCTGCCCATGACACGGATCGTGAAGTTTGCGGCGGCCACGGCCGTGCGGCTTGATGAGACCTGCCGTGTCGCATGGACCCATCCGCAGAGAGATGTAGATGGCCAACGCTTGGGTGAACACCCACGTCGCCAACACAACCGATTGCGCCCGTTTCATCGTGCGCCAGCGGAAAAAGTAACGCGCGCGTGCTCAAACCGCTCGCACCCTTCGTCAGGTGTCCGACGCGTTCTGGAGTTGGAAGAACAGCGTCGTATTGCCCGGCAGATCGAAGCAGATCGACTGCGATTGGCCGCTCCACGCGGTGCCTTCTGTGTCACAGACTGTCGGACCGTGGCCGGATCCGCCGAACTCGGCCGCATTACTGTTCAGGACAACGTCCCAACGTTCGTTTTGCGGGACGCCAACGCGATAGCCATCACGCGGCGTCGGTGTCATGTTGGACACTACGACCACCGGGTTTTTCCCTTCGGTACCCTGCCGGACCCAGGCATAGACGGAGAGGTCGGACTGATTGACCTCGAGCCAGTAGAAACCAGATGGATCACAGTCAGTCGCAAAGAGCGTCGGCGTGGTGGCATAGAACCCGTTCAGAGCCCGGACCCATTCCTGCATGCCACGGTGCCAGTCGTGATCCAGCAAGTGCCAATCCAGCGACGCGGTGTGATCCCATTCCGCGCCCTGCGCGAATTCCTGCCC
>JASJDQ010000120.1 GCA_030065075.1 Paracoccaceae bacterium | reverse complement strand
ACCCGATTTCGTGACGATGGCGAAAGGCGTCGCCTCCGGCTATGCCGCCATCGCCTGCATGGTGACGACCGAAGAGGTCTTCGAGATGTTCAAGGAAGACGCCGCTGATCCAATGGGCTACTTCCGCGATATCTCGACCTTCGGCGGCTGTACGGCAGGCCCGGCGGCGGCGCTCGAAAACCTTGCGATCATCGAAGAAGAAGACCTTCTGAACAACACGACCGCGATGGGCGCGCGGATGGTCGACAACCTCCTCGCCCTTCAGGACAAGCACCGTGTCATCGGACATGTCCGCGGCAAGGGCCTGTTCTGCGGCGCCGAGCTTGTCGCGGATCGGGACACCAAGGAACCCGTTGACGAAAAGAAGGTTCAGGCCGTCGTCGCCGACTGCATGGGGCAAGGCGTCGTGATCGGCGCGACGAACCGTTCCCTGCCTGGTCTGAACAACACGCTCTGCTTCTCGCCCGCGCTGATCTCGACCCCAGATGACATCGACGAGATCACGACGGCGGTCGACAAGGCGCTGACCCGGGTCTTTTCCTGAACCAGAAATCCATCGAAGCGCGGCGCATCCGACTCAACGGGGTGCGCCCCGGCCAATGGCGGGTCTGAGCCCAAAGCCGGCAAACGAGACAAAATAGCGGGTTCGGGAATGCCGCGACCGTGCCCGGTAGTTGAAGCATGCGATTTGGCCAGCGACCTGTTGTTGCGATGAAACAGGACCGTTAGGAATAGTCGAGCGTCGGTGATTTCGTCAGGCTCCCGTCGCTGTTCGTGCTGTGGCGCGTTTTCGATTTATCGCATGCCCAATCTTGAGTGTCTCTAAGCAGATGACTTCTCTCCGAAAAGCGCTGGTGATGGTCGTTATCGCTGTCCTCGCATCCTGCGGGACCGGAGGCCCGTATTCTACAACGGCCTCCGTTTCCGAGGAGCTATCGGTGAGCCAGTTTCAGGAAGAACTGTATGCCCACGGTATTCCGCTTACGCTGCCAGACGGCCGCGCCATCCTTGTCAACATCCCGTCCTACGAACTAATTGCCTTCGAGGACGGCACTCCTGTCTTTCGAAGCCGCGTCATCGTGGGAAAGCCCGAGACACCCACTCCAAGGATCGATACAGTCACGAGTTCGGTGATCTTCTGGCCCTCCTGGAGACCCACACCAGAGATGATCGCAAGCGGCGAAGTTCCGGACCGGGTTTTTCCGCCAGGTCCCGGAAACCCGATGGGGAGCCTTGCCGTGACGCTTGACTCGCGGTGGGGCATAGCGATGCACGACACCAACCAGCGACATCTGTTCGAGCGGGTACGTCGGGCCTTTTCGCACGGTTGCATTCGGGTAGAGCGCTGGGAAACGCTCGCCGCCTGGCTCCTCAACCGCGAGGAAGACTGGATAATAACAATGGCCGTTGGCCCCACTACCCAGAGGATCAGCACACCCCGAGTGCCGGTCTTGATCCGCTATCTCACTTACTTTCCGGCGGCAGATGGGACGCTGCAAACGTATCCGGATGTCTATGACCTTGAGCTTGGCGAGGCTGCCTTTCAGCCGTCCGCAAGAACCCCAGAACCATTCGCAGCCCGACCCCGCAAGCATGAGGCATGTCAGATGCCAGAGTGAATGGGCGCATCGTCTGCAAAGCTGCCGTTAGACCTTCGCTAGCAAGTCTTAACGCGCGCAGCGTCCTTGTCGCTCCCGCCTTCCGAACACCGATCCCCCCACCGACGTGATACCGACGTCGCGTTTTCGGCCTGATTCCCTGGAGTCCCAGGCGTTAACGATGCCACCCGTTGCAAGCAACAACCGCCTAACACGCGCGGCGTTGCCAACCGAAATGTGATTGGCATCACGCAGGGGAAACTGACAACCTTCGCCCATGCGCCTTGCCCTGTTTCTAAGTCTCTTCGCCCTCCCCGCCATGGCCCAGGACGGTCTCCGCGCCAGCGACCAACTGCTTGACGCAGCGGAAATGGGCGAGCTTCTAAACGGGCAAATGATCGAATTCTTCGACGGATCAAAATCTCGCTACGCCACCGATGGACGATATGCCTACACCTACACGGACGATGGCCCCGAATGGAAAGGCCAGTACCAAGTCTTCGACGACAGTCTCGTCTGCGTTGATTTCGACAACGGCTCGCAACGGTGCGACCGTCTCGTTCGGGCCGGGGAACGCCTTGTTCTGGTTATCGAAGACGGCACACGGTTTCCTGTGAGGAACCGGACTGTTTACGGGAATTAAGGCGCCCCTGCCTTGTTTGGGCACCTATTTCGCCATATTTCTGTCACAGTTGGCGCCGTTGGGCGCAGTGCGTAACGATTGGAACCTTGGGGGTCGCAATGAGCGATTTCATGGCCGCATTTCTGGTCTTGCTGGCTTTGGCTGCTGTTGGCAACTTCGCCACCACACCAGACGTCATCAACTCGAACTGTGCGGGCAGCATCTTCCAGTTCTGCTGGTAGTTCAAAGTCTGTTCAAAAGGTCTCGCGTCGGCCAGGCATCGGCCGGCATTCCCAATCTTTTTTGTTCAACCTGAACGGCACGGCGCGTCTTTGCACCCAGTATCCCGTCGATCCCTCCAACATCATGCCCACGTTCAGTAAGCTTGGTCTGCAAGGCTTTCATTTGTCCCTCGTTCAACGCCTGGGAAGGTTGGCCAGGCTGATAGACAGGGGCACCTTGAATTCGCGTCGCAAAATAGGCGGCCGTGGTCACGTAGATGAAACTCTGGTTCCACTCGAAGAACACGTTGAAATTTGGATAAACAAGGAAAGCCGGGCCATTGCGGCCCTGGGGCAGCAGCACCGCTGCCTGCAACTGTGACGACGCCAATTTGCCGGAACGCGGTTCCACACCGGCAGACACCCACTCTGACGCCTTCCGCCATGTATCGAGTCCGGTCATTGACCAGTCGAAATCGCGCGGCATAACAACTTCCTGCATCCAAGGCTGGCCCGCTTGCCAGCCCAGACTGCGCAAGAGGTTGGCGCCGGAAAACAAGGCGTCTGGCGACGATGTCTTGAGGTTTACCTTGCCGTCGCCATCGCCATCAACGCCGTTCCGGATGATGTCCTCTGGCAGCATCTGCACCATGCCGATCTCGCCCGCCCAAGCCCCGGTTGTCCTTTTCGGGTCTATGTCACCACGCTCGAACAACTCGAGCGCGGCAAATACCTGCGGCCGAAACAGTTCGGGCCGCCGACAATCGTGCGACAGCGTGATCAAAGCATTCACTGTATTGAAGTTGCCTTGCACAGCTCCAAAATCGGTCTCGAATGCCCAGAACGCCAAAAGCACACCGCGCGAGACGCCGTAATCCCGCTCGATCCTATCAAAGACTCTGTCCCATTTGCGCGAATTGCGCAGACCCGCGTCCAGCCGGTTCTGGCTGATCAAGCGACGGGAGAAGTCGATGAAGGGCATCTGAAAAATGCCCTGCGCCCGATCCGCGCGGATCACCTTGGGATCCTGTCGCGCGCTGGCGAAGAACCGGTCAACGGTTTGACTATCGTAGCCCTTGGCGATGGCCTCGGACTTCAAGCCGTTGACGAAGCTTCCAAAACTGCCACCGCACGTCTGAGCAGACGCCGCGCAAACGGAAGCGAAGAGTGCGAAAGTCGCAAACAGAATGTGTGGCATCGGGGGGCAGCCTGTCAAATTTGCTGCATGCTAACTGTTCGCCCGGTTGAGGCAAGTCGGCTCAGGCGAGGTTCCGCCGACTGGTTAACGACTTTCTCATATTCGTTAACCAGCCGTTAACACTTTTGGCGGAACGTTGAGATTATAGGGGCGGTACTAAGGCTGATCGAAAGATCAGAGGGTCAGGAAAGTGATACTCATCGCAGCATCAAATTGCGAACTTGCAAAGATATGGACAAGGCACCTCGAGCGGCAGAACCAGGTCGTTCACATCGTCGACAATCAACAAGACGCGGTCGACTACCTTTGTGAGCACGAACCCGAGGTCCTGGTCCTGGATGTCATGTTGGAACAGGGCAGCGCAATCGCGATTGCTGATTTCTCCTGCTACCGAAGGCCGAATACGCAGATCGTATTCGTTACACGCAGCACATTTTTTGCTGACGGTTCGCTGTTCCAGCACATTCCGAACACCGCGGCGATTATTCCTGAACGGACAAAGCCCACGGACTTTGCCGAAATCGTCGCCTATCACGGGCGCGCATCCTAAGCGTTCAAAGCCTTTGCGATAAGCGCAATACCATCGGCAATCCGCTCTTTTGCGATCGAACTATACGCCAATCGGTAGTATTCCGAGGGCTTAACTTCATCTGGGAAAAATGCCGACCCGGGCTCAATCAAGACGCCCTTGTCCTGAAGGGCCTGTGCCAAGATTGCCGTATCAGTTCCATCAGGGGCCTTCATCCAAAAGCTTGATCCACCATTGCCTTTGCCGGCAATCGTCAGCCCGTTCTCGCGGATCGCTTCAGCCATAACCTGACGGCGTGCCGAAAGCGCCTTGGCGGTACGCTTGATGAGCGCATCGTAATGCCCGAGCGACATGAAGTACGCTGCGGTGCGTTGAACGTGTCCGGGAGGATGGCGCAGGATCGCCGCACGCAAGGCACGTGCTTCGGCAATGAACCGCTTCGATCCAACCATGTAACCCAGCCGAAGCCCAGGAAAGAGCGACTTCGAGAACGACCCGATATGAATGACGCGGCCCTCTTTGTCCAAAGACTTCAGAGCGGGTGACGGCGGCGTGACGAAAGACATCTCGAATTCATAATCGTCCTCGACGATCAGAAAATCGTCGTCTGCTGCACGGTCGAGCAGAGCCTTTCGCCGCGCCAAAGGCATCGTGACCGAGGTCGGGCAATGGTGACTTGGCGTGACAAAGACGACATCCGCGTCCCCGGGTACCCGATCAACCGGCAAACCGCCTGCATCCACCGAAACCGAAGTGACCCGCGCCTCTGTCCCCGCCAGGATACTGCCCAAACCCGGGTAACAAGGGCTTTCAATCACGGCATGTCGGCCTTCGCTCAGCAGGACTTCAGCCGCTAGCCACAGCGCGTTCTGAGCACCCAGGGTCACGAGGATCTCGTCCGGCCCCGCCAAGATGCCGCGGCGCGGCAAGGAATGGCGAGCGATGAATTCGACAAGTCGCGGATCATCCCGTTCGAAATAGTCCGTGGTCATTGCCTCGAAGTCGCGCAACCCGAGCGCCTGCAACGCGCAAAGCCGCCAATTGGCATGGTCGAAAAGCGACGCGTCCGCCTGTCCATAGATGAAGGGATAGCGATATCGTTGCCAGTCCGGTGGTTTGCGAAACAACTCCACGTCCGAAAAGCTTGTGCCGATGAACCTGTCCCAATCGACGGTGTCGCGCATTTCAACCTGAAGCCCAGTCGGACGAGGATGGGGTGCCGTGTCCGAGACATAGTAACCCGAACGCCCCTTCGAAGTGATGTAGTCGTCAGCCTGCAACTCGGTATAGGCCAGCGTCACGGTAATCCGGCTTATGCCAAGGTGCTTGGCCAGGCGGCGGGTCGATGGAAGTTTCTCCCCCGACCGCAACCGGCCCGACAATATCCCCTCGGCCACCAGCGACTGGATCTGCTGCTGCAACGTCCCTTCGAATGCAGGGTCAAGAAAGAAGGTCTCTTCAGATACGGCCATCGAACTGGACTGATAGCATAAGTCCAGTTTCGACCTCAACCCGCCCGGGAGCTACCGATCAAGCGTCAGCCGCCTGCGATGGATGGTACTTGGTCTCTTCGGCGATGGTGAATTGGCCGCGTTCCAGTTTCTTGAATTTGCCCTCGCGCAGAAGCTGCCCAAACGACCTGAGGCTGTCTTCACGTGAAAGCTGCAAGGATGGATCCATTCGCGTGACCATCTTCATAATCTCTGGCCGTGTGAAAGAGGTTTGCCCTTCAGTGAAGACGGCAAAGGCCGCGGCAGCCTCCATCAATTCAGGCAGCTCTTTGGCCCCTACATCGGCGGCAAAGTCAGCGAGATTCTTCTGCCCGCCATTACCGCTCGATTCATTGGCGCCGTCCTCATCCACGCGTTGCGAGGACACCAGCACCAAAGGCAGCGACGTCTTGGGGCGCGCAGGCTGGGATTCCACGGCATCATTCAAATCACCGCGGTATAAGTCCTTCTCGGCCTCTTCTTTGCTCGTCTGCGATTCTTGGCGCGACACGATACGCTCGGCTTTCGTCGCGGCCACGGCTGCCCGCATTTGGGAAATAACCCGGCGGCGGCGGATGGTTTCGTCGTCGTTCAGCTTTGTGTCCGTCTCATCGAGAAGCCGCCCCACGTCCTTCTCCGGCTCGGGCGAAAGCGTACGGCTAGTAACCCTTTCACCCGCTTCCGAAGTGTCTGACGGAGCTTGTGCAACCTTTTCAAGAACATCCGACACAACGCGCGAATCGCTGCGGCTGGTTGGCCGCTCGCTATTCTTCAACAACTCTGGCTCGAAATCCCAGTCGATCGCCTCGGGCTCGAAGTCCTCGTCGTTGCCGGACGCCGAGGCAGAAGTGTCGTCTTCCAAATCGTCTGTTGAACCGGCGTCCTCTATTGAAGGGCTTTCCTGATCAACTTCAGTGGGTTTCTCAGCCGGTTTAGCAATTGAATCGTCGGTGCCTGCGCCCTCGCCCTCGTCCAAATCCGCCTGAATTTGGTGAATGGTTTCCGTGATTGCCCGGTCACGCAAGTTCGGGTCGGCAGCATTCGGTTCCTGCTCCTGGCGCAGCGCATCCCGGTTCACGTCGATGTTCTGAGAAACAACAGCACGAATGCGGCGCAACTTCTCGGCCACCGTTTCGGCGGGACCATCTCCATTGGGTGAGGCATTGGGATCAACGGTCAGAACATCGTCCGGTTCGTCCGACATCGTGAACTCGTCATCGTACGTCAACGGCCCGGCCTCGGGATCGGCTTTTGCCGCCGGGGCAGGTTCTTGAACGGCAGGCTCCGATTGGGCGACCGGCGCTACCGCTGTCGGAGCGGGGGCTGCTACAAGGGCAACACCTGTTTCGGTCATCTGAGCATCGACCCGGCGTTTCACCTCTTTCTCGGCGATCCGCTGCAACATTTCGGCATCAGGCGTCGGTGGTTCTGCCCCGAAATACCTGTCATCCGCCGCAAGGTCGCGAAAGTACTCTGCCATTTCGCGCATGGAGCCAAGGGGATCCTCAAACCCCTCCAGCGTGCAGCTGAAGGTGCCGTAGGAAACCGTAAGGATTTTTGTCGATCCACTCATGACCGTGACAGCTTTCTCCCATTCATCAACAATGTGTTTACCAAATGGGCGATCGAAAATAGGAACGGATCTGAGGAATTCACAAGAATTTTTCGGGTCAGAATTATGGCACTCTGGACAGGGCAAGGGAACAGTTGGTAAAAAATCGTCCCAATGTTCAATCGTCTCGGGGGGTTACGCTGGTTGGCGGCGGTGCGCCCACCGCGGAAAATGTCCAAATTGCGATGTCGATTGCGCCGACGCTCGTCGCGGCCGATGGCGGTGCAAATTTCTGTCTCCGGCAGAATTTGTCCCCAAAAGCGGTGATCGGCGACTTCGATTCGCTTGAAGACAGCACGCGGGATGCTTTGCATGAAACGGAATTCCATCATGTAGCCGAGCAGGACAGCACCGACTTTGAGAAATGTTTAACGCGGATCGGGGCGCCTTTCATTCTGGCGACGGGTTTTGCCGCCCGGCGATGGGATCATGCGCTGACCGTGATGTCGGTGCTGGCGCGGCGCATTGGTCCTCCGACCATCCTCTTGGGACTATACGACATTGCCTTTGCCGCGCCGCCTTCGATCGCGCTGGATTTGCCGCGAGGAATGCGTATTTCGCTCTTTCCGATGAGCCGGATCACGGGGCGCTCGAGCGGTTTGGAATGGCCGATCGACAATTTGATTCTGGAGCCGGACGGTTTCGTTGGAAGCTCCAACCGGGCCAAGGGTCCTGTCACGCTTGAGTTCGACGCGCCCGGATGCCTGATCCTTACGCCGCCGGCGGCGCTGCATTCGGTGCTTCAGAGCCTTGTCGGCTCAGACGTTGTTCCCGGGCAATGACATAAAGGCCAGCGGCAATCGTCACGGCGATCCCCAAAAGCGCCATCCCATCCGGAAAGTCGCGGAAGATCAACCAGCCAAGAAGCGTCGCCACAGGGATTTCCAGGTACTGCATGGGCGCGAGTGTTGCCGATGGTGCGAACCGCAACGCCCAGGTCATCAACAGATGCGCAGCGGTGCCGAGCACACCCATGGCAAGCGCAAGCATCCATGTCGCTCCTTCCGGCCAACTCACATGAAACCCGGGCTGCTCCGCGAATACAAGAAACAACGGCAGCAATATGAGGCAGGCGAACACGCCCGAGACAAGCTGGAGCGCAACGGGATCGACCGACTTCGCCAGTTGCCGGGTTACAAGCATGAAAAACGCAAAGTCGATGGCGACACCGACTGGCAACAGCGCGGGCCATCCCACCTCTGCGAAACTCGGTTGGACGACCAGAAGCGTACCAATAAAGCCAATGCAACAGGCGATGATGCGGCGATGCCTCACCTCTTCGCCCAACACGAAACGCCCGAGGAACAACATGATGAACGGCATGACAAAGGCTATGGCGACGGCATCAGCCAACGGCAGAAATCGGAGCGACAGGAACATCATGCCGATCCCGAGCATATGCAGGACAGCCCGGATCGCCGACAAGCGATAGTTGCGCGCTCTCCAGCGGATGGTGATCCGCGCCACCAAAACGACAGGCGCCAGAAGCACAACCTGCAGCACCATGCGGATCGCCACCAATTGAGCCACATCGATGCGGTCGCTCAACAGCTTTGCAATGGCATCCGCCAAGGGCGCGGTCAGGCAAAAGCCCAGCATCAAAACGATGCCAAGGACAGGTCGATCCTGCGTCATATCGAGACCTTAACGGTCCCGGCGACGCCAGAAAACGCGCATTTTCTGCCGCGATTTCTGCGCAGAAATCGCTTGCCCCATCGTGATTGACGGGATTTAACCCGTTCATCCTTTCACATATCCGTTTTCCCCACATGTCGCAGACAAACGACCGCGTCACCGCGGTCCTCGGCCCCACAAACACTGGCAAGACGCATTACGCGATCGAACGGATGCTGGCGTATCGCACCGGTGTCATCGGCTTGCCGCTCCGGCTTCTGGCGCGCGAAGTCTATGACCGCATCGTCGCAGCCCGAGGCCCCTCCGTCGTCGCGCTGGTTACCGGCGAAGAGCGGATCGTGCCGCCGCGAACTCAATACTGGGTCTGCACAACCGAGGCGATGCCAGAAGGTATGGGCGTTGACTTTCTCGCCGTAGATGAAATCCAGCTTTGCGCCGACCCCGAGCGAGGGCATGTCTTCACCGACCGGCTGCTGCGTGCACGTGCGCTGCAAGAGACGGTCTTCATGGGGTCCGATACCATGCGCGGTGTGATCGCCGCGCTCGTCCCCGGCGTTCAGTTTCAGCGGCGCGAGCGGTTTTCTACGCTCAGCTACACCGGCTCGAAGAAAATCGGGCGCATGACGCCCCGCGCCGCCATCGTCGGGTTCTCTGTGGAAAACGTCTATGCCATCGCGGAACTGCTCCGGCGGCAAAAGGGTGGTGCGGCGGTGGTCATGGGCGCGCTCAGCCCACGAACGCGAAACGCCCAAGTCGATATGTATCAGAGCGGAGAGGTCGACTATCTGGTCGCCACAGATGCGATTGGAATGGGGCTCAATCTGGACATCAACCATGTCGCCTTTTCCAGTCTCCGCAAGTTCGACGGCCGACGCATGCGCGATCTTCAGCCGAACGAACTGGCACAGATCGCCGGGCGCGCCGGACGCTACCAGAAAGACGGAACCTTTGGGGTGACAGGCGAAGCCCCGCCGCTTGAAGACCGTGTCGCAAGCGCGATCACATCGCACAGCTTCACCCCGATGAAAAAGCTTCAATGGCGGAATTCGTCCCTGGAGTTCGGCTCGATCGACCGATTGATCGCCACGCTGGAGGCGCCTCCCACGCTGGAACACGTGGTCCGTGCTCGCGAGGCAGACGACCTGATCGCCTTGAAAACACTGGCACAAGACACTGAGACTGCCGCGCGCGCCAGCGATGCGCCCAGCGTGAGACTCTTGTGGGATGTCTGCAGCATTCCCGATTTTCGTGGGATCAGTCATCAGGAACATGCCGGCCTTCTGACTGCGATCTTTGGCTTCTTGCATGAGCGACAAGAGGTGCCTGAAGACTGGCTGGCGCGGCAGATCAAGCGCATCGACCGCGCCGATGGAGACATCGACACACTGTCGAAACGGCTCGCGTTCATTCGGACCTGGACCTATGTCGCGCAGCGAAAAGGCTGGACGTGCGATGAAGACCATTGGCGGAACGAGACACGCGCTGTAGAAGACCGCCTGTCAGATGCGCTCCACGATGCGCTGACACAACGATTTGTCGACCGGCGGACCAGTGTTCTGCTTCGGCGGTTGAAGCAGAAGGAGGCTCTTGTGGCCGAGGTGAATGATAAAGGTGAAGTGACTGTCGAAGGACAGTTTGTTGGGCGGTTGGAAGGCTTCCGCTTCCATCAGGACGCAAGCGCGACAGGCGACGAAGCGAAGACGCTAAAGGCCGCCGCGACGGCGGCGCTTCAGCCGGAGTTCCACCTGCGCGCGGACCGGTTCTACAACGCGCCGGACACCGAAATGGATTTCACCGAACAAGGCGGGCTGATGTGGGGCGAACATGCGATCGGAAAACTGGCCGCCGGCGACGACCCCCTCAAACCCCGCGCGGTCGCCTTTGTCGACGAAGAGGCGGGCGAAGACGTGGTCGGCAAGGTACAACGTCGCCTGCAACACTTCATAGATCGGAAGGTTGCGGCGCTTTTCGAACCGATGATTGGTATCCAGAAGGACGAAGCGCTCACTGGCATGGCCAAAGGCTTTGGCTTTCGGATGATCGAGGCTATGGGCGTCATCGACCGCCGGGATATCGCCGACGAAGTCAAAGGACTGGATCAGGACGCCCGAGGTCTTTTGCGCAAGCACGGGATCCGGTTCGGTCAGTTCACCATCTTCATGCCGCTTCTTTTGAAACCGGCACCCACTCGGCTGCGGTTGGTGCTGCAATCTCTGGCCAGCGGTGCCGAAGAATTCCCCGAAAGCCCGCCGCCTGGTCTGGTGACCATCCCTTACCTCAAAGAGATCCCGGCTCAGACATATCTGATGTCGGGCTACAAACCTGCCGGGGACCGTGCGATCCGGATCGACATGCTGGAACGCCTCGCCGATTTGCTTCGCGCGCAGGACAGTCGCGGCGGGTTTGAAGCCAACCCGGATATGCTGTCGATCACGGGCATGACGCTGGAGCAATTCGCCAACTTGATGGAAGGGCTGGGATACACGGCCGAGAAGGGCGAACGCGAGAAAGTGCAACGGACGGCAGAGGCGCCTGCCGAGGAAACCGGGGTCGCGCAGGTCACCATGGATACAGCGACAGAAGCAGAAGCTGAGGCTCCCGAAGGTGAAACGGCAACCGAGGGCCCCAAGGAGCCAACGCCCGAAGAAGATACCAACGAAGTTTTCTTTACATTTACATGGGGCGGTTTTCAGCGTGGCGGCGGCCAGGGTCGTGGCAAGCCCCAAAGCAAACGCGACGGCGGCAAACCGAAAGGCAAGGGCAAGCGGCGCGAGGGCGACAAGGGCAAGACCAAAAAATTTGAAGCCCGTCCGCCGCGAAAAGAGAAGAAGATCGACCCCGACAATCCCTTTGCTCAGGCGCTTATGGGTCTGAAGGTGAAAGACGATTGAGGAGTGGCCCCGGATTCTGCGCAGAATTCGGTTCGGGGAAAGCGCATTTCCCGGCTCCTGTCGAGGCCCCATCATGACCGATACCCAGCGGTTGGATCAGTGGCTCTGGCATGCCCGTTTCTTCAAGACGCGGGGGCTGGCCACCAAGCTGGTGTCAGGTGGACACGTCCGTGTTGACGGCACACGCGTTTCGAAACCGTCCCATGCTTTGCGACCCGGCGTAACACTGACCTTCCCGCAGGCGAAGCGTGTCCGCGTTATTCAAGTCGATGCGCTGACCACCCGACGCGGCCCGGCACCCGAGGCGCAGGCGCTCTATACCGACCTCACGCCGCCCGAGAAGGACAAGCTTCCGCCAAATCCACGATTTGAAGGAAAGGGCCGCCCGACAAAGAAAGATCGTCGCAACGCGCGCCTTTCTGGGTCGGACACGCTTCGCCTGCGGGAAGGTCAGTGTTACGCCGGGTCGCAAAGCATGGGACGGTTTCGAAACGCGTGTGCCGTCAACACGGACG
>JASJDQ010000007.1 GCA_030065075.1 Paracoccaceae bacterium | reverse complement strand
CCCGGATACCAGAGCTGACGGTAGGGTCTGGTGACCGGGCGACCACGGCGCGATCGGGGGTGGGGGCAATCTGCGCGACATGCCAGATGTCACGCTCGGCTGGATTGCTGAAGGGGCGACGCGGGCTGGTCTCGAGCTGCAAGCGGACCTCTTGGCCCACATGACCTCAAAGGCGAAGCCTTTGGGCGCACTACGCTCGAGCGATGCCAAGCCCAACCTCGTGACCCGGTTCATGCGTCTTTGGAAACGCGACCGCGCGGCGCCGGATGCGGCAACCGATCTTTCACCCGCGGCGCTCGAGCGCTTGTCGAAAGACGAAGGATATCGCCCGAAGACGCTGGAGCCCTATTGGCCGTCTTAGCGGGTTGTTTCCGTCAGGCGGCGCTGCACGTAATCGGTGACGGTGTTGATCATCACTTCCATATGCGGGTCTTCGAAGAAATGCCCTGCCCCTTCGACTTCCTCGTGCGTGATCGTTATGCCCTTTTGCTCGTGAAGCTTGTTCACAAGCGAATGCGTGTCGCGCGGAGGTGCGACGCGGTCGCCGGTGCCGTTGATGATCAGCCCTGATGACGGGCAGGGGGCGAGGAACGAAAAGTCGTACATGTTGGCCGGTGGCGAGACGCTGATGAAGCCTGTGATCTCGGGCCGTCGCATCAGAAGCTGCATGCCGATCCAGGCCCCGAAGCTGAAGCCCGCGACCCAGCAATGCTTGGCGTTCTGGTTCATCGATTGCAGGTAGTCGAGTGCGCTGGCGGCATCGCTGAGTTCGCCGATGCCCTGGTCGTATTCGCCCTGGCTGCGGCCGACGCCCCGGAAATTGAACCTGAGCACATTGAAGCCCATGTTGAAGAACGCGTAGTGCAGGTTATAGACCACACGATTGTTCATCGTGCCGCCAAACTGCGGATGCGGATGTAGGATAATCGCGATGGGAGCGTCTTTGGTTTTTTGCGGGTGATAGCGGCCCTCAAGCCGACCTTCCGGGCCGGGAAATATCACTTCAGGCATAAATTGCGATCCACCTTCTTATCTTCCGAGATCAGGCCCCAAAGTTGACGCCTTTTGTCGATTACTTTAGAACCGTTCTAAACTTAGGCCCCGCTCCCCGCGTGTCTGGGGGGAGGTAAGCGTTGGTTGCCAAAAGGTCAATCGAATTAAGGTAGGGAATCCGGACCTATGAAGCTGAGTACCAAGGGTCGCTATGCCATGGTGGCACTGGCCGATTTGGCCTTGGCGGATGGGGATGCGCTGGTCTCGCTGGCCGAGATCTCGAAGCGCCAGGACATTTCGCTTCCCTATCTGGAACAGCTCTTCGTGAAGTTGCGCCGCGCCGGGCTGGTAAGCAGCGTGCGGGGGCCCGGCGGCGGCTATCGTCTGGCGCGGCCTGCCAATGAAATCCGCGTCGCAGATATTCTGGCGGCCGTCGACGAGACCGTCAGTGCCATGCATACCGGGGCGGGGGCGACCGGCGGGTCATCGGGGTCGCGCGCGCAATCGATGACGAACCGCCTTTGGGAGGGCCTTTCGGCGCATGTCTATGTGTTCCTGCATCAGACGCGATTGTCGGATGTGGTGAAGAACGAGTTGGCGCCATGCCCTGCGGTGCCTGCACTTTTCGAGGTTGTGGACGACTGATGCGGTTCGTTGCGCGACATACCGGATTTGCGCCCTGCTGCGCGGTCGCGCCGCTGGGGCTCTGCCCCAGACCCCAGGATATTTTCACCAAGAAGAAAGAGACTTGGTGATGGTCCGGGTTTATCTCGACTGGAACGCAACCGCGCCGCTCAGACCCGAGGCGCGCGAGACCATGATCGCGGCCATGGATGTCGTGGGCAATCCCTCGTCCGTGCACGCCGAGGGGCGGGCGGCGAAGGCGATTGTCGAGAGGGCGCGGGGCCAGGTGGCCGCGCTTTGCGGCTGCAAGCCAGGCGAGGTCGTCTTTACCAGCGGCGCTACCGAAGCGGCCCGCGTTCTGAGCCATGTCCACCCGCACGGCGCGGTGATGGTCGACGAAACAGCCCACGATGCCGTTTGGGCGCATTTCGATCTGACGCATATCGAGACAGGGAACAATGTGCTGGCGATGGGACTTGCGAACTCCGAGACCGGAGTCATCACAACGCCGCCGCAGAAGAGTGACGAGGGCTGGCCATACGGTGCCTATTTCGCGCGGTCGCTGTTTCTTGATGTGACGCAGGCCGTCGGGCGCATTCCTTGGTCGTTTCACTGGTCGGGCGCCGATCTTGCCACGCTTTCGGCGCATAAGCTGGGCGGCCCGAAGGGCGTAGGCGCGCTTTTGGTTCGGGACGGTCTGGATATCGAGCCGCTGCAGGACGGCGGCGGCCAAGAACTCGGCCGTCGATCGGGCACGGAAAATGTAATTGGAATCGCTGGATTTGGCGCGGCTGCCGACGCTGCAATGCGCGATTTGAACGACGGTGTCTGGGTCCAGGTGGAGAAACTTAGAAATATTCTAGAATCTACTCTGGCGGCTGAGACAAAAGAGACTATTTTTGTTGGGATTGATGCGCCAAGGCTGCCCAACACCAGTTGTTTCGCCACGCCGGGCTGGAAGGGCGAGACACAGGTGATGCAGATGGACCTGGCCGGTTTCGCAGTCTCAAGCGGCTCGGCCTGTTCCAGCGGCAAAGTGAAAACGCCGCGCGTTCTGACCGCGATGGGACTGGACGCACGGACCGCCGAAGGCGCTCTCCGGGTCTCTCTGGGGCCCACGACGACCGAGGATGAGGTGCTGCGCTTTTCAGAAGCGTGGCTGAAACACGAGAAGAAATTCCGCCAGCGCGCGGCTTGAAGGGGACTTGAGATATGGCTGCATTGGACAACACAGGCGTCAAAGACGGGGTCGATCAAGAGACTGTCGATGCCGTGCGCCAGCTTGATACCTACAAGTACGGTTGGGAAACCGATATCGAGATGGAATATGCCCCGAAAGGGCTGACCGAGGATATCGTTCGGTTGATCTCGTCAAAGAACAACGAGCCCGAGTGGATGACAGACTGGCGGCTGGAAGCCTATCGCCGCTGGCTGCAGATGGATGAACCCGATTGGGCGATGGTCGATTATCCGAAGATCGATTTTCAGGACCAGTACTACTACGCCAAGCCCAAAAGCATGCAGGAAAAGCCGAAGTCATTGGACGAGGTCGATCCGAAACTGTTGGAAACATACGAAAAGCTGGGCATTCCGCTGAAGGAACAGATGATCCTCGCAGGTGTTGAGGGCGCGGGCAACACGCCGGAAGAAGGCCGCAAGGTCGCCGTCGATGCCGTCTTCGACAGCGTTAGCGTGGGCACGACCTTCAAGGAAGAACTGGCCAAGGCCGGTGTGATCTTCTGTTCGATCTCGGAGGCGATCCAGGAGCATCCCGAGTTGGTCAAGAAGTACCTGGCCAGCGTCGTGCCGGTCAGCGACAATTACTATGCGACGCTGAATTCGGCGGTCTTCTCGGACGGCTCGTTCGTCTATGTGCCGCCGGGCGTCCGCTGCCCGATGGAACTTAGCACCTATTTCCGGATCAACGCCGAGAACACTGGCCAGTTCGAACGGACCCTGATCATCGCCGACAAGGGGTCCTACGTGTCCTACCTTGAAGGCTGCACCGCACCGCAGCGCGACACCTCGCAACTTCACGCGGCGGTCGTCGAACTGGTCGCGCTGGAAGATGCGGAAATCAAGTATTCGACCGTCCAGAACTGGTTCCCGGGCGACGAAGACGGCAAAGGCGGCATCTACAACTTCGTGACCAAGCGCGCCGATTGCCGGGGCGACCGGTCGAAGGTGATGTGGACGCAGGTCGAAACCGGCTCGGCTGTGACGTGGAAGTATCCGTCCTGCATCCTGCGGGGTGATGACAGCCAGGGCGAGTTTTACTCGATCGCCATCACCAACAACTATCAGCAGGCCGACACCGGCACGAAGATGGTGCATCTGGGTAAGAACACCAAGTCGCGGATCGTGTCCAAGGGGATCAGCGCCGGCAAGGCGCAGAACACCTATCGGGGCCTTGTGTCGATGCACCCCAAGGCCAAGGACAGCCGCAACTATACGCAGTGCGACAGCTTGCTGATCGGTGACAATTGCGGGGCGCATACTGTTCCGTATATCGAGGTGAAGAACAATTCTTCCCGCGTCGAGCACGAGGCGACAACGTCGAAGGTCGATGACGATCAGCTCTTCTATTGCCGCCAACGCGGCATGGACGAGGAAGAGGCCGTGGCGCTTGTGGTGAATGGCTTCTGCAAGGAAGTGCTACAGGCGCTGCCGATGGAGTTCGCCATGGAAGCGCAGCAGTTGGTGGCGATTTCACTTGAGGGCAGCGTTGGGTGATCAAGCGCAGAATGGCTGGCTTTCAGACTATCAATCGGTCGAACATGTTGGGCCTGATGAGGACATGACGCCAAAGATTTATGCATCATTTCTTGAAGGGCGCGGTGTGACCGCGATGGTCATTGTCGACCGGTTGCGAGAGGAATTTGACCTGACTGTAGCCGAAGCTTGGGGAGTCGTGCGTCGCTCCATTCAGCCGCATGGACGCGCCTTTCTTCGCGAAGCCGAACTGATTGAGGGTCTGCGAGGTTATCCCGATGATCATGCACTTGCGCGCAAAGTCGCCAGCAATATTGGGATAGAGATGCCGGAAGCCTTGGACCTCGTTCAGGAATACAGGGCTAAGAAATCATGATGCGCCCCATCCTCCTCTCCGCCGTCCTAACAGGCATTTTCTGTGCCTGTTTCGCCGTCGGTATCGACTGGCTGACGGACATGCTTGAGCGCGGGCAGGTGATTGGTGTGAGCTTCCTATCGGGCTTCCTGGGAAGCCTATTCGCGAGCGCCTTCATACGCCGGGACCGAGAAACGTGAATCCCTGGGGAGAAACATCCATGATCGTCACCACAACACCGTCCGTCGAAGGCAAATCGATCCAATCCTACCACGGCGTCGTCGTGGGCGAGGCGATCCTGGGCGCCAACGTGTTCCGGGACATCTTCGCATCGATTACCGATATCGTCGGTGGCCGGTCTGGCGCTTACGAGGCGTCTTTGGCCGAGGCGCGCGATACTGCGCTTCGCGAGTTGGAAGAACGCGCGGCGCAGGTGGGCGGGAATGCCGTCGTCGGAGTCGATCTGGATTACGAAGTCATCAATAATATGCTGATGGTGTCCGCCAGCGGCACATCGGTCACGGTCGCCTAACCTTGCGGAAATCGGCGAAATATCACGTGTTTCGCGCGGAATTCTCCGCGCTGATGCCCTCATTTGGCCACGTTTGCTTGGGAAAACCTGCTCAAACGGCAGAATTGGGGTGTCCTGATGGCTCTTGCAGACAAGCAGCGCGACGGCTTCGACAAGCGTATCTCGCGCATCAAGAAGGGCGGCAAAAACACGATGGGCCAGATCGAGATCGGCCCGCGCGACGAAGAGCGCGCCAAGAAGGGCAAGATCGACAATACCGTGCGCGTGAAGAAAAGGCGCAAGAAAAAGGTCGATCTGGCGTCCGGCGCGACGTCCACGCTGGTGTTCCTGGCGATCTTCTTCGGCGGCCTTTCGATGTTCGTGGGCCAGGCGGCCAGCTTTCACTTCTTCGAAGAGGGCGGGCTGGTACCGATCGATCTGGGCATCGCGGCGATCGAGCCTTATCTGCAATACGCACCGCTTCTGATCGGTGGACTGTTGGCGCTGGCCTTCGGATACACCTTCCGTCTGATGTCAGGGCTGAAATTCCTCGCTCTGGCCGGTGGCTTCGGCGCGGTCTTCCACTACAAGCTGGACCTGATGAAGTCGATGCCGGGCCTCTACTCCGGCTTCTTCTCGGAAGAATACGTCAAGGCTGTGCTCGCCGCCGTCTGACGCACCCCAAAACCCAACCCGTAAATCAGGGGCCTGTCCGCGTGACAGCGCCCCTTTCCCTGTTTGCTTGAGGACGAAAAATGCTGAAAATCAAAAACCTCCACGTCAAACTTGAAGAAGAGGACAAGGCCATCCTGAAGGGCGTCGATCTGGACGTACCTGCCGGTAAGGTCCACGCCATCATGGGGCCAAACGGCTCTGGCAAATCGACACTGTCCTATGTGCTGTCGGGCCGTGACGGCTACGAAGTCACCGATGGCGAAGTCGCGCTGGAAGGCGAGGATATCCTGGAATTGGAACCGGAAGAGCGTGCGGCTGCGGGCCTTTTCCTGGCGTTCCAATATCCCGTCGAAATCCCGGGCGTGGGCAACATGACGTTCCTCAGAACCGCACTGAATGCCCAAAGGACCGCGCGGGGCGAAGAGGAACTCAGCGCCGCCGATTTCCTGAAGCTCATTCGCGAAAAAGCAGCATCGCTGAAGATTGACGCCGACATGCTGAAGCGGCCGGTCAACGTCGGCTTCTCGGGCGGTGAGAAGAAGCGGAACGAGATCCTGCAAATGGCCATGCTGGAGCCGAAAATGTGCATCCTGGACGAAACTGACAGCGGGCTCGATGTGGATGCGATGCGGCTGGTTGCCGATGGCGTCAACGCACTTCGCGATGCGGGCCGGGCGTTCCTGGTCATCACACACTATCAGCGCTTGCTGGACCACATCGAGCCGGATGTCGTGCACATCATGGCGGACGGGCGGATCGTCAAATCCGGCGGTCCGGAACTGGCGCTGGAGGTCGAAAACAACGGCTATGCCGATATCCTGGCGGAGGTGGCCTGATGGCTCTTCCCCAAGCGAAACTGGACACAACCGAGGCCCGGCTTGCCGCGTTGAGCCTGCCGGAAAGCGGTGCTTGGGCATCGGAAGCGCGCGGTTCGGCGCTGGAACGGCTGAAGTCGATGGGCCTTCCGGGTCGGCGCGATGAATACTGGCGGTTTACTGCGCCCGATACCCTGAACGCGGTCGACGCCCCCGAAGCGGCGTTGTTCGATGGCGACGACAACCCGGCGTTCTGCGATCTCGACCGGCTTTGCATCGTTTTCCGCGACGGTGTCTTTGACGCCGAGGCATCGGATGACCTGGCATTGGAAGGGGTCGAGGTCCTGCGGCTGGCTGAGGCCACAGGCCAGGATATTCACTGGGCCAAGGACCTGTATGGGGTGTTGGAGGCGCGGGCGCATGACCCGGTTCCCCGACCATTCGCGGCGCTGAACACGGCCTTTGCCACCGATGGCGTGGTGATCCGGGCAACGGGCAAGGTCTCGAAACCCATCCATCTGCGCTATCTTCACGAAAAGACCGACAGCGATGCGATCCTGCATTTCGTCGTTCGGGTGGAGAAAGACGCAGATCTGACGATCCTTGAAGGCGGCCCCGCAGCCGCGCGCTTCAACAAATGCATGGAGGTCGATATCGCCGATGGCGGTGCTTTCCATCACGTCCGACTGCAGGGCCGGGATCACGAGCGTCGGGCGGTGACGCATCTTTTTGCCCGTTTGGGCGAAGCGTCCACCTTCAAGAGCTTCACGCTCACGGCCAATGGTCGCCTGACCCGGAACGAGGCCTTTATCGAACTGACCGGCAACGATGCCGTGGCGCACATCGCGGGTGCGGCTGTCGGTGACGGCGATTTCCACCACGATGACACGGTTTTCGTCACCCATGACGCGGTGAATTGCGAAAGCCGCCAGGTGTTCAAGAAGGTCCTGAAGAACGGCGCGGTCGGCACGTTTCAAGGCAAGATCCTTGTGAAGGCGGGCGCGCAGAAGACGGACGGCTATCAGATCAGCCAGTCGCTTTTGCTGGACGAAGACGCGCAGTTCCTGGCAAAGCCGGAACTGGAAATCTATGCCGACGATGTCGCCTGTTCGCACGGAAGCACTTCTGGAGCGATCGACGAAGAGGCGCTCTTCTACCTTCGCTCGCGCGGTGTGCCGGATGCAGATGCCAAGGACCTGTTGGTGCTGGCGTTCCTTGCCGAGGCCATCGAAGAGATCGAAGATGACGACATCGCGGACGATATCCGTGACCGTTTGGAAGGGTGGCTGAGCCGGCACCGCGCGTGAGCCTTGTTCTGGATATCATCCGCACCTATCGCGCCCCGCGCGAAGTGCAGTCTCGGCGCATGGCCGGGCCGCCGCGCGAGGACCGCGCGCTGGCGGTGTTGATGGGGGCGTGCTTTCTCATTTTCGTCGCACAGTGGCCGCGGCTGTCGCGAGAGGCCTTCCTCGACCCCACGATCCCGTTCGATGCGCGGATGGCTGGCGCCTTGTTCGCGTGGATCATGATTATGCCGTTGGCATTCTATGCTTTGTCGCTGATTCTGCAGGCCGGGCTCGCAGTGTTCGGGAAGCGGGCGCCCGGCGCGCGCGTTCGGGCTGGGCTTTTCTGGGCGCTATTGGCCTCGACGCCGTTGTGGCTGCTGACGGGGCTCATGGCGGGCTTCGCAGGCGACGGGGCTGGTCCCGCGCTGACGGGTGCGCTGGCCCTTGCCGCCTTTGTGATATTTGCCGCTTTCGGACTTGTGGCGGCGCGTCAGGCGGGGCAGGAAGCCCGGGCATGACTTTGCTGGACTCACTTTTTGCCCAGGCGCAGCGCGCCTACACCGAGCCGCGCGCGGCCGGCGCTGACGTGCTGGCGCTGGGCGTCCCCCGCGAAGTTCTGGTGCCTGCGCTTTTCACGGTGGTCATCTTCAGCGTGATTCTGAACACGATCAGCGAAACGCTGGCGCCAAGCCCCTTCGTCATCATAACGCCGTTTCAGATGGTGATGCTGCTGACCGTTATGCTGCTTGTCTTCAGCTTCGCGATCGCCAAGGCCGGTCAATGGCTGGGCGGTGTGGGTGTGTTTCACGACTCGCTTCTGTTGGTGATCTTTCAGCAGGCGATGTTCCTGCCGGCTGTCGCAATCCAACTGGTGCTGTTCGTCATCTTCCCCGTGCTGGCCGGGCTCTTCATCCTGTTCGTGATGATTTATCTCACCTGGGTGCAGATAAACTTCATCGCGGCGCTACATGGGTTTGAAACCTTGGGCCGCGCAATCGGTGTGTTGCTGATGGCGATCGGCATGACCTTCATCGCGCTGATGTTCGTGGCCCCATTCTTTGTGACGACGACAGGGGTGCTGAACAATGTATGACGTCGACGCCATTCGCGCCGATTTCCCAATTCTCTCCCGCGAGGTGCATGGCAAGCCGTTGGTCTATCTGGACAATGGTGCCTCGGCACAAAAACCTCAGGTCGTGATCGACGCCGTCAATCAGGCCTATTCGATGGAATATGCCAACGTACACCGTGGGCTGCACTACCTCTCGAACCTTGCGACCGACAAATACGAGGCCGTACGCGGCATCATTGCGCGCTTTCTGAACGCTAGGACAGAGCGCGAGATCGTCATGAACTCGGGCACCACCGAGGGCATCAACCTGGTAGCCTACGGCTGGGCCATGCCGCGGATGGAGCCGGGCGACGAGATCATCCTCAGCGTGATGGAACACCACGCCAACATCGTGCCGTGGCATTTCCTCCGCGAACGCCAGGGCGTGAAACTTGTCTGGGTCGACGTCGATGAAACCGGTGCGTTGCCGCCGGAAAAGCTGTTGGCTGCGATCACGCCCAGAACCAAGCTCATCGCCGTCACGCATCTGTCGAACGTGCTGGGAACGCGCGTCGATATCAAGGCGATCACCGAAGGCGCGCAGGCCCACGGCGTACCGGTGCTGGTCGATGGCAGCCAAGCGGCGGTGCATATGCCGGTCGATGTTCAGGACCTTGGCTGTGATTTCTATGCCATCACGGGTCACAAGCTTTATGGGCCCTCGGGCTCGGGTGCCATCTATATCCGCGAAGAGCGCATGGCCGAGATGCAGCCCTTCATCGGTGGCGGCGACATGATCCGTGAAGTCCACAAGGACGAGGTCACCTGGAACGATCCGCCGATGAAGTTCGAAGCAGGCACGCCCGGCATCGTCCAGCAGATCGGCCTGGGCGTGGCGCTGGAGTATCTGATGGGCCTCGGCATGACGAATGTCGCGGCACATGAAGATACGCTCCGCGATTATGCCCGCACCAAGCTCGACGGCCTGAACTGGCTGCAAGTCCAGGGCACCACGGCGGACAAGGCCGCGATCTTTTCCTTTACGCTCGATGGCGCGGCCCATCCACACGATATTTCGACCGTGCTCGACAAGAAGGGCGTCGCCGTGCGCGCTGGGCACCATTGCGCCGGGCCGCTGATGGACCACCTGGGGGTCACAGCGACGACACGGGCAAGCTTCGGGCTCTACAACACGACCGACGAGGTCGACGTGTTGGTCGAAGCGCTCGAACTTTGTCACGAATTGTTCGGTTAAGGCCGGCGTCGCCCGTCAGTCGGCGGATGGACTGGACTTGCCCAGTGCCTGCAGAACGCGCGACAGCGTTTTCTTGAAATCCCTGTTGTGACTGAAGTGGGACAGGGCGAAAACGATCCGGTCCCAGTCCTGTTCGTCCAAAATACCCTCACGCATATCGACCCCTTACTGCCCCCTTGGGTCTGTATCGAACAAAACGCTGAAAATTTGGTTTCCCGAAGAGCGGGGTTGCCCCAATTGACCCGGTATACTTCCGCCAGAAAGACGGGGATGCCTTGCAGAAATCCCCTTCGCCAAGGTGCTGTGGCCCAAACGTTGCGCTTGGGCCGTGCGGGCGCTATACGACGCTCAGGCACCCGTAGCTCAGCTGGATAGAGCGCTGCCCTCCGAAGGCAGAGGCCAGAGGTTCGAATCCTCTCGGGTGCGCCACAGGTCTTTCGCAAGAATGACCAACTCCCCTGCGAGCATGGTGCTGGGCGGCAGTTGCATCGAAATTGTAATGAAAGCCTTTGGTGTCCGGCCTTTCTCTACTCGGGTGCGCCATCCAAAGCGGGTGTTTCGTTGTCGAACGGATCGAAGCGTTACGCCGACCATTGCTCTCGGTCTTTCATGAAGGTCATGAACTGTTCCTCACTCACAGGGCGCGAGAAGTGGTAGCCCTGCAGAACCGAGCAACCGATGTCGCGCAGCAATCTGGCCTGGTCTTCCGTCTCGACACCCTCTGCCACGACATTGATCGACAGCGTATCCGCGATCTGCACGATGGCTTTCACAAGGTTTCTGGCCCGAAGGTCGTGTGCGACCGGCGCCACGATGCGCTGGTCGATCTTGAGCGCCGAGGGCGCGATCTCCATCAGGCTGATAATCGAGGCGTGACCGGACCCGAAATCGTCGATTTCGATGTCGATGCCATGCTGGCGCACCATTTCCAGACCTAACCGAAAGTCCTCGTCTTCTTCTTCGACCAAAATCGACTCGAGCAGTTCGAAGGTCACGTTCGTATCGGTGGCAGCAATTATTTCGCGGGCCATCCGAGAAACCTCGGGGTCATGCATGCGCACGGACGTGATGTTGAAGCTTATCTTCGGGACCGTAACACCCCTGACATGCCACCGCGCCAGGCAATCCCGGCTCTTTTCCATGATAATGCGGTCGATTTCGGGCAAGACGCGCAACTGTTCGGCGACATGCAGAAATATGGCCGGAGCAACAGTCCCTCTTGTCGGGTGTTGCCAGCGCAACAACGCCTCTACACCGACCAGCCGGCCATCATTGGCGGAGACCTGTGGCTGAAAGAACGGCTCGAACTGGTCGGCATCGATTGCTTCTTGGATTTCCATGGACAGCTGCCGTTCCTCAAGCAGGGTCGTGTGCAAGGCGGGGGTGAAAAAGACGGCACGGTTACGGCCTTCGGCCTTCGCGCGATAAAGCGCGGTGTCGGCGAAGGGCTGGATGTCAGCGCCGATTTCGGTCAGGTCATCGACCAACGCGATGCCGAAGCTTGCGCCAAACCGGCACGGGCGCCCTTGGAAGAGCAGCGGTTCCTGCAAGCCAGCCTGCACACGGGACACGAAATCGCTGGCCTCTTCGACGGAAGACCCGGGCGCCAGCAAGACCGTGAACTCGTCTCCGCCGATGCGCGCCGCGAAGTCGCCTGGTCGAAGGTTGTCCTGCAAGACGGTGGCGACCTGGATCAAGACAAGGTCGCCGGCCTCGTGCCCCATCGTGTCATTGACCAGCTTGAAGCGGTCAAGGTCCAGACGGACAAGCGCACAATCACCTGGACCCCCGGCACCGGCATCGGCCATGCGGCCTGCAATCGTCTTGTCGTAGAAACGACGGTTTGGCAGCCCGGTCAGCCCGTCATGAAGGGCCTTGTGCTCATTTTCGGCGCGCATCCGTTCGGCCAGAAGATGCGCTTTTTGCAACTCACTCTCGCGGACAACGTCAGGTGTCACGTCAAGAATTACACCTGTCCATATGACCCCGCCGCTCTCGTCTGTGCGCGGCACGGCCAGCCCGCTCACCCACAGCATGCCGCCGTCCGGCTGGAAGATGCGAAAACGCATTCGCAAATCCGCGACATTTTTCGCGCTTTCTTTGAGGTTCTCGACAAGAACCGATCTGTCTTCCTGTGCAACGACGCTCATGAAGCTGGAGGGTTTCTGGGAGATCTCGGCGGGAGCCAGGCCCGCGATCTCCGCGAAGCGGCCGCTGACATAGAGAAACTCGAACTCTCCGTCACCGGTAAGCCGGACTTCGCAAAGCCCGACCGGCGCAACTTCCGTTACCAGCGTCAATCGCTCGTGTGATCGCTTGAGCCGTTCGGCAGCGTCGGCGGCGCGTTCTTCGGCCTCCACCCGCTCGCTGATGTCCTGAAGAACGGCGACAAGGCCAGCTATGTGATTGTTCTGACCGCGAATCGGGGCGGCGGAAAGCTGGACGGCGATCTGATCTCCGGCTCGGCTTCTGAGGAATGTGCCGCTGCTCAAGGACACGGTTCGGCCGCCGGTCAGGCTGGGCGCCAGCGGATCGCTGTCGCCGGGGCAGGAAACGATATCAAGGATGTCGCGTATCGGCCTGCCCATCGCTTCGCTTGGCAACCATCCGGTCAATTCGCTGGCGACCGGGTTCAGGTACGTCAGCGTGCCATCGCGATCACCTGCGATAACCGCGTCCGAGATTGCCTCAAGCGTGACCAGGGCGCGTTCACGTTCGACGTGACCGCTTTGTTCCAATTCTCCGATAATTGTTTTCAGGCGCGCCGTCATGTCCCGAAGCGCATTGCCAAGCTGAGAAATCTCTCGTGGTCCCTCCGCATGGATCGGCGTGTCGAGGTCGCCGGCGGCAATCTTGTCGGCAGCACTTGCCAGTTCGCGCACCGGCTTGACCACGGCTCGGGCCACCAGAAGCGCAAGGATCGAAGCGCCAAGCCAGAGCGTTGTCGCGCTGATAAGCGTCGCGCGTCTGGAAGCGTGGGCGGCTTTCAGTGCGCTGCTCAACGGACGTGTGACGACGACCCGCAATGACCGGACCAGGTCCTGAAGTGGCTGAACGGCGACAAGAGCAGGTGTTCCGTTGGAAAGCTCGCTTCGACCGCTTGTGGCGGGTGGACGGAAGTATGCCTCGGCTAGCACCACTCCGGGGAAGTGATGTGCAAGGATGCGGCCATCCGTGTCCACCACAAAGGCTTCAGTTTCCGGCGACAGTTCCAGATCGGCGAGAAGTTCCCAAACGACCCGAAAGCGCGTGCGTGCAAGAAGCGCTCCCTCGGTACGCCCGCTGACCCTGTCGACGATCGGGACGGCGATGTCGAGCAGCGGCTCGCGAAGTGCCTGATCGTAAAGGACATTGCCGACAAAAACTTCGTTTGACTGCCAATAGGAGGGGTCGGGCAGCAAACGGGAGGCGTCCCGGTCCAGAGACGAGGCACGCGTGCGCGAGACCTGTGCCCGGGCCCGTCCATCCAGCCCGGTCACGGTGATGGCCTCGTAAAGTCTTTCATGGGACAGCAGTCGCCCAAGCAGGGCGGTAATCTCGTCGTCGGGCATGGCGTAGAGCCCGTGGGTGCGTTCCACGAACTCCATTTCGCTCACGCGTGTCCTGACGAACGCCTGGATTTCCCGCCCCACGTGAAGCGCCACGGCCTCTTGGTATCGCAAGCTCTCCTGTTCAAGATCGTCGGCATTTCGCGATCCCGCGCTGACACCAAGCAGCAGGATCGGAATGCTCACGATCACAAGATAGTAGCGTATGCGTATGGTCGGCAGCACGGCGCCCCCGGTGTCTGGAGCCAAATTGGCTTACCAATCAGTTGGTCAGCCGATCCTCGCGGACGATCAGATCGGCGCGACGCAGCGCGTCTTCGTTCACCGCGATGCCGATGCGTTCCGTCGCGGCGGCGTTGATGACATAGTAGAAGTCGGCGGTCTGGACGGGCATGGTCGCCGGGTCCGCTCCCCGCAAAAGCCGCTGCGCTATCTCTGCTGCCTGAACGCCGACTTCGTGATGAACAATGCCATACGACATCAGTGCGCCGGCTTCGATCTGCGCCAGGCTCGGGCCAGACACGGGTATGCCCCGCGCATTGGTAGCCTTGATCAGGTCCTTGATGCGTCGGTTTACCGTGCTGTCCGGCAGCATGAAGACTGCGTCGATATCTTCGGGGATGTCGGCCAGAAGGGCCGTTACCTCGTCATTGTCGCGCGCGTGCCCGTGAACAAGGGTCAATCCCAATTCGGGCGCGATCGCGTCGAGTTGTTGCGCGGCACTGACCGGGGCAGGGTCCTCGGGATTATAGGGCAACAGGATCCGTCGGGCGTCCGGAAAAAGCTCGTGCATGACCTCCAGCCGCCGCGCCTGGTTCTTGCTCAACATGACGCCCGTCATATTTCCGCCCGGGCGGGTAAGATCGGTCATGACACCCGCTCGGATCGGGTCTGCGATTACGCCGAATACCACCGGGGTCCCGCTGGTCTTGGTCGCAGCATGGGCCGCCACACCGGTCGGTGTCCCGGCGGTGAAGATAAGGTCCGCACCGTCGGCAACCATCTTGCTGATCGCGGATTCAAGCTGGGGCCGGGGCGTCGGTTCGCCGGAAAAGAGGAACGTCGTGTTCTCGCCTTCGACGAAGCCGAGTTCCGCCAGCCCTTCCCGGAACCCGGCAACGTTCGAGAGCCCGTTCGGATTGTTGGTGACCAAGCCGATAACATAGGATTGCTGGCCGGGCTCTTCGTCCGGTGTCCCGGTGCCAAATGTCATCCAAACCGCTGAAAACGCGGCGATTACCAACACCGCAATCAGTCCTGTCTTCCAATGTCCGGGTCGCATGCTTCGCATCCTCTTGTCTAATGGCGCGCCGGGGACAGAACCCGGTAGCGTCACGCATAAGGTGCGTAGCTTAATTTTCCTCTTACGGATGAAAGGCGAGCAGCGTGCCTGTTTGAGGTTCGTCTCTTTGGCGGCAAATGAAAAAGCCGCCTGAAACGGCGGCTCGTTTTCAAAAGAATGGCTGAGGTGTCAGCGGCCCCAGACGCGCACGTCCCCGCAATCGACGTGGACGAAGTTAGACCGCGAGTATTTTCCAACACCGCCAGCCGAGCAGGAGATCGCGGCACGCGAAATCTGCGACACCGAACGACCTTCCAGTCGAATGTCCGTTGCCTGGCCCTTCATGTGAAGCGAGTTGCGTGCCACCGAGCGCGAGCGCGACCGAAGCATCGCATTGGTCTTTGGAGACCGATAGCCCGAAAGCAGCATGTAAGAGGCATCAGTGTCCAGCAGACGGTGCGAAGCGGCCAGAATGTCGATGGTGCGGCGGTCGAACTTGATCATGTCGTTGGTCCGCCAGTCGCGCATGAAGCGGTTGATCTCGGACAAAGCCTCGGGGATGTAGTCGCCTTCGATCCAATAGATGGTGTCCAACCGTTCGCCGGTCCGCCCCGAGTGCATCTTCAGCCGCCGGATATCGCCTGCCCCACGGAGCACGCCGAAGGCATTCGCGTAGGTCGGCGCAGCGACAACAGTCGTTGCGGCGAAAGCTTTGAGCAAACCGCGCCGTGTAAGGCTAGTCTTGATTGAAGCCGTCATCTGCCTGTCCCGTTCTTTTGCCCCTGCCGGTTGAAATCGACAGTGAACTCACCACTCCCCCGCGGTGCGCCATGGTTATGGCCGAAATCTGCGGTCAGGCAAACAGGAGATCCCTTAGAATCAGACAGATCGCTGTCAATCGGCAAAAACTTGCCACTTTCTGCTTCTGTCGGCGGTGTTTCAAATTCGATCAAAGACCGTTGCCGTCCGGTAACAGCAGCCCCCGATGGCGGGAATTTGAATAGACACGCGTCAGGCTTTCCGAAACTAATGCAGGCGTATGTTCGGGGAACTTTTGTATTGGGATCACGGATGACTGCCATATCGTTACGGCGCGTTTCGTTTTTTGCTGCTGTCGTTGTCTTCTATCTGTCCACCGGGGTTTTCGGACCGGCTTCTGCCAAGGTGTCGGCCTTCATGCAAGGCGTTGCCGAAGCGGCGGCCGATGACCGCGACCTGGCCACATATTACCGCGAGAATGGCTATCAGCCGATCTGGACCGAGGTGAACGGAAAATCGAAAAAGCGGCGCGAAGCATTTCTGCGCGCAATCGAAGATGCCCATACACACGGGTTGCCGGTGGGTCGCTATGATCTCTCGACCCTCGATGCCGATCTTCGGCGCGTTCAGTCGGAACGCGAACTTGGTCGGCTTGAGGTTGAAATGTCGAAGCTGTTCTTGCGATATGCGCGCGACATTCAGACGGGTGTTCTTGTCCCGCGCGACGTGGATGCGGGACTTGTCCGCGAAGTGCCGTACCGCAACCGGACCTCGATCCTGAGTGCCTTCGCGAAGTCCTCGCCGAAGGCTTTCATCAAGAAACTGCCACCGCAAAGTGCGGAATACGCGCGCCTTATGAAGGAAAAACTCCGCTTCAAGCAGCTTGTCGCGCGTGGCGGGTGGGGCGATCAGGTCGCTGCCAAGGCGCTGAAGCCCGGGGCGACCGGTCCTGCGGTGGTTCAATTGCGGAACCGGCTGATCGCCAAGGGCTATCTGCGGCGCACCTCGACTTCGACTTATGACACCAAGATCCTGCAAGCGGTTGCGAAGTTCCAGCGCGCCCACGGCCTGGTGGCCGATGGTGTCGCAGGCGAAGGCACGATGCGTGAAATCAACGCCACCGCCGCCAAGCGACTTTCTCAGATCATGGTCGCGATGGAGCGTGAACGCTGGATCAACATGCCGCTCGGCAAGCGCCACATCTGGGTGAATATAACGGACTACCACGCGCGCATCGTCGACGATGGCAAGATCACGTTCGAAACCCGGTCCGTTGTCGGGCACCGCGACCTGGATCGCCGGACACCCGAATTCTCGGACGTCATGGAGCACATGGTGATCAACCCGACGTGGAACGTGCCGCGGTCCATCGCCACGAAGGAATACCTTCCGCTCCTGCAAAGAAATCCATTCGCGGTCGGACACTTGAAGCTGATCGACCGGCGCGGCCGCACCGTCCCACGGGGGGCCGTGGACTTTACGCAGTTTAACGAACGGAACTTCCCGTTCGACATGAAACAACCGCCCAGCCGTCGCAACGCTTTGGGTTTGGTGAAGTTCATGTTTCCGAACCGCCACAATATCTACCTGCACGATACGCCGCACAAGAAACTCTTCGGCCGCGACGTTCGCGCGTTCAGTCACGGCTGCATCCGGCTGAACGATCCGTTCGATTTCGCCTACGCGCTGTTGGCGCGGCAAGAGGCGGACCCTCAAGGCTTCTTCAAGGATCGGCTGAGCACCGGCCGGGAAACGACCGTGGAACTGGAGCAACATGTCCCGGTCCATCTGGTCTATCGCACGGCTCTCACGACCGCCAAGGGCACGACCCAGTTCCGTCGGGACATCTATGGGCGCGATGCCAAGATCTGGAAGGCTTTGGAACGAGCCGGGGTTTCGCTCGGCGGGCTACAGGGGTAAGTCTCGGTCCCGAAAAGGGATCGAGCCGATGCGCCACACAATCAATGACATCGCAGCCGCGCTTGGGGCCGAAGCCCAAGGCGCGACAGACCTGACGGTTACCGGCGCGGCCGAACCGGCGGATGCGAGTGCAGACGACCTCGCCCTTGCGATGGATGCCAAATACGCAGATGGCCTGGCGCACAGCCAGGCGCGCGCGGCGCTCCTGTGGGATGGCGCCGATTGGCAAGGCTTCGGTCTGGACGCTGCCATTCTGGTCAAACGCCCGCGCTACGCGATGTCCGGGCTGACGCAACTTCTGGACACTGGCCCCGAAATCGCACCGGGCATCCACCCGAGCGCTTTCGTGGACCCGACCGCGGACTTGGGCGAGGGCGCCGCCGTCGGCCCATTTGTCCATATCGGCCCCCGGGTCAGGGTGGGGCCGAACGCACGGATCGCGTCGCATGTCTCTATCGCCGAAGATGCCGTCCTTGGCGAAGACGCACTCCTGCACGCCGGTTGCCGCATCGGCGCACGCGTCCAGATCGGCGACCGCGTGATCGCGCAACCGGGCGCCGTCGTCGGCGCAGATGGGTTCAGTTTCGTCACGCCCGAGAAAAGCCGCGTCGAAGAGGCGCGTGCCAGTCTTGGCGCGGAAGCCGAAGCGCAGAACACCAGTTGGACCCGTATCCACTCGCTTGGCTCGGTTGAAATCGGGGACGATGTCGAACTGGGCGCAAACAGCACGATCGATCGTGGCACCATCCGGTCCACACGGATCGGGCACCGGACCAAGCTCGATAATCTCGTCCACGTTGGCCATAATGTGATCGTCGGCGAAGACGTGCTGCTCTGTGGCCTCGTGGGGATTGCGGGCTCGACGACCATCGGCAATCGCGTCGTGCTGGGGGGGCAGGTCGGCGTTGGCGACAACATCTCGATCGGCGACGATGTCGTCGCAGGTGGTGCGACCAAGATTCTTTCGAAAGTGCCCGCTGGGCGCGTCGTCCTCGGCTACCCGGCGATGAAGATGGAACAATACATCCAGGCATCGCAAAACTGGCGCCGCCTGCCGAGGCTCATGGAAGACGTGCGCGCGCTCAAGAAAGCAGTTTCAAAAGACGCTACAGATGACTAAGTAGCGGGAAAGATGACCCGAGGGGAACGAAATGAGCGGTGAGGTCAAAGACAGGATCATCGAGATCATTGCCGAACAGGCGGTTTTGGAGCCTTCGGACATTTCTCTGGACCAGTCACTCGAAGACCTGGGCGTGGACTCAATGGGTCTGGTGGAAGCGATCTTTTCCATCGAGGAAAGCTTTGACATTCAAGTGCCCTTCAATGCGAACGAGCCGGAGAAATCCGAATTCGACATCTCGTCGGTGCAGTCCATCGTGACCGCCGTCGAAGGCCTGATCGCCGAGCAAAAGGCCTGAATGCACCGCGTTGTCATCACCGGGGCCGGGACGATCAACCCGCTTGGACATTCCGTGTCGGACACCTTCGCGGCCATGAAGGACGGTCGCTCGGGCATTGGCGAACTGGACATCCGGGATGTCGACCGCCTTGCGATCCGCATCGGCGGGCAGGTGCGCGGCTACAATCCGGACGATCGCTTCAACCGACAGCAACAGGCACTTTATGACCGTTTCACCCAGTTCACCCTGATCGCGGCGGAAGAGGCGATTGCCCAGTCTGGGCTGGAATTCGGCGGCCGTCTGGCGGCGGAAACCGGTGTGGTCCTTGGGACCAGCGGCGGCGGGCTTGGCACGCTCGATGACAATTACCGCGCGGTCTACGAAGAGGGCAAGAACCGCGTCCATCCCTTCATCGTGCCCAAACTCATGAACAACGCGGCTGCCAGCCATGTCTCGATGACATACAACCTGAAGGGTCCGTCCTTCACGGTGGCTACGGCTTGCGCGTCGTCGAACCACGCCATGGGCCAAGCTTTCGGCCTGATCCGCGCGGGCTTTGCCCGGGTGATGGTGACAGGTGGCTCCGAATCCATGCTGTGCTTTGGCGGGATCAAGGCGTGGGAAGGCCTTCGCGTGATGTCGAAAGACGCCTGCCGCCCCTTCAGCGCAAACCGGAACGGCATGGTGCAGGGCGAGGGCGCTGGCGTCTTCGTTTTCGAAGAATACGAGCATGCGAAGAAACGCGGGGCCGAGATCCTGGCCGAGGTCGTCGGGTTCTCGATGACGGCCGATGCCTCCGACATCGTCATGCCGTCACAGAGGGGTGCGGCGCGTGCGATTGCGGGGGCGCTCAAGGATGCACGCATCAATGCCGACCAGGTGGGCTATATCAACGCCCACGGCACCGGCACGGCGGCCAACGACAAGACCGAATGCGCCGCTGTGGCGACGGTCTTTGGGCGGCACGCGGACCGGGTCATGATTTCGTCCACCAAGTCGATGCACGGGCACCTCATCGGTGGGACGGGGGCCGTCGAATTGCTGGCGTGTCTCATGGCTCTCCGTGAAGGAGTTATCGCCCCCACCATTGGCTATGAAGAGCCCGACCCGGAATGCGCGCTGGACGTCGTCCCGAACGAAGCGCGGGAGGCGAAAGTCGATCACGTCCTCTCCAACGCCTTCGCTTTCGGCGGGCTGAACGCGGTGCTGGCGCTGAAGAGGGCCGGCTAGGGTGGGTCCGGTAAGCGGACGAAGACGACTTCCCGGATTGCTCAGTTTTCCGTCCAGAGACCTGCTTCGTCATAGTAGCGTACGGCACCCGGGTGATACTCGACCTTATTGTAGCGCTTGGCCATCTCTCTCTTGTCAAAAGACACGTACTGCGGATCGCCTGTCACGAGGAAAGCATCACGGTTGGCCGCCAGCGCACTGACCAGCTTGTGGACAAGTTCCTCGTCGGCCGCCGTACTCGCGACGAGCAATATGCCGTAGGACATGGTTCTGGTCTCTTGAAGGACTCCGGGGAGCCGCGTGTTTCGTATGCGCTCAAAGCCCGGTCTGCCCTCTAGAGGGCTTGTGATGACGATTGAGGCTCCGGGGAATGCCGCGGTTATGGATGATAGCGCCTCCGAGTCGTCGGGGACCGGCAACATCTTCATTTGGGTTTCCGCCTTGAGCCCTCTTTCGGCACCAAGGGCCCTGTCGACGCCGACTAAGGACAAATCGAATACGTGGGCCATCATGGCGTCCACCTCGCCCGCCTGGAAAGCGGCCGTAGCCTCTCCAATATCGGAATACTCGACCCCAAGGACATCAGCGGCGCTCAGGCCTCCGGCCGCTAAGAGCGCAATAACGGCGTCGCGCTCGGTCATCTGGTCTCCGTAGGCGACTGGAACGCGTTTGCCAGCAAGTTCAGCAATGCTGTTGATACCGGAATCGTCACGCACGAACATAGCTGGACGAACATCGATCAGGCGCGCCACCGCCCTCAGGTCGGGATGGCCTGCGCCGTCGAACTGCTCGGTGCCGCTCACGGCGGCCCTGAGTTCCTGGATATTGTTGAGGCTGAAGGTGATCTCGCCCAATCCAGTCAGCGTAAGACACTCTTGGGGGGTGTCGCAGGATCGAACCTGCATGTCGACACCGGCCCTCTGTGTCGCAACTGTGGCGACAACGTAGCCAAGGTTGTTGGTCAGTGATCCCGGCTCTCCAGTTCCAATAACCGACTGGGCACACACAATGCCCGCAAGACCTGTGGCGAATAACGCGGCAACCGTTGTTCGAAAAAAAGCCATCTTCCTCCCCCCAACGCCATAAGCGATCCACGCCGACCGCCCTCGAAGATGTCGACGCATCCTCAAACTCACGGTCCAGTGAGAGCCCACCGCATTCCCCAAGTTCTGAAACGGGCAAGCGGGCATCTACCTCGCAGGACTTGAGCACATTCGGCGGTCTGCCGCTTCCTGGCATTGATATTTGTCAAACTTCTGCTTGAGGAAGAAGGGCTTCGAATGGAATGATCAACGTCCATTTCGGGCTCTAACCGGCCTTTTTCGAGAGCGCAGAATATTTCCAGCTGGTACCTCGCCCTTACCGGCTCTGCCACTCCATCACTGCCTCCAGCGGGTAAACCAACATCAACACGTTGAGTGCCAGGCCGTCGCGGATGACGATGGCGGTCATGATCTCGAAACCGAGCGCGATCAGCACGGTCAGCCAGACCGGCAGGACGCGGGCCATGGCGAAGCCAACCCACATGGCGACGACGTCGAACACGGAATTCAGCACGCTGTCGCCGTAGTAGTCGAGCGAGATTGTGACAGAGCGGTAGCGTTCGATCACGGCCTCGCCGTTCTCCACGATTTCCCAGGCGCACTCGATCAGGGTCGCGATGCAAAACCGCCACCCAAGGCTCAGCCGTCCGGCCACGAACCAAAGCGCGGCATAGAACAAGAAGCCGTGAATGACGTGGCTGAAGACGTACCAGTCAGAGATGTGTTGCGAGTTCTCTGAACTCATCGTCTCGCCGTGCCAGAACTTGATGGTGCCGCAGGTGCAGATCGGCTCGCGCCCGATGAAGTAAAGCCAGCCCGCCGTCGCCATCAGCAGCAGAACTGCCATCAGATAGGGCAGGCGGATCACTTCCGCTTCACACCGTAAAGCTCCATCCGGTGGCCTTTGAGCTCATAGCCAAGCTTGGCCGCGATTTTCTCCTGCAAGGCTTCGATTTCGTCATCGACGAATTCGATGACCTCGCCCGAGTTCAAGTCGATCAGATGGTCGTGGTGTTCGCGTTCGGCGTCTTCATAACGGGCACGGCCATCGCCAAACTCGAGCTTCTCCAGAATGCCCGCCTCCTCGAAGAGCTTCACGGTGCGATAGACCGTGGCCAGCGAGATGTTGGGATCGACGGCGCTGGAACGGGCATAAAGTTCCTCGACATCCGGATGATCGTCCGCCTCTTCCAGCACGGCGGCGATCGTGCGGCGCTGGTCCGTCAGGCGCAGCCCCTTGGCTTCGCAGCGGTCGATTATGGTGTCTGGCATGCGCGTCTCGTCCCTCTGGACACGTCATACGAAACCGGTGCGCCGGGGGCAACGAAAAGGGCCGGCGCAAGGCCGGCCCTTCGAAGATACCGCGTTCTTTTCTGTTATTCCTGGTTGCCCATGAACATCAGCAGGAACTGGAACATGTTCAGGAAACTGATGTAGAGGCCAAGCGCACCGTCATAGGCCGCCTTGTCCAACCACTCCTGATCGCCATGTGTCGCGTGCGCGACATAGGTCGTCTTGATGTTCTGCGTTTCCCAAGCCGTCAGGCCCGCGAAGACCAGTACACCGATGATCGAGATGGCGAACATCAGGGCAGGGGAGCCCAGGAAGAGGTTGATGACCATCGCGACGATGATGCCGATGACGCCCATGATCAGGAACGAGCCCCAACCCGAGATGTCACGCTTCGTGGTGTAGCCCCAGAGGCTGAGCCCCGCGAACGCGATCGCCGTCACCAGGAACGTTTGCACGATCGAGTAATCGGTGAAGATCAGAAAGATCGAGCTGAACGACAGGCCCATCAGTGCGGAAAACGCAAAGAAGCCGAGTTGCACCACAGCCGCAGAGGCGCGCTGCAGAAGGGCACCCCAGCCGAAGAAGACAAAGGCAAGGGGGGCGAACATGATCACCCACTTCAGCGGCGACAGATAGATCGCCTGACCCAGCCCGCTGAGTTCACCGGTTTCCGTCACGGCAAGGCCGGAAATGGCCCAGGCCGCGGCAGCGGTGATCAGCATGCCAATCGACATGGTGCCGTAAACTTTGTTCATGTGGGCGCGAAGGCCCTGATCAATCTCGGCCGTGCGGACACCCGTCACGCTCGGGCGGATGGTCTCATATTCAGCCATTGAATGCTCTCTCCTGCTTAGCTGTTGTTCCCATAGCCGGAAGACCGGCAATTCCTCTGATAATATTGGTCGGAATTGCCGGCATTTCAACTGTTAGCAGCAGAGAATTGCCCGTAATCGTTAACGACTTGTGGTTTTAGAGGAACCAGCGGGCGGGTGCATCCCAAACCGGGCGGTTTGCTTCCCGCTCAACCTCGTCGCGGGTCTTGCCAATGTCCTTCAACAGGGCGTCGTCCAGCGTCGCCAGGTGCTGGCGTTCGCGCCAGATCGAGTAGGCAAGTGCGAGCTTTCCAAGGGACCCCATGAAACCGGCCCGATCGTACAGGCGTGGCGTGCGGCTGAGGTGCGTCGTTTTCGTGGCCATAGGAGTCTCCTTTCTGAATTCTTGATGATTTCCGATACTCTCATCGTTATGCTTGATGTATTGTCAGAGTCTGATACATATTGAAAACGAATGTTTTTGAAGTGATCCATCAGGGAACGTGATATGCCAAGAAACATCGACATGACGGCGCTTCGGTCCTTTGTCACGGTCGCGGATACTGGCGGCGTGACACGCGCGGCCTCGGCGCTCAATCTGACGCAATCGGCGGTCTCGATGCAGTTGAAACGTCTTGAGGAGAACCTCGGCCAGAACCTTCTGGATCGCACGGGGCGGACGATTGGCCTGACGAGTGCCGGAGAGCAGCTGTTAAGCTATGGGCGTAAGCTGTTGTCTTTGAACGATGAAATCTACAGCCGCATGACGGATGATGCGTTCGAAGGGACGATCGTTCTTGGTGTTCCCCATGACATTGTCTATCCGGCGATCCCGCGTGTCTTGAAAATGTTCCGCGCCGAACATCCCCGCATGCGCCTTCAACTCTTGTCGTCGGCGACAATTCGATTGCGGCGGATGTTCAGCGATGCCGAATGCGACGTTATCCTGACGACCGAGCAGGTTTGCGGGGAAGAGGGCGAGACGCTGATTGAAAAGCCCTTGGTCTGGTACGGTGCACCGGGTGGCACGGCGTGGCAGCGTCGGCCCTTGCCCTTGGCATCTGAGCCGCAGTGTACCTTTCGGCGGCCCATGCAGTCGGCGCTGGACCGGGAAGGCATCCCCTGGGAAATGGCCGTCGACTCGGATTCGACCTCGACTGTGACCGCGACCGCCTCGGCCGACTTTGCGGTTCTGTCGATGCTTGATGGAACATCGCCGCCGCAACTGGAACGGATCGCCCACAATGGCGCCTTGCCCGATCTGGGGTCGTTCAAGATAAACCTTTACGCCAAGGAAACCGCGCGGTCGGCCGTACTCGAGGATTTGATCGAGCTGATCCGCCGCGCCTATCAGGCACCGCAGCTGGCGCTTACAGCGTGATCACGACTTTGCCCGTGGATGTGCGGGTTCTCAGCAGTTCCAAGCCTTCTTTGACTTGAGAAAGTGGCAGTACGTGATTGATTTTAGGTGATATCTTGCCGCTTTTATACCATTCGAAAAGCGTCGACATGCTAGTCTTCAGTGCGTCCGCGTTGAACCTCAGATAGCCACCCCAATAGAACCCGATAACATCGATGTTCTTTACCAGAAGGTGGTTCAGCTTGGCCTCGGGCACGGTGCCGCTGGCAAAGCCAATCGCCAGATATCGCCCTTCCGGCGCAAGCGCGCGGAGCGCGGCCTGACCCATCTCGCCTCCAACAGCGTCATAGACAACATCGATGGGTCCGAGCGACTTGAACGCGGTCAACAGATTATCGCTTGTGGCATCGATTACCTCGTCCGCGCCGGCTTGAGTGGCGATTTCCAGTTTCTTCGCTCCCCGCGCGACAGCGATCACCCGCGCGCCCATGCCCTTGCCGATTTCAACTGCGGTCAGACCGACACCGCCAGCGGCGCCAAGGACCAGAAGGGTTTCGCCCGGGCGAAGCCGCGCGCGACGGTCCAACGCCAGATGCGACGTGCCATAGGTGATCTGAAAGCCGGCGGCGACTTCATCCGGCATCGCACTTGGCGCACGGACGCATCGGGCGGCTGAAACGACCGTTTCGGAGGCCAATCCGCCGCTCTGGCAGAACGCGGTGATTCGGTCACCTGTAGAAAACGCCCTAACATCCTGACCTGTAGCAATAATCTCGCCACAGATCTCCATTCCTGGCACAAAGGGCATCGTTGGCGTGTCCTGGTAATCTCCCTTGATCATCAAAAGATCGGCGAAATTCAGTCCACAGGCCAACGTCTTTACCTTCACGTCACCTGAACCGACTTGCGGAGGCTGCCAATCGTCAACGATTTCAACGTCTCCGATGGATTTCACGACAACAGCGTGCAAATTGTTATCCACATCGATTGATAAGTTTCAGAATAGTTTGAGATATATTTTACGGCGTTATGGAATGCCAGCGTTTGCGAAGCACGCGTAAAGCGAATACACTTCTTCTCATGCAAGGCAGGGCTGTGACCGTGCACAACGGACCAAAGTTGCAAGAAACCTGAAAGATTGGCCAAAAAGACAACTAGTCAGTTGAGTTTCTGTCGATCATACCTGCCTTAAAGTTGAAAGGGAGCGTTTTGCAATGAAGCACCCAGTTGATGTTCACGTCGGGAAGCGGATCCGGCACAGACGATGGCTCGTCGGCATGACACAGCAGCAATTGGCCGAGAGCGTGGGTATCAAGTTTCAGCAGATTCAGAAGTACGAAACTGGTATGAACCGCGTTTCCGCGTCTCGGCTGTGGGACATCGCCTCGTCACTTTCCGTACCGGTCAGCTTCTTCTTCGACGGGTTGAACGGTGAAGATGCGGTGGCCGAGCCGGTTCCGAATGCGGATATCCCGTTGGATATCCTGAAAGACAAAGAAGCGTTGGACCTAATCCGCTCGTATTATGCCATCCCGGAAACGCAGCGTCGGCGGCTTTTCGAACTGGCAAGGGTCCTGAGCGACGTCGTTTAACCGCGACTTGACGGCCCTCATCTCCCTGCCTAAGCGCAAGGCAGAGTAGTTCGGGCCGTCATGAATACTTTCAATGTTGATTTATGGGACGTTGCCGAGGCTCTGGCGGACCGCGCCAGAGCCGAAACGCTTGCCCATTTTCGCGCCGCCGCGCTGACTGCTGAAAGTAAGTCCGAGGGCTTCGATCCAGTCACGATTGCGGATCGCCGCGCCGAAGAGGTCATGCGCGACGTCCTTGCCGACCGCCGCCCGAACGATGGGATTGTCGGCGAAGAGTTTGAAAACGTTGTGGGCACCAGCGGTGTGACATGGGTTCTCGACCCCATCGATGGCACGCGAGGTTACATCAGCGGCACGCCGACCTGGGGCACACTGATCGCCGCGGGCGACGAGATGGGTCCCAAGCTCGGGCTGATCGACCAGCCTTACATCGGCGAGCGTTTCATGGGCGGTCTGGGCCGCCGAACAATGACCGGTCCATCAGGACAGCATGATTTGGCGGTGCGAAACGGCATCGACCTTGCAGAGGCGATCGTTTTTACGACCTTCCCCGAAGTCGGGACGGCGGACGAAGGGGCGGCCTTTGCCCGCGTCTCTCAGGCGGCGCGTCTGACGCGCTATGGCTGCGATTGCTATGCCTATGCGCTTCTCGCGGCAGGGCAGATCGACCTGGTGATCGAAGCAGGCTTGCAAGCCTACGACATCCAGGCGCCCATTGCGGTGATCGAGGCCGCAGGCGGCCTCGTCACAAATTGGGAAGGGGCGCCGGTTCACTACGGCGGGCGGGCGCTCGCCGCCGCCACGCCGGAGTTGCACGCCGCAGCAATGGCGCTCTTGAACCCATGACGGCGGTCCTGCTGAAAGGTGCCAAGCATGTCCTGACCATGGATGGCCCCGATCTGACGCAGTCCGACGTGCGTTTTGAGAATGGCTGCATCACAGATGTCGGGCCGAACCTGTCCGCCGAGGGCGCCGAGGTACATGATGCCACGGGCACGGTCATCACACCCGGCCTCGTAAACACGCACCACCACCTGTTCCAGACTCTGACGCGCGCACTACCCGCCGCGCAGGACGCGCTGCTTTTCGGATGGCTCCGCGCGCTCTATCCGATCTGGGCGCGGTTCGGCCCGGAGGAGATGCGCCTCTCGGCCGAACTTGGGCTGGCCGAACTGGCGCTTTCGGGCTGCACGACCAGTTCCGATCACCTCTATCTCTTCCCGAACGGCGCGCGGCTCGATGACACGATCGAGGCAGCGGTCAAGATCGGGCTGCGGTTCCATGCGACACGCGGGGCGATGTCCATCGGAGACAGCCAGGGCGGATTGCCGCCCGACGCGCTGGTCGAGCGCGAGGCGGATATCCTCGAAGACACGCTCCGCCTGATCGATGCCTTCCACGATCCAACACCGGGCGCGATGCTGCGGATCGCCGTGGCCCCTTGCTCGCCGTTCTCGGTCAGCCGCGAGCTCATGCGCGATGCCGCGCTTCTGGCGCGCGACAAAGGCGTAGGGCTGCACACGCATCTGGCCGAAAACGACGAAGACGTGGCCTATTCGCTTGCTCAATTCGGTTGCCGCCCCGGCGCCTATGCCGAGGACCTGGGATGGACGGGCCCCGATGTCTGGCACGCCCATTGCGTGAAGCTGGACGCGGGCGAGATCGCGCTTTTCGCCAGGACGGGCACAGCCGTCGCGCATTGTCCCTGTTCGAATTGTCGGCTGGGATCGGGCGTTGCGCCCGTGCGCGCCATGCGGGACGCGGGCGTCACGGTCGGGCTTGGCGTCGATGGCTCGGCGTCGAACGATCAGGCGAACCTGATCGGTGAGGCGCGCCAGGCCATGTTGCTTCAGCGCGTCGCCAGCGGCGCGGACGCGATGTCCGCGCGTGAAGCGCTGGAGTTGGCCACAACGGGCGGCGCCAAGGCGCTCAACCGCGACGACATCGGCCGGATTGCACCCGGTTGTCGCGCCGATCTGGCGGTCTGGGATGTCTCCGGCATCGATAGCGCGGGCAGTTGGGACCCGGCAGCGCTGGTCCTGGCCGGACCGCGCCGGGTGCGGGACCTCTTCGTCGAAGGACGCCGGATCGTTGCGGACGGACAGTGCACGACGCTGGACATACCCATCGCGGCAGAGGCAGCATGGCATGCGGTGGCGAAGCTCTCCGGTTAGAACGCCGTCCAAGCCGCCAGAACGACCACACCCAACATCGCCAGCGCCATGCCCATATTAATCGCACGCTGGCGGCGTTCGGGCAAGTTCAGCCGCCGGATCGTCACGCCCAGCCACAGCCAAAAGAGATGCAAAACGATCCAGAGTGCGTTGAAGATCAACAACTTCAGCGCGGCTTCCAGTCCCGGGGTGTCGGCCATGAATGGAAAGTTCGAAAAGATCGCGGTATTCACCGCATAGGCCTTGGGATTGATGACTTGCAGCGTGATGCCGCCCCAAATCCCGGGCGGCGTGGGTCGTTCGATGAAGGCCACGCGGGCGCCTGCGAATGCGATCTTGTAGGCAAGGAACAACAGATAGGCCGCCGAGGCCACGGCCAGGACGTTCCGCAGCGCAGGTTCGGCCAACATGAGGGCCGCCAGCCCCGACAGCACGGCAAGCGCCACCAGGTTGTTCCCCAGAAACAGGCCGATCATGTACCTGAGCCCGTCGCGATAGCCGTAAGCGGCCCCGACGCCCGCCAACGACAGCACGCCCGGGCCGGGCGTGCCCACCAGAAACAGAACAGCGATTGCGAATGTCAGCATGCGGAGCGGCCGGCAATGCGCACGTCCCGGATCGCCCGGTCGTCGCCCATCATGATAGTCGGAAAAACCGCCTCCCAGATCGTCTCGGCCCGCGCCGATCGCTGCGCGATGCCGGGCGTCGAGGCCAGATCCAGAACGACCAGATCGGCTTCCATCCCTGGCCTGAGCCGCCCGATCTTGTCGTCCAGCCGAAGCGCTTCCGCCGATCCTCCCGTCGCACGCCAAAGAAGATGCGCCGGGTGCAAAGCCTCGCCTCTCAATTGCGCAATTTCATAAGCCGCGGCCATGGTCCGGAGCATCGAGAAGGATGACCCGCCACCTGTGTCCGTCGCCAGACCCACCGCCATCCGTTCGGCAAGCCCCATGTCGAACAGCCCCGAGCCGATGAAAGTATTGGACGTCGGGCAGTGGGCCAACGCTGCACCGACCTCGGCCAGCCGGTCGCGTTCGCGCGGGGTCAGGTGGATCGCGTGGCCGAACACCGCGCGCTTTCCCAAAAGCCCGGCGGCCTCGTAGGTGTCCAGATAATCCCGCGCCTCCGGGGAAAGCGCCGCGACCCAGGCCACTTCGTCGGTTTGCTCGGACAGATGCGTTTGCATCAGGCAATCCGGGTGCTCTTTCCAGAGCGCGCCAAGGGCCTCCAATTGCTCAGGCGTCGATGTCGGCGTAAACCGCGGCGTGATCGCGTAGCCCAGCCGACCTTGCCCACGCCATCGCTCGATCAGCGCCTTGCTTTCGTCGTACGCACGCTGCGCGGTATCCAGAAGCCCATCGGGCGCGTTCCGGTCCATGCAGGTCTTGCCCGCAACAGCACGGACGCCGCGGGCACGCGCCTCGGCAAAGAAGGCCTCCACGCTTTCAGGATGGGACGTGCAATAACTCGCCACCGTCGTCGTCCCTGCGCCCAGCGAAAGATCGAAAAACCGCGCGGCGATCTCGGCCGCATAGGCGGCGTCGCCAAACCGCAGCTCCTCGGGAAAGGTGTAGTCGTTCAGCCAATCGATCAGCCGTTTGCCCCAGCTCGCGATGATCGCCGTTTGCGGATAATGCACATGCGCATCGATGAAACCGGGCAGGATCAACCCGTCGCCATAGTCCGTGACCCGCGCCTCTCTGTGCCGTTCGCGAAGAACATCCGCCGACCCGACGTCCCGTACAAATCCCCCCGCAACAAACACGCCGCCCCGGCTGTCGAAAACCGCCGCTTCGGGGTCAGGGCCGTCCAGCACAAGCGTCTGGCCAATCAGGATCTCGCCGGTTTCATCCATGCGGTGAAGTAGCCATGTCGCGTTGAGCTTGTCCATGGGGCGCGCTAGATACAAAGCGCAGCAGCCCAGCCCCAAGGAGGCAGCGATGAGCGAGCAAGCCGAAGCCAACCAGGACGAAGGGCTGGAAGTCGATTACGCGCTGGACCGCGAACTGGTCGCGAGCGTGCGGCTGGCGATTGCGACCGGTGACGATGACCGCCTGCGCGAGTTGTTTGATCCGTTGCATCCCGCTGACATCGCTGACCTTTTCGAACAACTGGACGACGGCGAGCGGCTTGAGCTTCTGGGCCTCGCCGGCGATCTGATTGACGGCGGGGTGTTGTCGGAAATCGACGAGGACCTGCGCGAAAGCATCATCGATTTCCTGCCGAAAGAGCAACTTGCCGAAGCGGTGCGCGAACTGGAGTCGGACGACGTCGTCGACATTCTCGAAGACCTCGACGAGCCGCAACAGGAAGCGCTTCTCGACGTGCTGGATCGCGGCGACCGCGTCGCCGTCGAACAGGCTCTGGCGTACCCGGAGTTCTCCGCCGGTCGCCTGATGCAACGCGAGGTCGTGGCCGCGCCCGCGCATTGGCAGGTCGGCGATGCCATCGACCATCTGCGCGCGCAGAAAGCACTGCCCGAACAGTTCTACCATGTGATCCTCGTCGATCCGCGCCACCAACCTACGGGGTATGTGACGCTTGGCCGCCTCATGTCCTCGTCACGGGAAACGTTTCTTGCGGATATTGCCGAAGACAGTTTTCGGACGTTTTCCGTGGACGAAGACGAGGGCGACGTCGCCTATGCGTTCAACCAATACCACCTGATCTCGGCCCCCGTTGTCGATGCCGATGGGCGGCTGGCCGGTGTCATTACCATCGACGACGCGATGGCCGTTCTGGACGAAGAGCACGAGGAAGATGTCTTTCGTCTGGCCGGTGTCGGCGCCGAGAGCCTTTCGAACTCGACGCTCGAGATCGTCAAACGCCGCTTCCCCTGGCTCGCCGTCAACCTTGCCACGGCCATTCTGGCCTCGATCGTGATTGCACTTTTCGAAGACGTAATCTCCGCCGTCGTGGCGCTGGCCGTGCTGATGCCCATCGTGGCCTCGATGGGCGGGAATGCCGCAACACAGTCGATGACCGTCGCCGTGCGCGCGCTCGCAACGCGCGACCTCACCGGCTCCAACGCGCTCCGCGTTATCCGGCGCGAAGGCGTTGCGGGGCTTCTCAATGGCCTCGTGTTTGCCGTCATCATGGGCATCGTCGGGCTGATCTGGTTCGGCGCGCCCATGATCGGGGTGGTGATCGCGGTCGCAATGGTGGTCAACCTGCTGGTGGCGGGGCTTTCCGGCGTGCTGGTCCCCTTGGCGCTCGACAAGGCTGGCATCGACCCGGCGCTGGCGTCGGGCACATTCGTCACCACTGTCACGGATGTGGTCGGCTTCTTCGCCTTCCTCGGTCTCGCCTCGGTGGTGCTGCTTTGATGGACAAGAAAACCCTGCGCAAGGACATGGCTGCCCGCCGGGCAGAAGCCTTTGAAACGGTGGACCAGACGCGCGCGCAGCGCCGCTTGAGCGAAGCTTTGGCAGACATGCCGGGCCCCGTGTCTTTCTACTGGCCCATCCGGACCGAGATCGACCCGCGCCCGGTGATGGAGGCGCTGAGCCAGCATACCACCGTCTGCCTGCCGCTGACACACGGGCACGCGGTGTTGACCTTTCGCCGATGGACGCTGGGCGCCAAGATGGAAGCGGATGGGTTCGGCGTGCCCGTGCCGGTCGATGAAACCCCGGTCGTGCCGAAGACGCTGGTTGTGCCCATGCTCGCTTTTGATGCCGCCGGTCATCGTCTTGGTTACGGTGCCGGGCATTATGACCGCACGCTGGCTCATCTGAGGGGGGAGGGACCGGTCACGGCCATTGGTTTCGCGTTCGAGGCGCAGAGATCCGACCATGCCCTGCCGACCGAGCCGACTGACCAGCCACTCGATGCCATCGTCACCGAGGCGTCTGTGCATCGGTTCGACAGATAGCAGAACCAATATATTTTGGCCGCGCCCCTTGCCTTGGCGCGGGCAGGGGGCTAGCTGACCGACATGCGACTTCTGTATCTTGGTGACGTCGTGGGCCGCGCGGGCCGTGCGGCGATCACTGGTCGCCTCTCGGATTTGCGCGCGCGTCTCAAGGTCGATTTCGTTATTCTCAATGCCGAAAACGCGACCTCTGGCATCGGTGTCTCGGTCGATCACGCCAAGGCGCTTCTGGAGGCAGGTGCGGATGTGCTGACGCTGGGCGATCACGCTTTCGACCAGCGCGACATGCTGGCCGGTATCGAACGCGAACCGCGCATTCTTCGCCCAATGAACTTTTCCAAAGCCGCACCGGGCGTCGGCGCGCGCGTCTATGACGCGCCGGGCGGGCGCAAGGTGCTTGTGGCGCAGGTGCTGGGTCAAGTGTTCATGAAGCGGCCCTTCGACGATCCGTTTTCCGCAGTCGAAACCGTCTTGAAGCAACACCCCCTTGGCGGTTTGGTGCAGGCGAGCCTCTTGGACATCCACTGCGAAGCGACGTCGGAAAAGATGGCGATGGGGCACTTCTGCGATGGCCGGGCAAGCGCCGTGATCGGCAGCCACACCCATGTACCCACGGCGGATGCGATGCTTTTGCCCAAGGGGACGGCATATCTGACGGATGCGGGCATGTGCGGCGACTACAACTCGGTCATCGGAATGGACAAGGACGAACCGCTTCGACGCTTCGTCACCGGCATGGGCAGGGGCCGTTTCCAACCGGCCATGGGCGAAGCAAGCCTCTGTGGCGCTCTTGTCGAAACGGATGATCGCACCGGACTCGCCAAAAGTATCACGCCTGTGCGCGATGGCGGGCAGGTGCCGCAGACGGGCTAAACCGTTGCGACGCTTGAAGCGCCCGCGAAATCCGGCAAGACTCGGGTAGAATGGCTGATCTTCTTTCCCTGTCCCAAAACACGCAGGCGATCCTCGCGCTTCTGGTCGTCGCGGGCATGTTTGCCCTCTTTCTGAGCGAGCTTTACCCGCCCGAAGTGACAGCCATCGCAGGCGTCGCCGTGCTTCTGGGGCTGGGCATCCTGCCTTACGCCGACGCCATCGAGGTTCTGTCGAACCCGGCCCCCTGGACCATCCTGGCAATGTTCATTGTGATGGGGGCGCTTGTGCGCACGGGCGCGCTCGCGTGGTTCACCGGCATGGCCGAGGCAAAGGCGGATACGAACCCCGCCGTCGCCATCGGGGCCCTGATGGGTCTGGTGGTCCTGGCCTCGGCCTTCGTCAACAACACGCCTGTGGTCCTGGTGATGATCCCGGTCTTTGTGCAACTGGCCAAGAAACTGGGCGTGGCCCCCAGCAAACTGCTGATCCCGTTGTCCTACGCGGCGATCGTCGGCGGAACGCTGACCTTGATCGGCACCTCGACCAACCTTCTGGTCGATGGGGTGGCGCGTGCCGAAGGGCTCAAGCCGTTTTCGATCTTCGAGGTTACGCCCTTGGCCATCGTGTTGGTCTTGTGGGGCGCGATCTACCTTCGGTTCGTCGCCGTCCGCCTTCTGCCGGAGCGTGACAGCATGGCGAGCCTCCTGTCCGATGGGACAAAGCGCAAGTTTTTCACCGAAGCGGCGCTTCCCGAGGACAGCGCACTTGTCGGGCAAAAGGTCACCGAGGTCGATCTTTTCAAGCGGGACGGTGTGCGGTTGGTCGACGTGCTCAGGGGCGATCGGTCGCTTCGGCGAGCGTTGGGAGAGGTCACTCTTCAACCCGGTGACAGGGTCGTCCTTCGAACACAAATGGAAGAGCTTCTGGGCCTGCAAGAAAGCCCCGACGTCCGGCTTGTCGACAAGCTTTCCTCGGTCGAAACGACGACGGTCGAAGTGCTCATCACGCCCGGCGCGACCATCGTCGGGCGGTCGCTTGGCAGTCTGCGGCTGAGACGTCGGTACGGTGTCTATACGCTGGCGGTGCATCGAAAGAACCAGAACATCGGTCGCAAGCTGGATGATCTGGTGGTGCGTGTGGGCGACACGCTGCTTCTGGAAGGCGCGGCCGAGGACATCGCGCGGCTCGCGGCGGATGCAGGCCTCGTGAATGTGGCCCAGCCCACCGAGCGCGCCTATCGCCGCCGCCATGCGCCTGTCGCCATTCTGGCCCTGGCGGGCATCGTCGTTCTGGCGGCCTTTGGCGTTGCGCCGATCCTGGCGCTGTCCATCATTGCGGTTGCAGTCCTCTTCCTCAGCCGTTGCATTGACGCGGACGAGGCGTTTTCGGTGATCGACGGGCGTCTTTTGGCGCTGATCTTCTCCATGCTGGCCATCGGTGCGGCGCTGCAGGCCACCGGCGCGGTCGTGCTGATCGTTGAAGCAGTCGCGCCATATCTTGCCGGGTTGCCGCCCTGGGCCATGGTTTGGGCGGTCTATTTGCTGACGTCCATCCTGACCGAGCTTGTATCGAACAACGCCGTTGCGGTCGTTGTCACGCCCATTGCCATCGGACTTGCGGCATCCCTGGGCGTTGATCCGCGGCCCCTCGTGATTGCCGTCATGGTTGCGGCCTCGGCGGCCTTTTCGACACCGATCGGATATCAGACGAACATGCTGGTCTATGGCCCCGGCGGCTACCGGTTCACCGATTTTCTGCGCGTTGGCCTGCCGCTGAACCTGACCATGGGGTTGATCGCGGCGACCTTAATTCCGTTGATTTGGCCGCTTTGATCTGGTCCCGGCCGCACGCCGCTTCTTTCGCGCGCGGGGCGCGGGCTTCGGTTTCAGGTATTCCGCCAGGTCTTCTTTCGGGACAGCCTTGCTGAAATAGAAGCCCTGAAGCTGGTCGCAGCCCTCTTTTCGGAGCGCCGCGATCTGAGCTTCGGTTTCGACACCCTCCGCCGTGGTCGACATCCCCAGCACGTGCCCAAGCCGCAGGACGGTGCGCGCAATTTCGGCCGAGTTCTGGTCGTGCTCGATGGCCGAGACGAAACTCCGGTCCAGCTTCAATTTGTCGAAAGGAAAGCGCTGCAGATAACTCAGCGACGAATAGCCGGTGCCGAAATCATCCATGACCAGCCGGACGCCCAGTTCTTTCAGCGCGTCCAGTTGGAACATCGCGGCATCTGTTTTTTCAAGGAACACGCTCTCGGTGATTTCGAGTTCAAGCAGATGTGGGGGCAGGCCGGTCGTGCGCAGGGTCTCGGCAACGGTTCGCGCCAAACCATCATGCAGGAATTGGAGTGGCGACAAATTAACGGCCACAAACAGGTTCGGCCAGGCAGAGGCATCTTCGCAAGCCCGCCTGAGCACCCATTCCCCGATGGGGACGATCAACCCGGTTTCTTCGGCCATCGGGATAAACGCATTTGGCGGGATCAGCTCGTTGCCGTCCCGTCTCCAGCGCAGAAGCGCTTCCAGACCGATGATGTCCCGTGATCGCGCGTCGAACAGCGGCTGATAGTGAACCTCCAGCTCGTTCTTGTCGATCGCCTGCCGCAGCGCGGCCTCGGTCTCGTGGCGTTGCTGCAGTTCGATGTTCATCTCGATGTCGTGGAACCGGTACAAGTTGCGACCGTCGTTTTTCGCTCGGTACATGGCGATGTCGGCATTCCGTAGCAGATTGACGTCGCTTGTTTCCTGCGCATCAGCGATGGCGACGCCGATGCTTGCGCCGGTCTGCAGTTCCTGACCGTCAACGGTAATCGGTTCCGACAGCGCCGCGATGATCCCTTCGCACAACCGCCTCGCGTCTTCTGGTTGTGATCGCGCGATCTGAACGATGGCGAATTCGTCGCCGCCCAGGCGCGCGACGGTATCGTTGACGCCCATGCGGTCGCGAAGCCGTTCGGCCACTTCGATCAACAAGGCATCGCCGACCGCATGTCCCAGTGTGTCGTTTATTTCCTTGAAGCGATCGAGGTCGAGGTAAAGCACTGTCACCACACAGGAATTCAAAACGCGCGAAGCCAGCGCCTGTTTCAGGCGCTCGGAAAACATGACGCGGTTGGGAAGGCCGGTCAGCGAGTCATGAAGCCCCAGATGCTTGACCTTTTCGACCGCGGCGATTTCCTCGGTAATGTCAGACGCTGTCCCGCGATACCCCAGGAAGCTTCCATTTTCGTCCTGAACCGCACGACCCGACAGACGGCAGAACCGCAGATTGCCATCCGCGTCCTGGTACTCGCACGAGAGGTTTCTGATCGGGCGCTGACTGTCCAGCTCGATGTTCCGCCCGTGTTGTTCAGTCCCGGATGCGGTCATCAGCACGTTCAAGGGGCGTCCGATGATCGAGGCAACCTCCACGCCCGTCAGATCGGTGAACCGTCCCGAGAAATAGGTCACCCGTCCTTTGCTGTCGGTTTCCCAAAGCCAATCGGACGAAGCTTCGGCGAAGTCGCGAAACCGCGCTTCGCTCACTTCGATGGCGGCG
>JASJDQ010000119.1 GCA_030065075.1 Paracoccaceae bacterium | reverse complement strand
CGATCCCGTTTGGCCGAACACGGGATCGCCTCGGGCGTGTGATAGGGCGCGCGCGCGGCGGACGCCGCATTGAAGGTCAGAAGGCCAGCGCCATACTCCGAATTGATCGGTTGCGACCTGACGTGCTGACGCACCACACCCGCAAGAAAGGCGTGCCGGTCGGCATTCGGGTCCTGGGCGCGAAGCAGCGCCATCATGCCCGAGGCATAGGCGGTGGCGCATGATGTGCCAAGGCATGCTTCGCCCGTGGTGCTGTAGCCCGTGTGCTCGGTCACCATGTCCTGCGCGTTTCGTTGGCCGCCAAACGCCATGATGTGATGCCGCTGCACGCTCAGTGCGTCATAGTTCGAAAACTGCGACCGGCGGCCGGAAAGGTCGACACTTCCGACAGCGACGACGTCGCCATAGTTTGCGGGGCTGGCGATCAGTTTGTCGCTTCCATCGTTCCCGGTGGCAGCCAGAAGGATCGGCTCGCGCCCGAGTGAATTGGGTGTGTTGGCCACCAGCGCCGCGATGCATTGCAGGGCAAAGGCCCGCATTTCGGCCGTGCCGCCGCAGAATGGGCACTCTGCGTCCATGTCGGAAAACCCAAGGCTCATGTTGATGATGTCCGCATCGGCATCGCGAGACGCGATCACAAGTGCGCTCATCAAACCCCATATGGTTACGTCATCCGACGCATCACAAACGCGAACGAAGGTGAACGTCGCCTCGGGCGCGACGTCGCGGGCCAATTCCAGCATGGCGGTCCCGTGCCCATCGGCATCGCCGTTGTTCGTGGCCGCGAAGGGCCGGGTCAATACCTGCCAGCCGACAAGCCCAGTGGCCGGGCCATCATAGCCGCTGTCGATAACGGTGATCGTCGACCCCGCACCCTGAAGGCCTGCCTGATGCGCGGCGTGCACGCCCATGGCGCGCAGGTAGTCGTCGTGCGACCCGCCGGGCAGGAAACCGGGGCCAAGCGGTGCGTGCAGCTTCACCGGATGATCGGGTTCGACGGCGTAGAGCCTGCCCTTCAACCAGCTTTCGGTCTCGAAATGGCGATAGATGCGTTCGATGAACTCATGGCTGCGGCCGAACGGCACCTCGTAGCGGTAGAAACTGACGGGGCATTTCTGGCGCAGGAACGTCGCGGCTTCGAGCTTGCCCAAGGCGCTGACGAGATCGACGCGATCTTCCACCCCTTCGATACCCGATATCGATCCCGCCACATCTGCCGTACCTTCATCGTTGGGCAGGGTGACGATCAGGCCCGAGGTGGGACACTTCAGCTTTTTCATCGTTTCCTCCCCGGTCATCAGAAGGCAATCCGATAGGTCTTGCCGTCGTCAGCAGAAACGGTTTCGACGACCTTCTTTGCGACCAAAGCATCGACGATCGCCTTCAGGCCCCGCGGCGCAGCTTGACCCTGATCTGTGAAATGCCGTTCGATGTATTCCAGCGAGACACCGGGCGTGCCCGCCTGCCGCCAGTGCTGGCCGCCTTGCGCGGCAATCGCCTGCGCGACGTATTTCTCCGACTCGTTGAGCTTTTTCAGATTTTCTTTCAGGTCCTGGATCAAGTCCCAGGCATGCTTGGCGGCGGCGGCTTTGGTCAAGCCCGCTGGCGCTGCCATCAGGGCCAGACCAAGCGAAACGATGGCCTTCAGCATGGCCCAGGTCGTGCCTTTGACATTGATCGACCAACGTTCTCCGACCAGGACCAACGCTTCGCCCCGGCCGCTTTTTTCCCCTTCGGCGATGTCCTGAATATCGCTCAAAATGTTGTTGGCAAGGTCTTCTGGGATGTCTTCGTCCTGGTTCAGTGCATCGCTCAATAATAAATCGTCCAGAAGCTGCTGCGCCTCTTTGTCTGCGGATGTCATGACTTGCGTATCCAAATTGCTGCTTAAATATGCGAAGCAGCATACCGACAAACTACGATTCGATCAGGGCTTTTCTCAATCGCTCTGGACCCGAGGCAGTGTTCGATGTATCGGCTGAGCGACAATTTGTTAGCGATAACAGGCATCGCGAAAGGAGAGCGCCCATGGTCTCGCGAGTGATCCCAGTGGACGACTTCGATCTGGTCATATTCGGTGGCACCGGCGACTTGGCGCGGCGCAAGATTCTGCCCGGCCTCTTTCGCCGATTTCATGCCGGACAGATGCCGTCCACAAGCCGGATCATCGGCGCGGCGCGGTCCGAGATGGATCAGGCGACTTACCAAAAGGAAGTCGCCGGAGCACTTGAAGAGTTTCTGCCCAAGGACGCGCGCCCGAAGGATCAGATCGACGCTTTCCTGGATTGCATCGACTATGTAAAGATTGACGCAATGGGCGAGGGCGGCTGGTCCGAACTTTCGTCCAAGTTACGAAGCGGTGTCGTACGCGCCTTCTATTTCTCCGTCGCCCCATCGCTTTTCGGCCCGCTGGCCGAGCGCCTTCATGGCCATTCCTGTGCTGGGCCCAAGTGCCGGATCGTGGTGGAAAAACCCTTCGGTCGCGATCTGGAGAGCGCGAAAGCGTTGAACAAGACGCTTCGCGATCATTTCGACGAAGGCCAGATCTATCGGATCGACCATTACCTGGGCAAGGAAACGGTGCAGAACCTGATGGCCGTGCGGTTTGGCAATGTGCTGTTCGAGCCGCTCTGGAACGCACAATACGTGGACCACGTGCAGATCACCGTGTCGGAAAGCGTCGGTGTCGAGGGGCGGGGCGCCTACTATGACAAATCCGGCGCCATGCGGGACATGGTCCAAAACCACTTGATGCAGCTTCTCTGCCTGACCGCTATGGAGCCGCCGTCGCGCTTTGACCCGGATGCGGTCCGGGATGAGAAACTGAAGGTCATCCGCGCACTCGACCCGGTGGACCCTGCAGATATCGTACGGGGACAGTACACCGACCCGAAGAAGGGTCGGGGTTATCTGGAACAGGTCGAAGACCCCGATAGCATCACCGAAAGCTTTATCGCGATGAAGCTGTCGGTCTCGAACTGGCGCTGGGCCGGCGTGCCGTTCTATCTGCGGACGGGTAAGCGGATGAAGGCGCGGTATTCCGAGATCGCCGTCGTCTTCAAGGACGCGCCGCATTCGATTTTCGGCCAGGATCAGGGGCGGCACCGGAACGTGTTGACCATCCGGCTGCAACCCAATGAAGGCATGGACCTTTTCGTCACCATCAAGGAACCCGGGCCGGGGGGCATGCGCCTGGTGGATCTGCCGCTTGACATGACCTTTGCCGATGCGCTTGGACCCGAGGCTGCGGATGTGCCGGACGCCTACGAGCGTCTGATCATGGATGTGATCCGCGGCAACCAGACGCTTTTCATGCGGGGCGACGAGGTCGAGGCCGCTTGGGCCTGGACCGATCCGCTGATCGAGGGCTGGACAGAGCGGCGGGAGAAACCGCTTCCCTATGAGACCGGATCAACCGGCCCGGAAGAAGCCGCGATGCTCTTGCACCGCACGGGGCGGCGCTGGCGCGAGATCCGGCCATGAACCTGATAACATACCCCGACCGCGACCTCCTGTTCGTCGACCTGGCCAGCAAACTGGCGGGGGAACTGGAGGCCGCGTTGTTGCACGAAGACCGCGTCAGCCTCGCCGTGCCCGGGGGCACGACACCGGGCCCGGTGTTCGACGAGTTGTCGGCCGCGGATCTGGACTGGTCCCGCGTCGATGTGCTGTTGACCGACGAGCGCCGGGTGCCGCCGGACCATGACCGGTCAAACGAGCGGCTGGTCCGCGAACGGCTCTTGACCAGCCGCGCGGCAGCGGCGCGGTTCGTGCGTCTTGTGCCCGACGGCGAAGACCTGCCCGCGCTTCAAGACAAGCTTGCGGCACGGCTGCCGCTGAATGTGCTGGTGTTGGGGATGGGGGTGGACATGCACACGGCCTCGCTTTTTCCGGGTGCACCGCAATTGATAGAGGCGCTTCGACGCGATGCGCCGCCCTTGATGATGGTCGATGCCGCCGAGGGGCTGGAGCCGCGCTTGACGTTGACCGCTCCGGTCCTCAGGGGGGCATTGTCGACACATGTCTTGATCACGGGCGACGAAAAACGAAACGTTTTGGAAACCGCGCGGCGTCATAGTCCTGACGATGCCCCCATTTCCCTTGTTCTTGGACATGCAGATATCCACTGGGCCCCGTAAGCCATGACCGTCAATTTCGAAGACCAGATGCGCGCCGGCCTGGAGGTATTGGACATTGACCTGCCGCACGAGCTTTGGACTTTGATCGCCTGGCTCGAAGAAAAGGGACAGTGCCTTGAAACGCCTTCGGGCCCGACGTACCTCGCCATAATGCCTTTGACGGATCAGGGCAGCCTCTGGAGCCACCTGGTCTTTGAAAGCCCCCCGGACATGGTGCGCTTCTGGTTCGGCAAGGACGGTCTGGAACGCGCGGTCATTCCCTTCGTTCAGTGCGGCGGCGATGGCAGCTATCTGGCGCTTTGGCGTCATGCCGGTGCTCCGGACCGGTATGTCTTCCTCGGCTCTGAAGGGGAGGCGTTTGTTGTCGCCGAAGATGTCCGTGACTTCATCTCGCTCTTGACGATGGGATACACACAGATCGAAACGCGTAGCGATCTCTCCTCCACCCCCGATCAGCTTTGGCACGATCTGAACGACGACGACTGGCCCGATCCGGTCGAGCTTCGTCAATGGGTTACGGATCAGTTCGATTTCGTTCACCCCGCTACGGGTGCTGCGCTTTTGCCATATGGCGCAAAGGATGACCCGTTTGCCGCTTTCGTGGCGGCCCAGACAACATAAGGTACCCGTAAACTGCCTAGAAGGGATGGGACAATGGATTGGATGCGCCTGTCGAAGGCGGCCAAAGCGGCGCGGAAGACCCCTATACTCGACCGGTTCAACGACCCCGACCGGGCCGCGGATTTCTCGGTCGCGGCTGGTGACTTGCTTTTTGACTACTCGAAAACGGCAATGGGCCCAAAGGACCGGGACCTGTTGGTTGAGATGTTCGAGGCCGGCGGCGTGCCGGACCGCCGCGACGCCATGTTCGAAGGTGAGAAGATCAACCAGACCGAAGACCGCGCGGTGTTGCACACGGCTCTCAGAAACCTCTCGGAGCATCCGGTGGAAGTTGACGGTGCCGACGTCATGCCGACGGTGACAGAGACGCGCCTTCGCATGGAAGCCCTTGCCGAAGACGTCCGCAGCGGCGTCTTCCGGGTCTCGGGCGGTCAGGTCACGGACGTGGTCAACATCGGCATCGGCGGCTCGGACCTGGGCCCCGCAATGGCGGTTCAGGCCCTGGCACCCTATCACGACGGGCCGCGGGTGCACTTCGTCTCGAATGTCGATGGGGCACAGATCAACGACACGCTACTGGGGCTGGACCCGAAGACGACGCTGGTGATCGTCGCCTCGAAGACATTCACAACCATCGAAACGATGACAAACGCGGAAACGGCCTGGCGGTGGCTGGCGGGTGACTTGAACGAGGTGGAGATCGGACGCCACTTCGTCGCCTTGTCATCAGCCACGGACAAGACCGCCAGCTTCGGCATCGACCCCGAACGGGTCTTCGGCTTCGAAGATTGGGTCGGCGGGCGCTACTCTGTCTGGGGTCCGATTGGCCTGTCATTGATGCTGGCCATTGGTGCCGATGCGTTTCGGTCCTTCTTGGCGGGTGGTGCGGCAATGGACCTGCATTTCCGCGTGGCCGAGCCCCTGGAAAACATGCCTGTGATGCTGGCGCTGACCGGCATCTGGCATCACCAGGGCATGGGTTTTCCGACCCGCGCTGTTTTGCCATACGAACAGCGCCTCGCGCGTTTGCCAGCCTATCTTCAACAGTTGGAAATGGAATCGAACGGCAAATCAGTGGCGCTGGATGGCAGCGCTCTGGACACCGTTTCTGGGCCGGTGGTCTGGGGGGAGCCCGGCACGAATGGCCAGCACGCATTCTATCAGTTGATCCATCAGGGGCGCGCGGTCATCCCGTGCGAATTCATGGTGGGCGCGCGGGGTCATGAGGACGCGCTGAACCACCAACACCAGTTGCTTGTCGCCAACTGCCTCGCGCAATCCGAAGCCCTTATGCGAGGCCGCTCGCTTGACGAGGCGCGTGACATGATGGCTGGCAAGTTCGAAGGTGACGAGCTTGAGCGGCAGGCGCACCACCGGGTTTTCGAGGGCAATCGCCCCTCGACAACGCTTGTTTATCCGAAGCTCACCCCGTTCGTTCTGGGGCAGATCATCGCGCTCTACGAGCATCGGGTCTTTGTCGAGGGGGTCATGCTCGGCATCAACTCCTTTGATCAATGGGGCGTCGAACTTGGCAAGGAACTGGCCAAGGCGCTGGAACCCATCGTCTCCGGTCGCGAAGCAGCGACCGGCAAGGATGGCTCAACGGCCGCGCTGGTCGCATTTTTGCAGGCGCACGGAGACACTTAGAGGCCAGGGCTAATGCTGTGGCTTGGGTGACCGTCAGAGCCCCTCGGTCGTCGCGCCGTCCCGTTCGATCATCAGCGTCACCGCCTCGGGCTTGTGCGCGCGGCGTGTCTTGCCGTCCTGTTCCAGACTGACAACCACAGCCGATCCCGCGCAACGTACCTGGCCATCGACATGCGCGGCGTATTCCATGACGAAGCTTGACGGCTTCACTAGCGTCGTTCGCGCGGTCAGCACATAGCTTTCATTCTGAAACATCGGCGCGAAATAGTCTGCCGATTGGGCCCGGATCACGATCTGGGGGTCGGTGTCGTCGTGCGCGTAGGACGTCAGTCCATAGTCCTGCAGATAGGCCACGCGGATCGTTTCGAACCACCTGAGGAAGGCGACATTGTTGACGTGGTTCAGCGCATCAAGCTCGTAAAACCGCACCCGGTCGGCAAACCCATAGGCCCAGCCATCGATCCCAAGCGCTTGCAGGGCAGGGCGATCAAGCGGTTTCAGGTATTGCATGTATGGCCTTCAATGGAGCGGGTAGCGGGAATCGAACCCGCACGTCCAGCTTGGGAAGCTGGCAGGCTACCACTACATCATACCCGCGGAACCCTTGCGATAAGCAGCTATCCCAAGCGCCGCGCAATTTCAATGTGTTCGATCCCGTTACAGGAAATGTTGGAGGTATCTGACGAAACATGTTTCCTGCATGCGGGTTGCCGAAAGGTTTTGAAGGCAAAGCCGAGAGCTTTCCGAAGTGGGAGGGACATTCATGAGAGTTGCCCTGACTGGCGGGGCCAGAGGTATCGGGGCCGAGGTTGCCGCCAGGCTGACAGCGCGCGGTAAACACGTGACCGCCTTCGACTTCGCGAGGCCTGCCGCAACCATTGACGCCTGGGTCAGGACCGATCTGAACGACCCGGCCTCGGTTGCCACTGCGCTCGCAGAGGCAGACGGACCCTTCGATGCGCTCGTCAACAACGCCGGCCTGCCGCAGCGCGAAGGGTTTGAAGAGGTCATTCTGCGCGTGAATTTCATCGGCCTCCAGACATCCTGACAGGCATGTTGGATAAGCTGAGCTATGGCGCAGCGATCGTGAACGTGGCCTCTCGCGCCGGGGCCGCGTGGCGTGAAAACCTGGACGAGGTCAAGGCCCTGATGGCCTGCCAGCCCGACGATCTGAAGGGGTTCATCGCGGAGCGCGGCATCGACAACGTCCGGGCCTATAATCTGTCGAAAGAAGCGGTCATCGCCCTGACGGTTGCGGAAACCGAAGGCATGGTTGCGCGCGGGTTCCGCATGAATTCGGTCAGCCCGGCAGCCGTCAGCACGGGTATCCTCGACGACTTCACCGCAGCTTTTGGCGAGCGGGTCGCCAAGAACATCGCACGCGCCGGGCGGCCTGGAAGCCCGGAAGAAATCGCAGATGTGATCCTCTTTCTTCTGTCGCCGGAAAGCGCGTGGATAAAGGGCCAGGACATCGTCATCGACGGGGGCATGGGCGCGATGGGCATGTCGGACGCACTGGGCCTGAGCACTGGCGGCCATTAAAGGTCGGGTGTCTCTATCCCGGCCTTGTCCAAAGCCGCTCCGATCCGGGCAGAGGCCATTTGCAGGTCTTCCAGCGCGCCCAAGGCCAGAACGTCCTCAAGCGACATCTCTTCCGCGACCCACAAGAGGCTGACCGAACCATGGACGCCCGCATTTGAGCGTATCGGCACGGCCATCGCGGCATGCTCCGGGCCGGGATCAAAGGGGGCCTGCCAATACCCCGGCTCGCGCACGCCGAACCCGCGGGCACGCGTTCTTGCAATCTCGTCCTCGTACCGACCGCTGTCGATCCAAAGAACATCCTCCCGCGATCCGGCGCCTCGGATCGCGTCAAGGTGCCGGCGTCGTTGTTCGTCATTGGAAAACGCCATGATGACGCGACCGTGGGCCGACAGGACCATGGACGGTCGAATGCCAAGTGACGTCCTTGTCAAAGCCATCGGCCCCCGAACACGCGTGCTTTCCACGATCTCGATTGCGCCCGCCCCCATCAGCGCACAGAGGTCAGAGGGCCAACCGACCTGCCGCCCCTTGATGTCCAGCAAGATGGGCGAGGCAATCTCGGCCAGCGGATGCGCGCGCGCCGTATCTCCAAGAATCTTGCCCAGGGAATGCGACAGTTCATAGCGTCCTTCCACAAGGCTGCGCCGGACCCATCCGCGATTTCGAAGGGTAAGCAGAAGGCGCAGAAGGGTCGGATTGCTCAGCCCCGTGGCCTTCCGCAGATCGGCAAGCGACATCTGCCCGCGCCGTGACAATAGCTCAACAACGCCGAGACCCCTGTCGAGGGCGCGAATGGGCTTTGTCGAGCCATTTTTCAACTCATCTGACATCGGTCCACCTGGTGGACTGCATACTAGGCGCGCCAGACAAACCGGGCAATACTGCATGCGATGGTTCGGCGGACAGAATCGAACCACGGCAAGGGAGGGCACCGTTGAACATCCTGTTCATCATGTACGACCAGTTGCGGTTCGATTACCTCAGCTGCGCCGGACATCCGCATTTGCACACGCCGAACTTCGACCGCGTGGCGGCGCGGGGCGTGCGGTTTTCGAATGCCTTCGTTCAGTCGCCCATCTGCGGCGCCAGCCGCATGTGCTTCTACACGGGCCGCTATGTTGCCTCTCATGGTGCGGCCTGGAACGGGTTCCCACTGCGTGTGGGCGAGCAAACAATGGGAGACCATCTGCGCCGCGCTGGCATGGACTGCTGGCTGATCGGCAAGACGCACATGCGGGCCGACGCCGAAGGTATGGCGCGCCTGGGGCTTAGCCCCGACAGCGTGATCGGCGCACGGCAGGCCGAGTGCGGGTTCGACGTCTGGATTCGTGACGATGGACTATGGGGTCAGGGGCCGGACGGGTTCTATGACGAGCGACGCTCGCCTTACAACGAGTACCTCAAATCCAAGGGCTATCCGTCCGAGAACCCCTGGGCCACCCATGCCAACGCCGGTGTCGACGACGCCGGAGATATCGCGTCCGGCTGGATGTTCAAGAACGCCGACAAGCCCGCCAACATCCGCGAAGAGGACAGTGAAACGCCCTGGCTGACGCAGCGCACAATCGATTTCATCGATCAGGCCGAAGGTCCCTGGTGCGCGCACGTCAGCTTCATCAAGCCGCATTGGCCCTACATCGTGCCCGCGCCTTACCACGACATGTACGGCGCCAACCACGTGCCCGCGCCCACGCGCCACGCGACAGAGCTCGAAGAGGCCCACCCGGTCTATGCCGCTTACATGTCGAACAAGATCGCCACCGCCTTTCAGCGCGAGGATGTCCGGCAAAAGGTCATCCCCGCCTATATGGGCCTGATCAAGCAGTGCGACGACCAGTTGGGCGTCCTCCTAGATCACCTCGAAGCGACCGGGCGCATGGATGAAACGATGGTCGTCCTGACGTCCGACCACGGCGACTATCTGGGCGATCACTGGCTGGGCGAGAAGGACCTTTTCCACGACCCTTCCGTCAAGATCCCCATGATCGTCTTTGACCCTCGCACTGATGCTGATGCCACACGCGGCACGGTCTGCGACGCGCTTGCGGAATCGATCGACCTCGTTCCGACATTCCTGGAAGCCGCTGGTGGCGAGGTGCCTGGAAACATTCTGGAAGGCCGCTCGCTGTTGCCCTGGCTTCGCGGCGAAACGCCGGACTGGCGGGACTATGCGATCTCGGAGTTCGATTATTCCCCCACGCCACAGGCGGTGAAACTGGGATTGGAACCCGCCGATTGCCGACTCTTCATGGTCTTTGACGGGCGCTTCAAGCTGATGCATGCCGAAGGCGGGTTCCGTCCCATGCTTTTCGATCTTGAAACCGATCCCGACGAGTTCACCGATCTCGCGAAGGCCCCGGGGCACGAGGCTGAAATCGAACGGCTTTATGGGCTCTTGGCCGAATGGGGACGGCGTTCGGCGCAGCGGGTCACAAAGTCCGACGAAGACATACGCGCAATGCGGGGCCGGTCGATGCGCCGGGGTATCCTGCCCTTCCTCGTCGACGGCTCGGAAGTGCCCGAAGAACTGACTTGCGCCTATCGCGGTCCGGCATCCAAGCGGTATGTGGGAGAGTAGCCATGCCCAACGTTCGACTCGTCGCCCAAAACGAAACGCAGTTCAAGAAGCAGGTTGTCGACCTCGCGCCCGGCATCTGGACAGCGGTCGGCTTCGCAGCCTCGACCCAGCATATGATCGAAGGCGAAAGCAGCGTCACCATCATCGACACCTCCGAAAGCACCAGCGCGGCTACGAATGTTTTGGCGGCTTTTCGGGAACGTTGTGACAAGCCCGTCGGTCGGATCATCTAAACCCACAGTCACCGCGACCATATTTCGGGGGCAACGGTGTTCTCCGAAGGACGCGAGGTGCCGATCATCGCCAGCGCCAGGTTCTCCTCGGACCTGATCGGCCAAGACGAAACCCGGATCGCGCCCAACAAAGCGCTTCAGCGGCGCACCATGGCGCAGTTCGGCATCGGGCTGACGGGTGAAGAACGCATCTCGCTTGGCTAGCGGCCCGGGGCGACCGCCCGATGGAGGGTATGGGGGCGGGACATATCCCACCCAACCAAGTGATCCACGAAGACACGGACATCGACCTCGATGGCGTGGTCGCGCGGTTGATCCATTCCCCGGGTGGGACGGCGGATCATATCGCGGTTTGGCTGCCGGATGCGGGCGTGCTTTTCCCGGGCGACAACTGGTACCACGCCTTCCCGAACCTCTGTGCCATCCGTGGCACGCCCTATCGCGACTTCGCTGCCTGGGCCGACAGCCTGGGTCAACTGGCCGATCTGGGCGCGCATGTTCTGGCTCCCGGTCACACACAGCCGGTTTTCGGGGCCGACAAGGTGCGCGAGGTTCTAACGACAACGCAGGCTGCCATTCTTCACGTTATTCGCCACACGGCCAAAGGCATGAATGCCGGGCATTCGATGGATGACATTGCAGAAACGCTCCGGCTGCCGCCAGAGCTTGCCGAAAAGCCCTGGCTGGGAGAGTTCTACGGCAAGGCTGCATAGTCCGTGCGTGCCTTCGCAACCGGAACACTCGGCTGGTAAGACGGAACCCGAGGCACCTCGGCACCCTGTCGAGCGCCCGCCGCGCACAATACATGGCCGACCTCGCCTGGGGCGCGGACGCCTTGATGGCGGCTGCCACGCAGACGGATAATCTTCAATGGCAGATGTGCGAAGGACAGAAGAACGACGGTCCTGTGATGTCTTTCGACACCGCGGTCGGCATCGCGGTCCGGGGCGATCTGGACGCAGAAACGGTCTACAAGATCACCAAGGCATTGAACGTCGAGTTCGCAGCCTCGAAACGCGGCCTGATGGAGCTGAAACCCGGTGCGGTGCGCTACTATGGCGAAGCTGGGATCATCGAGTAATTAATGGCGTGGGGTAGGGAGCCCAAGCCCCCATCTCTCTTGCAGCGCAGGTTTGCGCATGCTTGAAGCGGCTCAATGACGCTCTTTGCCGAAACTGCCATCCCCCTTGGCCAGCCCTATTGGTGGGACGATGTCACCTGGCCCGCATTGGACGCCGAGCTTCCCGAAACCGCTGACCTCTTGGTGATCGGGGCAGGCTACACCGGGCTTTCGGCCGCCATTGCCGCGCAGGACGCAGGCGCACGGGTGGTGGTGATCGACGCCGGGCAACCGGGGAAGGGCGCTTCGACCCGAAATGGGGGCATGCTGGGAGCGCACCCCCGGCTTGGCTGGGAGACGCTTTCCAAGCTATACGGGGCAGAGGCGGCGGAT
>JASJDQ010000006.1 GCA_030065075.1 Paracoccaceae bacterium | reverse complement strand
TGCCGCGGAAGAGCAAGCGAAAAGAAAGGCGGCAGAACAGGAGCACGTTGTGGATGCCTTGTCGGTAGGGCTTCATCGAGTTTCCGAAGGCGATCTGACATTCCGCCTGGAACAGCCGTTTGCATCGGAATACGAGCAATTGCGGGGCAATTTCAACGATGCCGTCTCGCAACTCAAGGCCGCGATCGGCGAAGTGATTGTAAACGCTGTCTCGATCGGCAATGAGGCTGGCGGGATCAATGCGTCCGTCAATGAACTTTCCAAGCGAACAGAACATCAGGCAGCCACGTTGGAGGAAACGGCTGCCGCCATGCACCAACTGACGACGTCGGTGTCGTCTTCGGCCGATGGGGCGCGAAAGGCGGCGGAGATCGCAACAGATGCACGACACAACGCGCAGTCGAGTAGCGGTATCGTGCAGGAGGCCGCCAACGCCATGAGCGAGATCGAATCGTCGTCCCGCGAAGTCTCAAAGATCATTGGCGTCATCGACGAGATTGCATTCCAGACGAATCTGCTCGCCTTGAACGCTGGCGTCGAAGCCGCTCGGGCCGGCAGCGCCGGGCGTGGCTTCGCAGTGGTGGCCTCGGAAGTGCGCGCGCTTGCTCAACGGTGCCTGGAAGCTTCGAACGAGATCTCGACCTTGATCAGCGCATCCGGCGAACATGTCGACAAAGGTGTCTCCCTGGTTGCGCGGACCGGGAGCGCACTGGAAAACATCGCAGCCTCGGTGCTGGAGATTTCCGACAACGTCGGACAGATCGCGCAAGCGACAAGCGAACAGTCGAGCGGGCTTTCCGAAGTCAATGAAGCCTTGAACCAACTTGATCAGGCCACACAGCATAATGCTGCCATGGCCGAGGAAACCGCTGCCTCTGCAGAGGCTCTTTTGAACGAGTCGCGGGGGCTGATTTCGACTACGGAAAGATTCACGACGGACGCCGAGACGAAGCCTGTTTCCGACAACGCTGCTGCGGCATAGGTGAAAAGGACACAAGCCGACGTTTACACGGCACGCTGCGCTGCAGCGAATTGACAAGGCCATTTCCTTTCGAATAATCAGCTTCTAGCGCAATTATATTACTTGTCGGTCAGGAGTTCGAAAATGGTGTCGTCGCAGAAAGACCGTCCGTGGCTTTTTCGAACCTACGCGGGTCATTCAACTGCCAAGGCGTCCAACGCACTTTACCGGACCAACCTGAAAAAGGGCCAGACCGGCCTGTCCGTGGCTTTCGATCTTCCGACCCAAACCGGATATGACAGCGACCACCGGCTTGCGCGTGGCGAAGTCGGCAAAGTTGGCGTACCGATCGCACATCTTGGGGACATGCGGACCCTTTTTGCCGACATCCCGCTGGAGCAGATGAACACGTCGATGACGATCAATGCCACGGCACCGTGGTTGCTTGCGCTCTACATCGCGGCGGCGGAGGAACAGGGCGCCGACATCTCGGCCCTGCAGGGCACGGTTCAGAACGACATCATCAAAGAATATCTGAGCCGCGGCACCTATGTCTGCCCGCCGGAGCCGTCATTGCGGATGATCACCGATGTGGCAGCCTACACGCGCGCAAACCTGCCAAAGTGGAACCCGATGAACGTTTGCTCGTACCACCTGCAGGAAGCTGGGGCGACGCCAGAGCAGGAGCTTGCCTTTGCCCTTGCCACCGCACAGGCGGTTCTGGACGACCTGAAGGACAAGGTTCCGGAAGAGCATTTCCCGGCCATGGTGGGACGCATCAGCTTTTTCGTGAATGCGGGTATTCGTTTCGTCACCGAATTGTGCAAGATGCGCGCCTTCACCGAGCTTTGGGATGAGATTTGCCGCGAGCGGTATGGCATCGAAGACGAGCGCTTCCGACGTTTTCGCTATGGCGTGCAGGTCAATTCGCTTGGTCTGACCGAGCAACAGCCCGAGAATAACGTCTATCGCATCTTGCTGGAAATGCTGGCGGTCACCTTGTCGAAATCGGCACGTGCGCGTGCGGTCCAGTTGCCTGCATGGAACGAGGCCCTGGGTCTGCCGCGTCCATGGGACCAACAATGGTCGCTTCGCATGCAACAGATACTGGCCTTCGAATCCGATCTTTTGGAGTACGGCGACCTGTTCGATGGAAACCCGATCGTGACGGCAAAGGTCAATGACTTGAAAGAGGGCGCACGCACCGAATTAGCCCATATCCAGGCCATGGGCGGTGCGATTCACGCCATCGAATACATGAAGTCGCGTCTGGTTGAGGCCAATGCGGAACGCCTTGGGTCAATCGAGCAAGGAGAAACGACTGTCGTGGGCGTCAACCGGTTTGTCGAGGCGGAACCCTCGCCTCTGACGGCTGGCGACGAAGCTATCATGGTCGCCGATCCGGCCGCCGAAGCAGATCAGATCGCGCGTCTGGAAGCCTGGCGCGACGAACGGGACCAAGGCGCCGTCGCGTCTGCCCTTTCCGATCTGGCGGCAGCCTGCCAATTGGGCGAGAACGTCATGCCGGCCTCCATTCGGGCGGCCAAGGCCGGGGCGACAACCGGTGAGTGGGGCGACGTGGTGCGCAAGGCCTTTGGCCAGTACCGTGCGCCAACCGGCGTTTCGGCGGCAAAATCCAACCGGACAGAAGGCCTGGACGACTTGCGGGACGCCGTCGACGCTGTCTCAAGGCGCTTGGGTCGGCGGCTGAAATTCGTGATCGGAAAGCCCGGGCTGGACGGCCATTCCAACGGTGCCGAGCAAATCGCATCGCGCGCTCGCGACGTTGGAATGGACATAACCTATGAAGGCATCCGGCTGACCCCGGCGGAGGTTGTCGCATCCGCACGGAAAACGGATGCGCATGTTGTCGGCCTGTCCATCCTGTCAGGCAGTCACATCTCGCTGATCGAGGAAACGCTCGGCCTCATGAAAGAAGAAGGCCTGACCCACATCCCAGTGATCGTGGGCGGCATCATTCCGGACGACGATGCAGACCGGTTGCGTGCGATGGGCGTTTCGGCAGTGTACACGCCGAAGGATTTCGAGCTGAACAAGATCATGTTCGATATCGTCGCGTTGGCAGACCCGGAAAAGGTTGCCGCAGAGTAACCTGAACGGTTCCGGCTTTCGCAGCGCGCGTCTTGCCCGTAACTTGGCTGGAACAAAACCAGGAGTCCGGGAATGACAGTTCATATCGGAGCTGAGAAAGGCGAGATCGCCGAAACTGTTCTTATGCCCGGCGACCCCTATCGGGCGCGGTGGGCGGCTGAGACCTTTTTGGACAATCCGAAACTCGTCAGTGAAGTCCGCGGCATGCTGGGCTACACCGGAACTTGGCGAGGAAACCCGGTTACCATCCACGGCTCTGGCATGGGCATGCCTTCGCTCTCAATCTATGTGAACGAGTTGATCAGGGATTTCGGGGCCAAGACGCTTATCCGGATCGGGTCGTGTGGCGGCATGCAGGAGACCGTCGGGATCCGCGACGTTATTCTAGCCATGACGGCCAGCAGTGTTTCGACGCCGTCGCGCGGCATTTTTCGCGAGTTCAACTTTGCGCCTTCTGCCGATTGGGGCTTGCTGTCGGCCGCCGCGAAGGCCGCAGCGGCGAAAGAGACGACGACGCATATCGGGGGCATCTACTCTTCGGACGTGTTTTACGATGAACGCCCCGATCTGAACGAACAGATGACACGACACGGTATTCTTGGTGTCGAGATGGAGGCGGCCGAGCTTTACACGCTTGCCCTCAGATACGGATGCCGGGCATTGGCGGTGTTGACCGTGTCCGACCACCTGCTGACCGGCGAGGCCTTGCCGGCCGAAGACCGTGAAACGACATTCGGGGACATGGTGGAGATTGCTTTGCAGGCCGCATTTCCGGACGCCTAGGCTATTCCATGCGTCCTTGAATAGGCTGATCGCGCGGGCGTGGACCAGCCGACTGGCGGCACACCTTCGAACACCTCGACCAGCAAGGGCGCGCACCGTGCATCGTCGGACGAATGGGTGCTGCTGCAATCCCCTCCGGGACAGGCGGACAATGCGCCAAGCAAGTCGATTTCCGCGAGGAATGTGATGTGATCGCCCGGGCGAACCGGCGAAGCCTTCATGAAGTATTGCCCGGTGTCGCGCGTGAAGCCGGTGCACATGAAGACGTTCAGAACGTCGTGGACATAAGCCTCGACCTGATCTGCGGGCAAACTCAACTCGGCCGCCAACGCCCGTATCAGGTTGGAATGGCAGCAATAGTGGTAGTCGTCGCCCGACAAGAGCCGCCCGGTATAGGGGTCGCATCGTGTTCCGATGACGTCATGCACGCCACCACCGTAGTCATCGAGGCCATACCATGACAGCGTGTCTTCCATGATCGTCGCCATCGGCCGGAGGTACGGCAGATTGCTCCACAACCGGTCACCGGTGGTCACATGCGTGCCGTGAAGCGCGCGCGTCTTGCCCGAAAAGAACCGCTCGGACAGATCATGCGCATTCCAGAGGTTCAGGTCCCCCACTTGCGGCGCCTCGACACTGGTGATGCGAAAGGCACCGCCGGCCGGGACGCGGAAACACCGCGCATCCCGCGGCGGTACGAGGATTTCCTCGGTTTTCTCGAACCGCGAAAACGCCGCGCGATAGGCGGGCAGATCGGGCTTGGGAAGCGTGTCGTTCGGATAGCAGATGACCGGTGGGATCGCGCGGCGGGCGTCGGCATCGTCTGGCGCTTTGGTCATCGGCATCTCCCCATCGGTCGATGCTTACCCTAGTCAGAAAGCCCCCCGGCGACCAGAGACCGCCGGGGGCGAGGACCGATCAAGCGACCGGTGGGGAGGGCACCTTTTCGCCGCGGCGGAAAAGCCAGCCGCGCGGGCGCTCCGGCCCGTGCCAGTCCTCGTTTCGGGTCAGCCACATGGTCAGTGCGAGGGCGACAAAGGCCAGGGTGGCACCCGCAAGAAGGGCGAAGTCAGCGCTGCGCAGGATCAGGAAAAGAACGACGTAGACGGTGATCAGCATCGACGCCAGTACCCATGTTCGCCGTCCCAGTTTCAGGGCCGTGGCTCCGAACAGGACCAATAGCCCAATGGTCGCACCTGCTGCGATCAGATAGGCCAGCGCGAAGCCGAATTGTTCGGCGTAGGCCACCATCAACAGAACGAACACCGACTGTGCCAGGCCGACCATCAGGTATTGCACCGGATGCGCAGGCCGTTCGCTGGTGCGATCCAAAAGCAGAATGGTCAGAAAAGTCAGCGCGATGAACAGGATACCATAGCGCGCCGCGCGCCAGGCCTTCTGATAGAAGTCGTTCGGGGTCAGAAAGCGCACCTGCATCGTCGCACCCGTCCGCGCGGAATGATCGTGATCTGCGCGCGAAACCTGCGGCAGCGACCGCGCCAGATGCGGAACCGTCCAGCTTGCCGTGAACCCCTCTTCCGAAATGGAGGACGCGTCCGGCAGGAAGCTTCCGAAGAAACTGGGATCCGGCCAGTCGCTCGTCATCGTCACACGACTGGTGCGGCCTACTGCGGCTGCACCGAAATTCTGCGCGCCATTCATCGAAAGCTGCAACGAAAATGCCGTATGCTCGCGCGGATCGCCGATGGGTGACATGATGCCCGTGCGCTTCGCCTCCGAATTCGGGATGGGCTCCAGGGCAAAGCCAACTCCATCGATGGTCAGAAGCGCTTCGCCGCGAAGAGCCCGGTTGGAGTTCAGGAAGATCCGCAACTCCGCCTCGTTCCATAAAGCCGTTTGTTTTGTGTCCAGAACCTCGGCGGCAAGCCCTGTGTCGAAATCAAAGTCCAAAGCGACATCCGCCGTGAACACAGGCACGTCAAAGATCCCCCGATGACGGGTCTGCGTGCGCGAGACCACATCCATGTCAAACCGTCCGGGATAGAGATGGATCGGCGCACGATCCTCAGTCACCGTTTCCTCGAAATGCTCGTAGACGATGAAGTTGTTTTCGTCCCGAAGCGTGCGCCCGGTCACCGGGTCGACCGCTTCGCGTTTTCTCTGATAGGTGACCTCCTCCGTCACGGGCACGATCAGGACCGGCCCGCTGATCAGTTGGGCGCCACCCCATTCGCGGCTGATCTCGCGAACGGTTTCGTCCGAATACCGCGACCTTTCCTGCACAACGCCGCTCACCAGGTTGAGCGGAACGAACATCAACAGCGTCAAGACGCCAACAATCATGAAACGCACACCAGCGGATCGGAACATTACACTGTCCTTTCGAATTACACTCGAAAGGACTGCTATCCGGTCAAGGTCGCAGGTGCCGTGTTCGGCCCGCGCATCCTCTGCAAAGCCGCCGTGCAGGCGCGTTCAGAACTTGCGCAATCCGTGCAGCGAAAGCGCAGGGGGCTTCTTCCTGGTAGAAATACTCTCAGGGGGGTCCGAGGGGATGAAATCCCACCGGCAGCGCGACCGGGCGAAGCCCGGGCGCAATACCTCAGACGACGCGTTCGACCATCATTTTTTTGATCTCGGCAATTGCCTTGGCCGGGTTCAGACCCTTGGGGCAGGTCTTGGCGCAGTTCATGATCGTGTGGCACCGATAGAGCTTGAAGGGATCTTCCAACTCATCCAGCCGCTCGCCCGTCGCCTCGTCCCGGCTGTCGATGATCCAGCGGTATGCGTGCAGCAGTGCCGCCGGCCCAAGGTAGCGGTCGCCATTCCACCAGTACGACGGGCACGACGTCGAACAGCTTGCGCACATCACGCATTCATAGAGCCCGTCGAGTTTCTTGCGGTCCTCGATCGACTGCTTCCATTCCTTCGCCGGACGGTTTGTCTTGGTTTCCAGCCACGGCATGATGGACGCGTGCTGCGCATAGAAATGCGTGAGGTCGGGGATCAGGTCCTTGACCACCGGCATATGCGGCAACGGATAGATTGCGATATCGCCGTCGATTTCGTCATGGCCGTGGATGCACGCCAGTGTGTTGATCCCGTCGCCCAGCCGCTTGTTCGCGCTGCCGATGTTCATCGCGCATGACCCGCAAATGCCTTCGCGGCAAGACCGGCGGAAGGTCAGCGTCGGGTCGATCTCGTTCTTGATCTTGATCAGGATGTCCAAAACCATCGGCCCGCAGGTGTCCATGTCCACGAAATACGTGTCGATCCGCGGGTTCTCGCCATCGTCGGGATTCCAGCGATAGATCTGGACCTTGCGGACATTCGTGGCGCCCTCGGGCTTGGGCCAGGTCTTACCGACCCGGATGGTCGAGTTCTTGGGCAGGTTGAATTGAACCATGTGCGTTCCCTTTCAGATCAAAGCTCCAGAAGGACGGGCAGTCCTTCCGTCGCCAGGCATTGGATCGTGCCAGGACGAGAAGCGATCGTCGTGACGATTTGAACGGTGTTTGCGGTCGGCCCGGTCACCGCATCGGCGGCAAGCGACAGTATCTCGCGCGAGGTTGCATTATCGATAATGCAATCGGTCGCAGGTTCCAGCGGCACACCCGGGAAACGTTCTTCCAGAACGGGCCGCACCGCACGCTTGGCGGCATCACGCGTGAGATCATCCTGCTGCGCGGGTGTGCAGGCTGTCAGCAACATTAAGGCAAAGGCGCAAAGTCGGTTCATCGTTTCTACTCCGGGTCCGCGAACGATCCGATGATCCGGGTCGTCAGGCTACGGGGAAAGGGTTTGGGCTCAAGCTGAAAGACCGCCATCCTGTCGATGATTTCTGACGGTTTTGCGAGTTCTTCCACCCAATGATACCGCGGACGATCCGCATAATCGTCGAACAGAACCGTCACCGGCCGCGTTGTTCGTATGGCGACCGTTGCAAAACAGGCCGCGCGAAAACGTCCATCGATCAGCACGGTATCCGGCGCCTCGAAGCCGTCCAGATCCCAGACCTCGCTGGGATAGGCATGGAAGTTACGGAACGCCTCGGCAGTCTTCGGCCGGCCCCACGAACCGGTCGGTCCGATGTCCACGTGGTGCACCGTGAAATCCCGTTCCGGGAATTCTGCCGACAGTGCCGATTGAATGCGCGTCGCCCAGGCCGCATCGCTTTCGACCGTGAATAGCGAGCTTGCACCCAGGTCGAGCGCCAGAAACGACGAACCGCCGCTGCCGTACTCCAAAACGTGATCCGCTGCCTCGTAGGCCGCTTTCAGGCGCGCGGCAGGTCCTTCGGGGAGCGTGAGCTTGAAGTCCGCCCGTGACGCCGGCTTGGCCGACGCGGGAGCAGGTGGCACCAACGCGTCGAGTTCGACTGCAGGCAGTCCGGCCAATCGTGTCGCCACGACTTCAGCGGCCTTCGCTTCGGCGCTGGAAACCCCCGGAATAGCCCGCAATCGCTCGATTTCAGCGGTTGTTGCAGCTTCGAATCGCAGGATGCTTCGTTCCCGCACATCGTTCCGGTTCATCCGGTGATAGTGCTCCGGCACATGCCGGCTGTTGGTGTCGTCCACCTCGGCCACAGCCGCGCCGCGTCCTCGCGACTTCTTCAGCAGAAAGTGTTCGCGCGTCCGCACCAGGTAATGGTTGATCTGCGCCAGGCGATATCCGTGCTCTGCCTTGTCGATAAAACAATTACCGGGGAAGTCTACGCCCTTCAGCCATTTGAGGTTCCGCTTGAGGGTCAGGTTCAAGGGGCCACCGTTACCGCTTTTGAAAACCGGCAATGACTTGAGCCCCTGTCGGACTTTCGGGCGATGAATGCCGTGAAGAGCAAGACCATCCGACCAGTCATCCATCCGGAAGAACGCCTTGGCCTGCAAATTGCGGGCAAATCCACGGCGGGAGGCCCAGGTGAAATCCTCCGAGACGAACCGGCCCGGAAAGCGTTCGTTTTTGCCATCACCCATCAATCGCCATGGAATGAGCGCGCCGTCCGCATCCCCCATAGCCTCGACCAGATCCGTGACATGGCCCTTACCACAGTTGATGACCAGAAACTCGTCGGCATCGATCCAGAGCACCCAATCGCCATGCTGCAAATGGCCCGCTTCATTCGCAAGCCGCGCCGCATTGCCCTGGGGCGAGACGCCCTCGGGCGTCTCATGGGTGAAATGTTCGATCACACCCTCGGCGGCCAAAGCGTCCAGCAATTCGTTTGTGCCGTCGTCGGAGGGGTTCGAATAGATGATGATCCGCTCGAACCCGATGACGCGATGGTATGCGATCCACTCGACCAGAAAAGGCGCTTCGTTCCGGACGGCGGTGAACAGCACATGCGTGCCGACATTGGGCGGTGCCTCGGCCAATGGCCGGGTGTCCAAAGCGGCGCGCTCTGCCATTACCGCTCGAGTTCCAGGGGTCGGATTGGGCCCTGACCCGTCTTCTGGCGCACGCATTCCTCGTAGACGACATACGGGTCACGCCCCCGAATATAGTCGCTCGTGACCCCAATCTCGAAAGAACCGCCGGGGCCCTCGGAACCGACACCGATACCGATCTCACCGGTCGGACCGGTCGCGGCGCGCGCGCGGTCTTCGCACATATCCGCCGCCCGTTCGGGAGAGACGGGGCCGCAGGCGGCAAGCCCCAAGAGCATGGCTGTTACTAAACCTTTTGTTCTCATGTCAGTCTGCTCACTTCTGCTCTCAACTGACGTGACTGCCGCGGATGGGGACATGATATGCAATAACCGGCTCAATACACCCGCGCTTTCGGAGCGATCTTCTTCAAATCGATCCCGCCTTCGTTGTGCCCTGTCAGCGGGTCCAGGTGCACCGGACGATAGTCCAGCTTGATCCGACCGCCCGAGAACCACGACAGCGAATGGATGCGCCAGTTTTCGTCATCGCGGTCCGGATAGTCTTCGTGCGCATGAGCACCCCGACTTTCCTTCCGCGCTTCGGCGCTGACGATCGTGGCCAGGGCATTCGGCATGAGGTTCGTCAACTCCAGCGTTTCCATCAGATCACTGTTCCAGACCAGCGAGCGGTCGGTGACCTGAATGTCGCTCAGCTTGGCCGAGACGCCGTTCATCTTTTCGACACCCTGCGCCAGTGTTTCGTCGGTCCGGAACACAGCGGCGTCGGCTTGCATGGTTTTCTGCATTTCCAACCGTAGGTCTGCCGTCGGGATCGCCCCTTTGGCATAGCGCAGGTTGTCGAACCGATCCAATGCGGCGTCGACGGACGCCTGATTGAGCGTCGGATTGCCACCCGTCCGGTCAACCACCGTGCCCGCCTTGATCGCGGCAGCGCGGCCGAAGACCACCAGGTCGATCAGCGAATTCGAGCCCAGCCGGTTCGCGCCATGCACGCTGGCACATCCCGCTTCGCCAACGGCCATCAGCCCGGGCGCGATGCGGTCCGGATCATCCTTGGTCGGCGACAGCACCTCGCCCCAATAGTTCGTCGGAATGCCGCCCATGTTGTAATGCACGGTCGGCAGAACCGGGATCGGCTCTTTCGTCAGGTCAACACCGGCGAAGATGCGGGCGCTTTCGCTGATGCCCGGCAGACGTTCGGCCAGTGTTTCGGGCGGCAGGTGGTTCAGGTGCAGGTGAATGTGATCACCTTCTTCACCCACGCCGCGACCGGCGCGAATTTCCATAGTCATGCAGCGGCTGACGACATCGCGGCTGGCGAGGTCCTTGTAGGTGGGCGCATAGCGCTCCATGAACCGCTCGCCTTCGCTGTTGGTCAGATAGCCGCCTTCGCCGCGGGCCCCTTCGGTGATCAGGCAGCCCGAGCCGTAGATGCCCGTGGGGTGGAACTGCACGAAATCCATATCCTGAAGCGGCAGGCCCGCGCGCGCGACCATGCCACCGCCATCGCCGGTGCAGGTGTGCGCCGAGGTGGCGCTGAAATAGGCGCGTCCGTAGCCGCCCGTCGCCAGCACGGTCATCTTGGCGTTGAAGAGGTGCAAGGACCCATCATCCAGGCACCAGGCCAGCACGCCCTGGCAGACGCCATCTTCGGACATGATCAGGTCGATGGCGAAGTACTCGATATAGAACTCGGCGTTGTTCTTGAGCGACTGGCCATAGAGCGTGTGCAGGATCGCATGCCCAGTCCGGTCAGCGGCGGCGCAGGTGCGCTGCACGGGCGGGCCTTCGCCGAACTCGGTCGTATGGCCGCCGAAGGGACGCTGATAGATCTTGCCCTCTTCGGTCCGGCTGAAGGGCACGCCGTAGTGTTCGAGTTCATAGACTGCCGCAGGCGCTTCGCGCGCAAGGTATTCCATGGCGTCAGTATCGCCCAGCCAGTCCGACCCCTTGACCGTGTCATACATATGCCACTGCCAGCTGTCGGGGCCCATATTGCCAAGCGAGGCGGCGATACCACCTTGCGCGGCGACAGTGTGCGACCGGGTCGGGAAGACCTTGGTGATACAGGCCGTCTTCAGGCCCTGTTCGGCCATGCCCAGTGTCGCCCGCAGGCCGGACCCGCCAGCGCCAATGACGATACAGTCATACTCGTGGGTTTCGTATTCGTAAGCTGCCATAAGCGGGGATCCTCAGAGTGCAATCTTGGCGATGCCGAAAAGCCCCACGGCGATCAGCAGATAAGAAAAGGCGGTTGTTGCGAACATGGCCAAGCGGCCGGGTAATCCGTGTACATAGTCTTCGATGGCCTCGAGCGTTTCGTTCATGAAGTGCAGGACGCCGACAACCAGCGAAACGCCCGTGACAATCGCCACGAACGGGTGGCTGAAATAGGCCAGCACGTCTTCGTGGCTGCCCCCCAGGCCGATACCGAAGACAATGACGAAGAGCGGCACTACGAAGACAAGGGCGATCGAACTGATCATCATACGCCAGTGATGGTGCGTGCCATCGCGTCCCGATCCGGTGCCCAGCGCGCGCTTGCGGTCTGTTGTGAAATTCATCGCCATCTCCCTCAGACCACCAGCGCCACAATCAGCGTCAGGATGGTCGCAAGACCGAACATCCCCTTGGCCATCTTTTCGGACGTCGGCACGTCCAGGCAGTATCCAAGGTCCCAAATCACATGCCGAAGCCGTCCCAGCATGTGATAGAAGATCGCCCAGGTCGCCGCGAGCAAAACCAAGTCGCCGAACCAACTGCGCAGCAAGCCATCGATGAACGCGAAGGCGCCCTCCGAGGTCGACGCCGCCACCAGCCACCAGACTAGCAGGAAAGATACGCCCAGCGACGCGATCCCGGTGATCCGGACCATGATGGACGACATGGAGGTCAACTGGGGGCGATAAATCTGCAAATGAGGCGAAAGCGGTCGGTCTCCGCGGTTCACATCTGCCATCTGCGGGCTCCTTCTGAATGGCACTTCGCGTTATCTACCAAAGAAAACAGAGTTGTCACGCCAGTGCGGCGGTGAAACGCACCCTTTAACGCTCACATTTCAGAGAAAAGAACATTTTGTGATCACGCACTTCGAGCGCGTGATCACAAGTTACCAAATGTAAACCATTACTGCGGAATCAACGCCCAATAATCGAGGTCCAGCAGGACTCCAGATACATACTTCCCATCGATGCCGCGCAGGTCGAAGGGGGCTGCCTCGGGCTTGTGTGCCACCAGACGCAGGCGCATGGCACCAACGCCAGGGACGTTCGTTTCGGCCTTGTCCAAGACCTCGGACCATGCGCAGATCGTATCGCCCGCAAACAGTGGGCTGACGTGGCTTCCGGCGTTGAGCGCAATGACCATCTGCGCGTTGGCCAGCCCGTTGAACGACAGGGCGCGCGCCATCGAAATCACGTGGCCACCATAGATCAGCCGCTTGCCATCCTCGCGATGTGTCGCATCGAAATGCACCTTGGCGGTGTTTTGCCAGAGCCTCGTGGCCATCATGTGCTCGGCTTCTTCTATGGTCACCCGATCCACGTGATCGATCTTCTCACCGATCTCATAGTCGCCCCAACGGTGCGGTTCCCCTGCCAGAGCGAAGTCATAGTCGGCAAAGGTCAGGCCTTCAGGCACCACGAGGTCGTCGGGCGCCACCGCATCCCTCAGGTCCGGGATCGCGGCGTCTGGTGCGGAGGCGTCCACGTCGCGCTTTCGGACCATGACCCAGCGTACATATTCCAGAACCGCCTCGCCCGCGCTGTTCCACCCGGTCGTGCGAACCCAGACAACGCCCGTCTTGCCGTTGGAGTTCTGCTTGACGCCAATCACCTCTGACGTCGCGGTCAGCGTATCGCCCGGGTGGACCGGCTTGAGCCAACGCCCTTCCGCGTAGCCGAGGTTGGCGACGGCGTTGAGCGAGACGTCAGGCACGGTCTTGCCAAAGACCGTATGGAACACGATCAGGTCATCGAAGGCACCGCCTAGGCCGCAGGTTTTGCTGAAATCGTCCGACGAATAAATCGCATGCCGCACCGGGTAAAGCGCGTGATAGAGCGCCTTTTCACCGCCCAGCAACGTCCGCGGGACCGCATGATGAATGACGTCGCCGACGGTGTAGTCTTCAAAGAAACGGCCAGGATTGGTCTTCAACGGTCAAGCTCCAAACGGGTTATAGCCAAGCCAGATATGGACGCCGGAGATCACCGTGAACACAACCGCCGATATGATCAGAAGCCGGACGTCGCCAGCAATCGACCCGCCTTCGAAACGCTCATATTCCGGTTCCGCCCGGTTGATAACGATGATCTCGGCAATGGCCCACAAGATCAGCCCGCCGAACAGGATGAAAGACGCAGTGTCCCCGTTGACCAACAGATGGGCCACGCCCCACAAAATAAACCCGGTCAACATCGGATGGCGCAGCGACCCTCGGAGCCGGCTTTTCGAACTGCCGAGACCGAAGAGAATGACCGACAGCAGCATCAAAAGGTTGTTTATGCCGACGGTCGCCGCATTTCGGGTCCAGTAGAATTCTCCGGTGTAGCTTCTGTAGCCGATGACCATCAAGACAACGGATAGCAGGATCAGAACCGCGAATATGCCTTTGGAGGCGTCGCCCATCCTGTGCTGCATGGCCTGCCGACCGGCTGGCGCGAGCCTCTTGAAGAAATGGGCTGCCGTCCAAAGCACCAGCCCAAGGATCAGTATGGTCATGTCACCTCGCTTTCCCGAATTGCCGCGGCCTTCGCCAAAACAGACCGTGCCGTGACGATATGCAGGTTTTCGACGATGCTGCCGTCCACGACGGCCACGCCTTCGCCTTTCGCCTCGGCAGCTTCGAAGGCCTCGATCTGCCGGTTGGCAAGGTCGATCTGCGCCTCTGTCGGGGCAAAGACCCGGTTCGCAATGTCGATTTGCGCCGGATGGATCAACGTTTTTCCGTCCATGCCGAGCGCCAGCCCCTGTTGGCACTCTGCCTCAAGCCCCGCTTCATCCTTGAACGCGTTATAGACGCCATCAACACAGGCGACACCGGCAGACCGCGCCGCCAAAAGGCACATTTGCAAGGACGTCATAAGCGCCAAACGATCACCGCCGGTCGCGCAACCGATGTCCTTGGCCAGATCGTTCGTGCCCATAACGAAGCCTTCGACGGCCGGGTGGTCAGCAATTTCGAGCGCATTCAGGACACCGCGAGGCGTCTCCAGCATGCACCAAACGGCGAGGTCCGGCAGCACCTCGGTCACCTCTGATACATCCGCCGCAGTTTCCGTTTTCGGCAGCAGAACGGCATCGCAAGCCATGTCTGCGACAGCCTTGGCGTCATCTCTTCCCCAGGGCGAGGTCAGACCGTTGATCCGCACAATGCGTTTGCGGCGTCTATAGCCGCCTTTCGCCAACTCGGCCGCAAGGGTCTGTCGCGCCGCTACCTTTTCGTCAGGTGCAACGGCATCTTCCAGATCGAAGATGATCACGTCCACGGGGAGCGAACGCGCCTTTTCCAGTGCACGTTCCTTCGAGCCCGGGATGTACAGCACCGACCGGCACAGGAAATCGACACCCATGAATCATCTCCCTCGTCTTTGGCGGATTGGTGCACTCCGCAGGCAGTCTTCGCAAGGCGTTTCGCCGCATCGCAGCAGAAACGCGGGCGGCCGGTTCAAATTTTTCCTAAGTACCGTACGCGGCGTTAACCACATATTCTTGTTCTGTTCCCAAGCTGACATTCGTGAAGCTCCGTAAAACGCTGGGCTCTCTGGATAGGAGGCGGAATGTCTCCGGAAAGGACTGACATGAAATTGACGTCTGCACTGCTCGTCGCCGCTGCAATGGCAATTCCGGCAGCAGCCCAAGCGCAAGGTCAGAATTGCGGTAACCGCGAATTGGTTGTCGAGCGCCTGACCACAAAATACGGCGAAAGCCGCCAGTCGATCGGAATGGCACCGAAGGGCCGTGTCGTGGAAGTGTTTGCCTCGAATGAAACCGGCACCTGGACCATCACGGTCACCATGCCGAACGGCATTACATGCCTTGTGGCCAGCGGCCAATCCTTCGAAAACCTCGACGAGCCCGTCGCACCGGCTGGTATTCGCAGCTGAAGATCACTTCGTATTCTCCGGGCAGCCGTATCGGGAACGGCTTCCTGGTTGACCGGTCGCAGTCTTGGGGATTCGCGCGTTTCCAGCGCCTCGGGATTTTTCAAAGGTGAATGCGCTTATATCGCACTTTACCGGGCCAGCCTGCCTGACACGCGGCCGCCTCGCTCACAACTCACTGTTATCTATAGGTAAGTCTTTTTTCCCGGCCAGGCTTCCCCGTCGAATATGACGTTTTGATCGGCAAGGTGGCCTTGATCTGCCGGACAACTCTCTCTAGGGACGCGCCCGAACACAAACGGGATCGGAGAGACATCAATGTCCAGAGCCAAGATCGCACTGATCGGTGCAGGTCAAATCGGCGGCACGCTTGCCCACCTTGCAGCCATGAAAGAAATGGGGGACGTCGTCCTTTTCGACATCGCCGATGGCACGCCACAGGGCAAGGCGCTCGATATCGCCGAAGCAGGCCCGTCGGAGGGCTTTGATGCCGCGCTGAAAGGCACGACGGACTACGCCGACATCGCAGGCGCCGATGTCTGTATCGTCACCGCAGGTGTGCCCCGTAAGCCCGGCATGAGCCGCGACGATCTTCTGGGCATCAACCTGAAAGTCATGAAGGCCGTCGGCGAAGGCATCAAGGCGAACGCGCCAAACGCCTTTGTCATCTGCATCACGAACCCGCTGGACGCCATGGTCTGGGCGCTGCGCGAATACTCAGGTCTGCCGCACAATAAGGTTTGCGGCATGGCCGGTGTTCTGGACAGCGCGCGTTTCCGCCACTTCCTGAGCCTCGAATTCGACGTCTCGATGAAAGATGTCACCGCCTTCGTCCTTGGCGGCCACGGCGACACAATGGTGCCGCTTGTCCGTTATTCGACTGTCGCAGGCATCCCGCTCCCTGATCTGGTCGAGATGGGCTGGACCAGCCAGGAGAAGCTGGACGCCATCGTGCAGCGCACGCGCGACGGCGGCGCCGAAATCGTGGGGCTCCTCGGCAACGGCTCGGCCTATTATGCGCCCGCCACCAGCGCGATCGAGATGGCCGAATCTTACCTGAAGGATCAGAAACGCCTGCTGCCGTGCGCGGCATACGTTCAGGGTGCCTATGGGCTGAAGGGCATGTACGTGGGCGTGCCCACCGTTATCGGCAAAGACGGCATCGAACGCGTGGTCGACATCAAGCTGTCGAAAGACGAGCAAGCCATGTTCGACAAGTCGGTCGACGCGGTCAAAGGTCTGGTCGACGCCTGTCAGGGTATCGACAGCGCGCTTGGCTGACGCGCGCCGGATCCTTTTTTCTGCCCAGAAGAACGAAGGCCCATTCCTGTTGGAATGGGTCGCCTTCCACAAGACGCTGGGCTTCACGGACATCATCGTCGTGTCGAACGACTGCGACGACGGAAGCGACGCCCTGCTGGATGCACTCGCCGATGCAGGCGAAGCTCGCCACATCCGCCAGACCGTCCCCGAGGGCATCGCACCTCAGGCCAACGCAGAACGCGTGGCACGCGAAGCCGGGTGCTTCCAGAACGGCGACTGGATCATCTGGCTGGACCTCGACGAATTCCTGCTTCCCAGCAAACCGGCACATGATGTCGACGACCTGATCGCCCGCATCGAACCCGCCGAGGCCTGCATGATCGCCTGGCGGTTCTTTGGCGACAGTCATCATCCGACATGGCCCGGACGCCACGTTAGCCAAGACTTCACGCTGGCCGCTCCACGGCGCTTGGCCATCAACGCGCAGGTGAAAACGCTCTTTCGGTACGGTCCATTGATTGAACGGCTGGATATTCACCGTCCCGTGCTGACGGCAGAGGCAACGTCAGAGACCTTTCCCGTCATCACGTCATCGGGGCTGCCGACCGACCCCGAATTTTACAACCGTCGTCGTCGTCGGCCGTTCAACCGCCTGGTCGCGCAGAAGCGGCCCTATATCCTCGGACAGATCGTGCACTTCTCGATCCGGACGCAGGACATGTTTGCGCTCAAGTCCATGCGGGGCGACGGATATTACGCCGACCCGCAGACAGTCGCGCGCAACGAAGAACTCTATCGCAAACGTAACTTCAACGTCGCGACGGAAACTGGGTTGGCCGACAGAAAGCCGGAAACGGACCAGGAAATGCAACGATTGCATGCGATTCCGGCCGTTGCCGCCGCTTGCGCTAACATCAAGAGCTTCCGATTGGACAGTGAAAGCGGGATGTAGACAATTTGTGATCACTAGAAAAAATAGTGTGATCACAAATAGGTGTTTTTTCTGAAGAATGCGCTAACTCGGCTTGATTCCCGGTTCCATTATTTCCGTTTCCTGTCATGCCTGCGGAAATGCTCTGAAATAAAGGGACAGCGGGCCATGAACATCCATGAATACCAGGCAAAAGGCCTGTTGCGCGACGCTGGCGCACCGGTGGCAGATGGCCGCGTCGTCTTGCGCGCAGAAGAAGCCAAGACCTGCGCAGGCGCAATGGATGGCCCCGTCTGGGTGGTTAAAGCCCAAATTCATGCCGGTGGACGCGGCAAGGGCACGTTCAAAGAGGCGGACGCTGGCGACAAAGGTGGGGTGCGGATCACCAAATCAGTCGAAGAGGCTGCCGAAGAAGCCAAGCGCATGCTCGGCCGCACGCTTGTCACCAAGCAGACCGGTGAGGCCGGCAAGCAGGTCAACCGCATCTACATCGAAGACGGCTCGGGGATCGAGACCGAGATGTATCTGGCCCTTCTGGTCGATCGCGGCACCTCGCGGATCAGCTTCGTCGCCTCGACCGAGGGCGGCATGGACATCGAAGAAGTTGCCGAAGAAACGCCCGATAAAATCCTGTCGTTCAGCGTCGATCCGGCGACAGGCTATCAGCCGTTCCATGGCCGCCGGATCGCCTTTGGACTGGGCCTGAAGGGTGCGCAGATCAAGCAATGCGTCAAGCTTATGGGCACACTCTATAATCTCTTTGTCTCCAAGGACATGGAGATGCTGGAGATCAATCCGCTGATCATCACCGACGGCGGCGATCTGAAATGCCTCGATGCCAAGATGGGTTTCGATTCGAACGCGCTTTATCGCCATCCTGACATTATGGAGCTGCGCGACACGACGGAAGAGGACCCCAAGGAACTCGAAGCGTCGAAGTATGACCTGAACTACATCGCGCTCGACGGTGAAATCGGCTGCATGGTCAACGGCGCAGGGCTCGCCATGGCAACGATGGACATTATCAAGCTTTACGGGTCCGAACCCGCCAACTTCCTGGACGTCGGCGGTGGCGCGACGAAGGAAAAGGTGACCGAGGCCTTCAAGATCATCACCTCCGACCCGCAGGTGAAAGGCATCCTGGTGAATATCTTCGGCGGTATCATGCGCTGCGACGTCATCGCCGAGGGCGTGGTCGCCGCCGTGAAAGAGGTGGGCCTGCAAGTGCCGCTGGTCGTGCGGCTCGAAGGCACCAACGTGGAAGAAGGCAAACGCATCATCAACGAAAGCGATGTCGATGTTATCGCTGCGGACGACCTGAAAGACGGCGCCGAGAAAATCGTGAAGGCCGTGAAGGGATGAAACGCATTGCACTGCTAATCCCGTTCCTGCTGCTTTTGGGCTGCGGCGTCGGAGTTGATCTTGGCACCGCCATGGACCTTGCCGAGCAGGATGCGGAAGTCGTCCCGCGGGTCCCGACGCAAACAGCGATCCGGGCGTTCGACAAGTATTGCTATCGCAACGCGGGCAATCCGGGCCGAACTGTCACCACACTCAAGAACGATGGGTACAAGCTGCTTGTGACTTCCCGACGCGACGGGTTGTTTGGCTATGCGCATCCAACGCGCCCCTTTGTCGGCGTGATAGATGACAGGTTGCAGCCAGGCTGCATGGTCATGGTGCAGCAAGACCCGCAAGTGCGCCGCGCCTACGACAACTTCGTGAAATCGCGCCACCCGGGCGCCGTCGATGCCGGCAGAAGTCAGGGCTTGGACCGTACCTGGATCGTGCCTGGCAGACGCGATCGCATCTTCACACGCAAACTAGATGGCACCGAAGAAGTGCTGTTGATGATTACCCGATAGAAAGGCCCCTTGCATGTCCGTCCTCATCGACAAAAACACAAAGGTCATCTGCCAGGGCTTCACTGGCTCTCAGGGCACCTTTCATTCGGAACAGGCGATTGCATATGGCACGCAGATGGTGGGCGGTGTGACGCCCGGCAAAGGCGGGCAGGTGCATCTGGACCTGCCGGTCTTCAATTCCTGCCACGAAGCGGTGGCCAAGACCGGGGCGAACGCAAGCGTCATCTATGTGCCGCCGCCCTTTGCCGCCGACTCGATCCTTGAAGCGATCGACGCCGAGATCCCCGTGATCGTCGCCATTACCGAAGGCGTGCCGGTCCTTGATATGATGGCCGTGAAGCGCGCACTGGAAAACAGCGACAGCATCCTTGTCGGACCCAACTGCCCGGGCGTCATCACGCCGGACGAATGCAAGATCGGCATCATGCCTGGGCATATCCACAAGAAGGGCTCGGTGGGTGTTGTAAGCCGCTCAGGGACACTTACCTACGAGGCCGTGAAACAGACAACGGATGTGGGCCTTGGGCAGTCGACCTGCGTCGGCATCGGCGGCGACCCGATTAAGGGGACCGAGCATCTGGACGTGCTGGAATGGTTCTTGGCCGATGACGAAACGCAATCGATCATCATGATCGGCGAAATCGGCGGCAGCGCGGAGGAAGAAGCCGCGCAGTTCCTGAAGGACGAAGCGAAAAAGGGGCGTTCCAAGCCGGTTGCCGGTTTCATCGCGGGCCGCACCGCGCCTCCGGGCCGCCGCATGGGCCACGCTGGCGCGATTGTGAGTGGCGGCAAGGGCGGCGCCGATGACAAGATCGAAGCCATGCGGTCCGCCGGGATCGTCGTGGCCGACAGCCCGGCGGGTCTGGGCGAGGCGATGCTGGAGGCGATTGGGTAGTTATGAGGGGAGTTCGGCAGCACCTTAAACTGTGGGGATATATCGCCGCAGTACTACTTGCCGGCTCGTCCACGACTGCTGCAACGGAGCTTGCGCGGCCAAATGCGCCGGTCTTCAATGCATGCGCCGCCGACATGTCCCGCGATTCTGCCCACACGGCCACTCGGCTTGAGGCCATAGGCTGGTCGGAAGTCTCCGGATATCCGCCTGCTCTCGCTAAGTATGAGCGCGCTCGAGAAATTCTCGTTGCCCTTGAGTGTTGCTATGAAGATGGAAGCATAAGCGCCGAAGAATTTGCCCTTGCTGACGAAGAGTCTGCTTGGCTGGAAGAGCATGGTGCCTCCTTGGCCTATCAGGTCGAGAATTATCCTAGTTCAATCCGCATTTGGGAGGCACCTGAAGGGAACGGATTTGTCGCTTTGTATGATACTTATGGCGAATGGATTTGTGCAATATTCCTTGCCTACTGGCCCTCAGATATTGCCTCTTTCATCTCGGCTGACCACGGTCGCCGCTCGGAAACCTATGGTATCGACAGCGTAACTTTCGTTTATGACGATCGTGGGCTGCGCGAAAAGCTCGAGTTCTTGGAACTCTTTCCCTTCATTCCCACGCCGGGCCTATATTGGGCCGATTATGTTATTGCAGACCGTCAAGCTCTTTCCGAGCTTTCTGGCAAAGACTTCCCTCTCGCACTCACCGCCGAAATCGGTGTGGCCTATCGCTATTGAGGTGACACATGACCGACCAATCTCCGAACGACATCTTCAAAGCCTCGTCCTTCCTGCAAGGGCATAACGCGGAGTACATCGAACAACTCTACGCGCGCTTCGCCAACGATCCGAACGCGGTCGATGAAGCGTGGCAGCAGTTCTTCCGCGAGCTTGGCGACACGGAAATCGACGCCAAGAAGGAAGCCGCCGGCCCAAGCTGGGCACGCGCCGATTGGCCGCCCACTCCGAACGATGAGCTGACCGCCGCGCTGGACGGGCAGTGGGGCGACCTGGGCCCAGCGACGCAGGCCAAGGCGGCCGAAAAGATCGCAGCAAAAGCGCAGGAACAAGGCGTCGAGGTCACCGATGACCAGATCAAGCGCGCCGTGCTGGACAGCATCCGCGCGCTGATGATCATCCGGGCCTATCGTATCCGAGGTCACCTGGTGGCCGACCTTGATCCGCTTGGCATGCGCGATCAGACACCGCATCCCGAGTTGGACCCGGTTTCTTACGGGTTCGACGAAGCCGACATGGATCGGCCGATTTTCATCGACAACGTGCTTGGTCTGCAAATGGCTTCGATGCGCGAGATCCTCGCCATCGTGAAGCGGACCTATTGCGGCACCTTCGCGCTGCAGTACATGCACATCTCGGACCCCGAGCAAGCGTCGTGGCTGAAGGAGCGGATCGAAGGCTATGGCAAGGAAATCGCGTTCACGCGCGAAGGCCGGAAGGCGATCCTGAACAAGTTGGTCGAGGCCGAGGGATTCGAGAAGTTCCTGCATGTCAAGTACACCGGCACCAAGCGGTTCGGTCTGGACGGTGGGGAAAGCCTGATCCCGGCAATGGAGCAGATCATCAAGCGCGGCGGCGCGCTGGGCCTGCAGGAGATCATCATCGGTATGCCTCACCGTGGGCGGCTGTCAGTGCTGGCGAATGTTATGGCCAAGCCCTATCGCGCGATCTTCAACGAGTTTCAGGGCGGCAGCTTCAAACCCGAGGATGTCGATGGCTCGGGCGATGTGAAATACCACCTTGGCGCCTCGTCGGACCGCGAATTCGACGGCAACGAAGTGCACCTGTCGCTGACGGCGAACCCCTCGCACCTCGAGGCGGTCAATCCGGTTGTGCTGGGCAAGGCGCGCGCCAAGCAGGACCAGTTGAAGGATGCCGAGCGGACCAAGGTCCTGCCGATCCTCTTGCACGGCGACGCCGCCTTCGCGGGCCAGGGCGTGGTCGCGGAATGCTTTGGGTTGTCGGGCCTAAAGGGCCACAAGACCGGCGGCACCATGCACCTGGTCGTCAACAACCAGATCGGCTTCACCACCGCGCCACACTTCAGCCGCTCGTCGCCCTATCCGACCGACATCGCGCTGATGGTCGAAGCCCCGATCTTCCACGTCAACGGCGACGATCCGGAAGCCGTGGTGCACGCCGCGCGTGTCGCGACCGAGTTCCGCCAGAAGTTCCAGAAAGACGTGGTGATCGACATCTTCTGCTACCGCCGCTTCGGGCACAACGAGGGCGACGAGCCCATGTTCACCAACCCGATGATGTACAAGAAGATCAAGGGGCATAAGACCACGCTCTCGCTCTATACCGACCGGCTGGTGCAGGACGGCTTGATCCCCGAGGGCGAAATCGAAGACATGAAGGCGGGCTTCCAGGCCTTCCTCAACGAAGAGTTCGAAGCTGGCAAGGTCTATAGGCCGAACAAGGCCGATTGGCTGGACGGACGGTGGAGCCATCTGGACAAGGAAGGCGGGAACTATCAGCGCGGCAAAACCGCAATCACCAAGAAGACATTGAACGAAGTGGGTGCAGGTTTGACCCGCGTGCCGGAGGGCTTCGCGCTGCATCGCACCGTCGATCGCCTGCTGGACGCCAAGCGGGAGATGTTCAAATCCGGAAAGGGCTTCGACTGGGCCACTGCCGAAGCGCTGGCCTTTGGCTCGCTTCTGCTGGAAGGCTATCCGGTACGCCTGGCAGGTCAGGACAGCACACGCGGCACCTTCAGCCAGCGACACTCGGGCTTCGTGAACCAGGAAACCGAAGAACGTTTCAAACCCCTCAACCACATCCGCGAAGGTCAGGCGCGCTACGAGGTCATCGACTCGATGCTGTCCGAATACGCGGTCTGCGGGTTCGAATACGGCTATTCGCTGGCCGAGCCCAACGCGCTGGTGCTTTGGGAGGCACAGTTTGGCGACTTCGCCAACGGTGCGCAGATCATGTTCGACCAATTCATAAGCTCGGGCGAACGCAAGTGGCTTCGTATGTCGGGCCTTGTCATGCTTCTGCCCCACGGTTTCGAAGGTCAGGGGCCCGAGCACTCAAGCGCGCGGCTCGAACGCTTTTTGCAGATGTGCGCCGAAGACAACTGGATCGTCGCCAACTGCACGACGCCCGCCAACTACTTCCACATCCTGCGCCGCCAGCTTCATAGGAGTTACCGGAAGCCACTGGTCCTGATGACGCCAAAGTCGCTTCTCAGACACAAACTGGCGACCAGCGAAGCACCGGACTTCCTGACCGGCTCCAGCTTCCACCGCGTCCTTTGGGACGATGCGGAAAAGGGCCAGTCCGACACGCAACTGAAACCCGACGACAAGATCAAGCGCGTCGTCATGTGCTCGGGCAAGGTGTATTACGACCTGCTGGAAGAACGCGATGCGCGCGGCATCGACGACATCTATCTTCTGCGGGTCGAGCAGTTCTATCCCTTCCCGGCGCAGGCCATGGTCAAGGAACTGAAACGCTTCCAGAACGCCGATTGGGTCTGGTGCCAGGAAGAGCCCAAGAACCAGGGCGCCTGGACCTTCATGGAACCCAATATCGAATGGGTGCTGACCCGCATTAAGGCGAAACACACCCGTCCCATCTATGCAGGCCGCGCCGCAAGTGCCTCGCCTGCCACAGGCCTTGCCTCGGCCCACAAAGCTCAACAAGCCGCGCTCGTCGATGACGCGCTGTCGCTGAAAGGATAGACTAGAATGGCAACCGAAATCAGGGTCCCGACGCTGGGTGAAAGCGTCACCGAAGCGACCGTTGCAACCTGGTTCAAGAAGCCCGGCGACAGTGTCGCGGTCGATGAGATGCTGTGCGAGTTGGAAACGGATAAGGTCACTGTCGAAGTACCCTCGCCGTCCGCTGGCAAGTTGTCAGAGATCGTCGCGGATGAGGGCGACACCGTCGGCGTCGATGCGCTTCTGGCAACGCTCGAAGAAGGCGCGGCGGGCGACACGCCTGCCAAGGCCCCGGAACCAGCCGCCAAGGCGCCCGCGGCGAACGGCGCAGCTTCGGCGCGCGAAACGGTAGACGTCATGGTGCCCACGCTGGGGGAAAGCGTGACCGAAGCGACCGTCGCGGATTGGTTCAAGCAACCTGGCGACGTGGTCGCGGCGGATGAGATTCTTTGTGAACTGGAGACCGACAAGGTCTCGGTCGAGGTGCCAGCCCCCGCCGCCGGTGTGCTGTCCGAGATCACCGCTGCAGCCGGCACCACCGTCGAAGCAGGCGGCAAACTTGCCGTACTCGCACCTTCGGGCAGCGCACCGGCACCTCAGGCGAAAGCCGAAGCCCCGGCAGCCACTGCGCCCGCGCCGTCGGGCAAGGACATCGAGAATGCGCCGTCGGCCAACAAGATGATGGCTGAAGCGAGCCTCACCCCCGACCAGGTGACCGGCACCGGCAAGGACGGGCGCATCATGAAAGAAGACGTGCAAAAGGCGCTGGCTTCGCCCACGCCGCAGGCCGAAGCCCCTGCCCCCGCTGTCCCGCGCGCACCCGTGGCTGCCGAAGATGCCGCGCGCGAGGAACGCGTGAAGATGACACGTCTGCGCCAGACCATCGCGCGGCGGCTGAAGGACAGCCAGAACACCGCAGCCATGCTGACCACCTATAACGAGGTCGACATGTCCGCCGTCATGGCGCTGCGCAAGGAATACAAGGACCTTTTCGAGAAGAAGCACGGCGTGAAGCTGGGCTTCATGTCCTTCTTCACCAAGGCGTGCTGTCATGCGCTGAAAGAGGTGCCGGACGTCAATGCCGAGATCGACGGGACGGATGTCGTCTACAAGAACTTCGTGCACATGGGCATCGCCGTGGGTACGCCCACCGGCCTTGTCGTGCCGGTCGTCCGCGACGCCGACCAGATGAGCTTCGCCGCGATCGAAAAGCGGATCAACGAACTGGGCGCCCGGGCCCGCGACGGCAAGCTTTCGATGTCGGAAATGCAGGGCGGCACCTTCACGATCTCGAACGGCGGCGTTTATGGCTCGCTCATGTCGTCGCCCATCCTGAACCCGCCGCAGTCGGGCATCCTCGGCATGCACAAGATCCAGGACCGCCCCATGGTCGTGAATGGCGAGATCGTCATCCGCCCGATGATGTACCTCGCGCTCTCCTACGACCACCGGATCGTGGACGGCAAAGGCGCGGTGACATTCCTTGTGCGGGTGAAAGAGGCGCTCGAGGATCCGCGGCGGTTGTTGATGGATTTGTGACGGAATGGAAGCGGAGCTAACAGTCGAAGGCAAAAAGCCCTTTCCTGTGAGAAAATTCGAGAGAATCGAGCAAGAGCTGCGAAAGCTGAGGACGCCAGGGAAAAGAACCTTCGCCGTCCTAACGCGTCCTGACGGCGCCTACATCCAGGTTGGTGGGGGTCGCGTCACGTGTGTCGTTGAAAAACGAAATGCGGGATCGACGCGCAACCTGCGAGCGAGGCTTTCAAGTCCAAAAGTTCCATTCAAAGGAGTCACAACGCTGCCCGTAGGCGGCGGTATGGTGAAAGCCAACCCAGAAGAGTTTTTGTTTATCGACGACGTCATTCCTTTATTCGAAGCCTTCTTCACAAATTCCGAAACCGGATCCGACAACATAACGTGGCACGCGATGGACGAGAATTTCGAGGTCCGCACCGACGTAATACCGACGTGATACCGACGTCGCAAAATGAGGGAACATCACATGGCGAGTTATGACGTCATCATCATCGGCAGCGGCCCCGGCGGCTATGTCTGCGCCATCCGCTGCGCGCAACTGGGGCTCAAGACGGCCTGTGTCGAAGGGCGGGAAACTCTGGGCGGCACCTGCCTGAACGTGGGCTGTATCCCCTCGAAGGCGCTTCTCCATGCGACCGAGATGGTGCATGAGGCGGAAGAGAATTTCGGCAAGATGGGCATTGGCGTGGCCAAGCCGAAAATCGATTGGAAACAGATGCTGGCCTATAAGGGCGAGACGATCGAGGCCAATACCAAGGGCATCGAATTTCTGTTCAAGAAGAACAAGATCGACTGGCTGAAAGGCTGGGGGAGCATCCCGGAACCCGGCAAGGTCAAGGTGGGCGACGAGGTGCATGAGGCGAAGAATATTGTGATCGCCAGCGGATCCGAAGCCTCCTCGCTGCCGGGTGTCGAGGTCGATGAGAAAACCGTCGTCACCTCCACCGGTGCGCTGGAACTGGGCAAAATCCCGAAGTCCATGGTGGTGATCGGCGCTGGCGTCATCGGGCTGGAATTGGGCAGCGTCTACAACCGCTTGGGCACGGACGTCACAGTCATCGAGTTCCTCGACGCCGTCACGCCCGGCATGGATGGCGAGGTGCAGAAGACGTTCCAGCGCATCATGAAGAAACAGGGCCTGAACTTCATCATGGGTGCTGCCGTGCAAAACGTGGCGACCACGAAAACCAAGGCCAAGGTTACCTACAAGCTTCGCAAGGACGACAGCGAGGCGACGATTGATGCCGACACAGTTCTGGTCGCAACAGGACGCAAGCCGTTCACTGACGGGCTGGGACTTGAAGCGCTTGGCGTGAAAATGTCCGAGCGCGGTCAGGTGGTAACCGATGCGCATTGGCGCACCAACGTGGGTGGCATCTATGCCATTGGCGATGCGATTGCAGGCCCGATGCTGGCGCACAAGGCCGAAGACGAAGGCATGGGCGTGGCAGAGACCATTGCCGGCCAGGCGGGCCATGTGAACTACGGTGTTATTCCGGGGGTGATCTATACTCACCCGGAGGTCGCCAACGTCGGGCAAACGGAAGAAGAGCTTAAGGCAGAAGGCCGCGCCTTTAAAGTCGGCAAGTTCAGCTTCATGGGCAACGGCCGCGCCAAGGCCAACCACGCAGCGGATGGCTTCGTGAAAATCCTTGCGGATCAAACGACTGACCGCATCCTCGGCGCACATATCATCGGCCCGATGGCGGGTGATCTGATCCACGAAATCTGCGTTGCGATGGAATTTGGCGCAGCCGCCGAGGACGTGGCCCGCACCTGCCATGCGCATCCGACCTACTCGGAAGCGGTACGCGAGGCGGCGCTTGCTTGCGGCGACGGGCCGATCCACAGCTGACCAGTATTGCGGTCAATACGCGAAACTTCCCCCTTTTGAGGCCAGCCAATCTCTCTTAGGCTTGGAGAGGTTGCTTGGGAGGATGAGATGCGACTGATTGCTTACGCCATTGCGCTTTCGATTGTGTTGATTGCACCAGCCGGGGCGCAATCCATTGGGTTGTTGGTCGGAATTAGCGACTACGATGCTCTGCCGGATGTGGATCGCGGCGAACGTATCTTGACCGCGGCCGATTCGCTTGAGCGTGCAGGTGTGGATGTAACCGAATTGCGCGAGCCCGACAGCGATCAATTGAGCGAGGCATTTGCGCAGCTCGAGCAAATGGCACCCAAAGCAGACCGCCTGATTGTTGCTCTCAGCGGTCGGTTCTTGTCCACACCGACCGATACCTACTTTGTGCCGAGGGGCACTCCCACAACATCAATTGCGTCATTGGACCGAAATGCGCTCTCTATTTCGTCTGTGCTGGCAGTGTTGTCGCAAGCACCCGGCAAAGCTGTGCTTGTGATAACGTCCAGAGGCGAGACGCCGAGCTTCGGTCCTTTGATCGGCGCCAGCAAATGGGACTTTGACATTCCCCAAGGCGTGACCGTCATCATCGGAAAGCCGCGTGCGGCGACAAAGGCAGTCACGGATCATGTCGCACAGCCCGGTCGCCCGTTTGTCGGAGCTTCCCGTCGGTTAGGTCTAGTCGTTGATGGTTTCGCGCCAGACACGCTGGTCTTCACACCCGGCAACACCGCTCCGCCGCAAACACGGGATAACCGGATTGAAGACATCCGGGACTGGCGAATTGCAAGCAACACAAACACAGCGCGCGCATATCAGGACTACGTCAAGAAGCACCCGCAAGGCGAGTTTGTTGCGATGGCTGAAAATCGGATACGCGCCTTGACCGACACGCCCGAAGCACGTGCGGAACGCACCGAGCAAGCGCTTGATCTGAGCCGCGACGCGCGGCGCGACATTCAGCGTGACCTTTCGCTTCTGGGCTTCAACACCCGCGGCATCGACGGCATTTTCGGGCGCGCCACGCGAGCCGCCGTTGCCAATTGGCAGGAACGCGAGCGCTTTGACGTAACCGGTTACCTGACACGGGAGCAGATTGCGCTATTGGACGAGCAGGCCGAACGTCGTGCAGCGGAGTTGGAGGCAGAAGCCGAAAGGCGGCGCGAAGAACAGTTGGCGAGCGATCTGGAGTATTGGGATCAAACAGGTGCCGTTGGTGACGAAGCCGGGTTGCGCGCCTACCTCAAACGCTTTCCGGATGGCAATTTCGCCGAACTGGCCAACGAACGTTTGGCAATCATCGAAGAGCGCAAGCGAAACCGCGCTAGCCGGATTGACCAGCAGCTTTGGGATGAGGCCAAACAGCAGGACACGGCGCAGGCCTACGAGGACTATCTTGTCAGTTCTCCCAATGGAGCCTTCCGGGAAGAGGCGCAGGCCCGCATTGTCGCGCTGCAACGCGACGCACGGTTCGCCGATGCCGCACGCGCGGAAGAAGCCATGGGGCTGTCTCCGCGCACCAAGCAGGTGGTCGAAGCGCGGTTGAAGGGTTTGGGGCTGCGACCCGGACCGGTCGACGGTGTTTTTGACGAAGATACGCGCCGCGCGCTACGTCGGTATCAGGCAGCACGAAAAATGCCGGAAACCGGGTACATGTCAGATCAGGTCATGGTGCAATTGATGGCCGATACGGTGCGTCAGATCTTCAGATAGACGCGCGGCGCGCCTTACTTCTTCTTGTCGCTCATCTTCGAAAGCTGCTCTTGCATCGCTTCGAGTTGCTTTCGAATGTCCGCCAAATCGGTTCCGTCGTCCGGAGTGTCATCGCTGTCATCGGCGGAGGGGCCTGACCAACCGTTGCCCAAACCGCCGGTCATGGCTTTGAGGAAAGCCTCTTGTTGTGCCCGCATGGCATCATAACCCGGCATCGCCGACATCGGGTTGGTCATGCTCTCCATCATTTTAGACTGCCCTTCGCGCAGCATCTCGAAGCTCATGGCCAGAAACTGGGGCACGACGGATTGGGCTTGTGTTGTGTAAGAGCGGACCAGATCGGTCAGCACATCCAACGGAAGAACGTTCTCGCCACGGCTTTCGTGTTCCGCCACGATCTGCAGCAGATACTGCCGCGTCAGGTCATCGCCAGATTTCAGATCGACGATCTGCACGTCGCGTCCGTCGCGAATGAAACCGGCAATGTCTTCGAGTGTAACGTAATCCGATGTCTCGGTATTGTAGAGCCGCCGACTGGCATAGCGTTTGATCAGCAAGGGATCGGCCATTTGCTGTCTCCTCGCAGCAATTTCTGCGATGCAGCTTAAGCGAAGACGTCATGAAATCAAAGGCTTTCTGCGCAGCGTAATTTTTCTGCGATGCAGCAATTCAGATCATTCGGTGGTCAGTGGTGCAGAAATCCCGGCCCGGCACGCTTGAGCAGTCGGGCGGCCAGGGACCGGCCCATCTCGGGTCCGTCTTCGATGGAACCAGTGTCGTGGTCAGCAAATGCAGCTGATCCATCCGTTGCCAGGATCTCTCCGCGAAGCGTCAAGCGGTCGCCATCCAGCTCCGCCAAACCCGCGATGGGTGTTTGACAAGAACCATCCAGAGCTTCCAGAAACGCTCGTTCGGCAGACAGCCGTTGAACGGTCGGTGTGTCGCAGATCGCGGCGAGCATCTCGGCGGCGCGTTCGTCGTCAGCGCGCCGCTCGATCCCGATTGCGCCTTGGGCGACAGCGGGCAGCATATCCTCTGCATCGATCGGCGAGACCGGCAGGTCAGTCAGCCCCAACCGACGCAGTCCCGCCATGGCAAGAAACGTGCCCGTCGCAACGCCGTCTTCGAGCTTCTTCAGGCGGGTTTGAACATTGCCCCGGAACTCGACGATCTGCAGATCGGGACGCTTGTGCAAAAGTTGGGCCTTTCGCCTGAGGCTGGAGGTGCCGACGACCGTGCCTTCGGGCAATTCGCCGAGCGACTTCCCGTCCAGTGTCAGGAACGCGTCACGCACGTCCTCTCGCGGGAGGCAGCAATCGATCACAAGGCCGTCGGGCTGCGCCACGGGCATGTCTTTCATCGAATGCACGGCGATGTCGATGCTGCCGTCCAGCATCGCATCCTCGATCTCCTTGGTGAAAAGCCCTTTGCCTCCAATCTCGCCCAGCGGCCGGTCCAGCACCTTGTCACCCGTCGTCTTGATGACAACGATTGCGAAGGCCGCTTCCGGCAGATCGAAGGCTACAGACAGCCGGTCGCGGGTCTCGTGAGCTTGCGCCAGTGCAAGCGGCGAACCGCGGGTGCCAATGCGAAAGGGATTGTCGGGATTAGGCCGTAAAGTCATGGGGCTAGTTCTATGCGGTTGACAAAGAAGTGTCTACTTGGGACGACGGTTTTCGACGGTGAGGAAGGACGACAGATGCCCCAAAAGACGATCCTGCGCGCCTTGGCGGGCGAGACCCTGGATGTGCCGCCGATCTGGATGATGCGTCAGGCCGGGCGGTACCTGCCGGAGTACCGCGCGACGCGAGCCGAAGCCGGGGACTTCCTAAGCCTCTGCTACAACTCCGACCTTGCCGCTGAGGTCACCTTGCAGCCCATCCGGCGCTATGGATTCGATGCTGCGATCCTGTTTGCCGACATCTTACTGGTGCCGGACGCGCTTGGCAGTGATCTGTGGTTCGTCACCGGCGAGGGCCCTCGGCTTTCCACCATCGAAACTGCCGAAGACTTCACCAAGATCAAGGGCGCGGATGACATCCACGACCACCTCGCGCCTGTTTACGAGACGGTGCGCATCCTGTCGCGCGAGTTGCCGGACGAGACGACGTTGATTGGGTTTGCAGGTGCACCCTGGACGGTCGCCACCTATATGATCGCTGGGCGCGGGACGCCGGATCAGGGCCCGGCCCATGCGCTTAAGGCCGAGAACCGCGCGCTGTTCGAAGCCATCATTGATCGGCTGACCGAGGCGACGATCACCTATCTTTCTGCCCAGATCGATGCGGGCGCCGAGGTGGTGAAGCTTTTTGACAGCTGGGCGGGTTCGCTCAAGGGGCAGGACTTTCACGACTATGCGCTGGCCCCGGCTAAACGCATCATTGCAGCTCTGAAAGAGCGGCACCCCAACACCCCGGTCATCGCTTTCCCGCGCGAGGCGGGAGAGAACTACATCGGCTTCGCGAAGGCCGTAGGTGCGGATTGTGTGGCACTGGACAACTCGGTGGACGCGGCTTGGGCCGCCGAGCACGTGCAGGTCGATGGCTGCGTGCAGGGCAACCTGGCGTCATCCCATATGGTCACGGGCGGAGACGCCTTGGTGTCGGAGACGCGGCGCATCGTCGAAGCTTTTTCGAACGGCCCGCATATCTTCAACCTGGGTCACGGGATCACGCCGGATGCGGATCCGGATAACGTGCAACTCATGATCGACACCGTGCGCAGCAGGTAGTCGCCGGGCGCGACAATCCGACAGACACAAAGTTGCCAAGATTGTTGGCATGCTTGCCTTAATCCCGAATCACGGAAATGAGGAAGTTATGAAGCACCTTCGCACCCTGTCATTCGTCGTCGCCGCAGTGATCGCGACCACCCCGCTCGCCTTGGCGGGAGACATGAAGGACAGCGATAAATCGGCAAGCATGGAAAAGATGGACATGGCAGAACACCGGGTCGGTGATCTGGTGCTGAAAGGACTTTTTGCGCGTGCCACGCTTCCGAACCAGCCTGTTGCCGGTGCCTTTCTGACGATCGCCAATATGGGCAGGGAGGACGACGTGCTTGTTGGTCTGTCCACCCCGGTCGCCGCCAAGGGCGAAGTTCATGAGATGGCCATGGAAGGCGATACCATGAAGATGCGCCAACTCGCTGACGGCCTTGTGATCCCAGCGGGCGAGACGGTTGAGTTGAAGCCGGGCGGCTACCATCTGATGTTCATGAAGTTGAACGAACCGCTGGTCGAAGGCGAGACGGTGGAAGCCACGCTGGAATTCCAGAATGCCGGGACGGTAACCGTTCCGTTCAGCATCCTGGGCAAAGGCGCGAAATCAATGGATCACGGCGGCCAGGGTTCCTGAGAGCGCATCAAAGGGTAACGCATGTCAGGGAAGAAACTCCGTCTTCTGCTTTGGGGACTTGTCGCGATCAATCTGGCCGCATTGGCGTGGGTCGGGATCATCTCTCCCCGACTAAGCGCGACTGTGCTGGAGACACTTGGCCGCGGCGATTATGCGCTACAGACAACGAGTGGCGAGGCCTTTACGGAAGCCTCGCTGCAGGGAACACCCACGGCTGTCTTTTTCGGCTTCACTCATTGCCCCGACGTCTGCCCGACGACGTTGGGTGATATCCTGACCTGGCAGGAAGAGTTCCCGGACGCCGCCGACATGAACATCTATTTCGTGACCGTCGATCCGGCGCGCGATACGGCCGACATCCTTGGCGAATACGTCGGTTGGGTGGATGGCGTTCAGGGGGTCACCGGCACGCAGGAAGAAGTCAACAAGGCACTGAAGGCGTTCCGCATCTATGCCGCAAAGGTACCTCTGGACGATGGTGACTACACAATGGACCACTCGGCCTCGGTCCTGCTGTTCGACGACCAAGGCCGGTACACGGGGCGCATCATGTATCAAGAAGACATCGACAGCGCCGTCGAAAAACTGAAGACGGCGATCAGTTCCTAGGCCGGGCGAAGCGCCAAGTTGCGGTGCCGCAAGACCGAAACGGGTGAGACACCTTCGAGCGGTCGATAGTCTTTCTGCCAATCGCTGAGCGCATGACGTGCTGCAGCAATATCGGACGCATCGGCGTCGATGTCCAAAGCGATCTGTTCAATCAGTTCAGAGACCTGGCTATCGGGGGATCGCCCGACGCATCCAATCATAAGAGCCGCCGCCAGAGCTCGTCGCTTGCCAATCGACGTAGGCAGCGGGTCGAGCCGAACCTGCCGATGATCTTTGGGGGTAAGCGCGTTGAACCGATCGAAGAACAGCGTGACCAGTTCCTCTTCCAACTCGTGGCTTGTGACGATGCGAAAGATGTCTTGTACTTCCTCACGCGTGGTCTTGCCGCGTGCCTGCGCAACCAGAAGCATGGCCGAGAGGATGCCTGCACGTTCTGCCGGTTCCGGTTCGGATCGGCCCTCGCTGATCTTCTGCTGATCGCGCATCAGTTCAAAGATTGCGGCAAAAGTCGCCGTCAGGCTGATGGCGATGATGGGGGCAGGTTTCACCTCCATCCGCATGTCGCCCATGCCGCCACCCATGGCGGGTTCATCCTCCAGAATGGTGCGGCAGATGTCGGCAATCAGTGCACTGCCACCGAGACCCAGAATGGAATCGAGCGTGGCCAAAACGCCCAGAAAGCAAAGGCCGATCAAGCCATAGGTCTTGGTCATGTTCATGGGGGCAGCGATCCCAGTTGCGCAAGGTTTCGCGGGAAATTTTGCAGCCGTTTATGGCAACTTTGTGGCGCCGTATTTCCGGAACACACTGTTGCCAAAAGGAAAAGGCCCTTCGAGACGAAGGGCCTTTGCACGATGCCTCGTTCGGTCTTAGCTCAACGCGGTGCGCAAGGCTTCCAGGTCAGCTAGCCGCTTGGACGCATCGTCCAGGAGGGCGCCTTCAACGCCTTCCTTAGCGGCCTCTGCCGTGGCAATGCGATCGGCCAGCATGTCCATCGACACTTCGGCCTTAGGCAGGGCTTCGTCGGCCAGAATTGTGGTTCCTTCGGCCGTGATCTGCGCAAAGCCGCCGGTGATGGCGTATTCATGGGTGGCGCCATCCATTTCGACGACCAGAATGCCGGGACGAAGCGTGGCGACGACCGGCGCGTGATCGGGCATTGCCGTCATGTCGCCGTCAGCGCCGGGGATCATCACGGATGTGGCCTGCCCGGACGCCAGTTTGCGCTCGGGCGAGACCAGATCGAATTGCATGGTGTCGGCCATGGCTTAGGCCGCCTCTGCCGCCAGCTTTTCGGCCTTTGCCAGCACCTCGTCGATGCCGCCAACCATGTAGAAGGCTGCTTCCGGCAGGTGGTCGTATTCACCCGCAACCACCGCCTTAAACGAGCTGATGGTGTCCTCTAGAGGCACCTGAACGCCGTCGGAACCGGTAAAGACCTTGGCCACGTCGAAAGGCTGCGAGAGGAAGCGCTGGATCTTCCGGGCACGCGCCACAGTGAGTTTGTCTTCTTCCGACAGTTCGTCCATGCCGAGAATGGCGATGATGTCCTGCAGCGACTTGTAGCGCTGAAGGATACCCTGCACGTCACGCGCGACCTGGTAGTGCTCTTCGCCGACGATGGCCGGGTCGAGGATACGGCTCGTCGAGTCAAGCGGGTCCACAGCCGGGTAGATGCCGAGTTCCGAGATCGCACGCGACAAAACGGTCGTTGCGTCCAAGTGCGCAAAGGTCGTTGCCGGCGCGGGGTCGGTTAGGTCGTCCGCAGGCACGTACACGGCCTGGATCGAGGTGATCGAACCGGCCTTGGTCGAGGTGATCCGTTCCTGCATCGCGCCCATGTCGGTCGCGAGTGTCGGCTGATAACCCACAGCGGACGGGATACGACCCAGAAGCGCCGACACCTCGGAACCGGCTTGCGTGAACCGGAAAATGTTGTCGACGAAGAAGAGAACGTCGGTGCCCGACTGGTCGCGGAACTGCTCGGCCAGCGTCAGGCCGGTCAGGGCAACGCGCGCACGGGCTCCCGGAGGCTCATTCATCTGGCCATAGACTAGGGCCACCTGGCTTTCTTCGAGATTGTCAGGCTTGATAACCGAGCTTTCGATCATCTCGTGATAAAGGTCGTTGCCTTCACGCGTCCGCTCACCAACACCGGCGAAGACCGAGAAGCCCGAGTGCACTTTGGCGATGTTGTTGATCAGTTCCATGATCAGAACGGTCTTGCCGACACCGGCACCGCCAAAGAGGCCGATCTTACCGCCCTTCGAATAAGGGGCCAGCAGATCGACGACCTTGATGCCGGTCACAAGGATTTCCGATTCCGTCGCCTGTTCGTCAAACTCGGGCGCTGGCTGGTGGATGGCGCGGCGCTCGGTGGTGTTCACCGGCTCACCTTCGTCCACCGGCTCGCCGATGACGTTCAGAATGCGGCCCAGCGTGGCGTTGCCGACGGGGACCGAAATCGGGCCGTCGGTATCGGTAACAACCTGGCCGCGCACCAGTCCTTCCGTCGCGTCCATCGCGATGGTCCGGACGGTGTTCTCGCCGAGGTGCTGTGCAACCTCAAGCACCAGCCGGTTGCCGTTGTTGTCGGTTTCCAGCGCGTTCAGAATTTCGGGCAGGTGGTCGTCGAACTGCACGTCGACAACAGCGCCGATGACCTGGGTCACTTTGCCTTTTGCGTTTGCCATCTTTCGTCTCCGGTCGTGTTAGAGCGCCTCGGCGCCCGAAATGATTTCGATAAGTTCGTTGGTGATGACCGCCTGACGGGTACGGTTGAACTCGATCGTCAGTTTCTCGATCATCTCGCCCGCGTTGCGGGTCGCGTTGTCCATGGCGCTCATCCGCGCGCCCTGCTCCGACGCGCCGTTTTCCAGAAGCGCCGAGAAGATTTGCGTTGCCACACCGCGCGGCAGAAGCTCGCGGAGGATCTCGTCCTCGCCCGGTTCATAGTCGAACACGGTCGAGGCGCCTTCAGCTTCCGCATCGTCCTCGAAGCTCGCGGGAATGATCTGGATCGCGGTCGGCACCTGGCTGATCACGCTCTCGAACTTGCCGAAGAAGATCGTCGCGACGTCGAATTCCTCGGCATCGAAGCGGGCCAGAATGTCGGACGCGATGTCCTGTGCGTTCGTGTAGCCGACGTTCTTGACGTCCGTGAGGTCGATGTGACCGACCAGATGATCCGCATAGTCGCGGCGCAGTTGCTCGCGCCCCTTCTTGCCGACCGTCAGGAACTTCACGGTCTTGCCCTGTTCGAGCAACTGCTTGGCACGCTGCCGCGCCAGCTTCACGATGTTGGTGTTGAAACCGCCGCAAAGGCCGCGCTCCGACGTCATGACCACCAGGAGGTGGACCTGATCGGACCCCGTGCCCGCTAGCAGCTTCGGCCCGCCTTCGCCCACCGAATTCGCCAGCCCCGCCATCACGACGTTGAACTGTTCGGCATAGGGGCGCGCGGCGCCCGCCGCCTCTTCCGCGCGGCGGAGTTTGGCGGCTGCGACCATCTGCATCGCCTGGGTGATCTTCCGGGTCGATTTGACCGAGTCGATCCTTGTTTTCAGATCCTTGAGGTTGGGCATCTACCCTATCCTTTCGGGTGTCAGCTTGAACTCAGGCGAAATCCGCGGC
>JASJDQ010000118.1 GCA_030065075.1 Paracoccaceae bacterium | reverse complement strand
GCGATCAGCGACCGCGTGCCATGCGACGGGCGTATGTCGAGGTCGATGACCTCGGACCCATAGGAAAACCGGGTGCGGGTCACCTCTGGTGCGCCCGAGGCGATCACGCGGTCCAGAAGTCCCCAGCGGTCAAGCTGAATGACCGCGCCGCGCATCAGGGCATGCGTCGACATGGTATCGGACCCTGGCTGGCCGCGTTCCAGGACCAGGACACGTTCGCCACCTCGGGCCAGTTGCATGGCGGTGGCGGCTCCTGCGCAGCGGGCACCGATGATGATGGCATCATATTGCATGGGTTTTCTCCTTTATGCGGCCGCGCTTGGCAGGTGGCCAAGCCCAGCACAGATGTGATGTGTCAGGTCGCGCGCATCGGCACCGACCCCGTCGATGAAGGTGGAATTGCGGCGGCGCATGAACGGAAGCGCCATGGCGTAGAGCCCGGGCGTGTCGCAGACACCTCCCGTCTGTTTCAGCTCGCCCCGGCTGTTCAGCGCATCTATATGCAGCCAGGAGTAATCGCGCCGGAACCCTGTGGCCCAGACGATGGTTTTGATGCCCTCTCTGCGAAGGTTCAGCGCCAGCGGGTCGGCGGCGACCGGCGTGCGTGGAAATGGCTGGACGTCGTGCGGTGCATGCAGTGCCGCGCCTGCGATGAAGTCGTCGATGCGTGACAAAAGCCGGTCGCGCCGGGCCCGCCCGCGTTCGATCTCGGCCGCGAGTGTTCCGGACAGAGCGATGCGATCGCCATTGATCCCCGTTGCGCGTCCCACAAGACGGACGCCCAGGGATTGCAGACGATCCAGTCCGATGTTGCGTGGCGGCACGCTGCCAACAAGTTGCAGCGATGGTTGTGAAAGGGCGCGCGCGGCGGGAACCGAAGGATCGCGCGCCTCGGTCAGAATGCCGGCGGCATCCATCCAGCGCATGATGTCCTGACCACGATAAACGCGCGGATGGGGCACATGCGACCCGGACGCCAGCGTTACGCGATGGCCTGCGTGGCGAAGTTCCTCGGCAAGCTGCACACCGGTGGCCGAGCCACCGATAACCAGCACGCCGCCTGGCTCAATGTCTCCGGCATGATTGTAATTCTCGGTCGTCACCTGTGTGATGCCGGGCGCGACATGGGATGCCCAGTCAGGCAGGTTCGGGCGGTCGCAAGCGCCGGTCGCGATCACGACGGCACGCGCGCGCAGCGTCGCGTCGTCTGTCGCGACAAGAAAGCCGCCTGCGTCGCGGGTAACGGCATTGACCGTTGTAAATTCGCGCACCGGTGCTTTGATGCTTCGGGCGTAGCGGCCCAGGAACCCGACCAGTTCATCCTTCTGCATGAACCCGTCCGGGTCGGACCCGTCATAGGCGTACCCCGGCAGCCGCGTCATCCAGTTGGGCGTCAGCAAACGGAGCGACGCCCAACGTTCGGCGCGCCACCGGTTGGCAATGGCGCCCTTTTCCAGAACGACGTGATCGATGCCTTCGGCAGACAGGCAATAGCTGATGGCCAGCCCGGCCTGTCCGGCTCCGATCACGATTACATCAAAATACTCGGCCACCGTTCTATTCCCTTACAGTGGTCAGCCCGAGGTCGGGTGGACGGTGAAGTTCTCGAAACTCCGGCGTGAAACCGGAATGATGAAGCCCTGGACGGTGCCCGGGCGGCGGGTGTTGATCACGGCCATGTCGCGGGCTGCGATCCGGTTGGATTTGGTGAAACGTGCCATTGGTTCAGTCCTTTCGTTCGATGTTCAGGCGATCCACCCGCCGGTCTTCGGCGTGATGGTGGGAAGGGTGAAGGCGCGGGCGGCGCGACGGATCACGCCAGCACGAGCCACGCGGGGAGAGGGGCGGGTCCGCATCATTTCGCACTCCGGTTGCGGATCATCTCGGCGGCCTTCATGTGGCGCGCACGGATGTCGGCGTTCAGTTGCGGTGGGTTCTTGAACAAGGTGGGAAGCATTTCTCTTTCCTTTCGGTTTCATAGGGTTAGGGCGTTGGGCAGGGCGAAGGCCCCGCCCGACACGAGGGGATCAGGCGGCCATCTCGACGGTGACCTCGGTGCCGTTCTTCAGCATGTCGAAAACGGCAGAGCGTGCGATGGATTGCTGTACGACCTTCGCCAGCTTCTCGGCGTCTGCGTCGCCATCGATCTCGACGGTCGCGCGGATCTTCTGGAAGCCATTCCGGACTTCATTGTCCAGGCCAAGAAGGCCCTGAAGATCGATGTCACCTTCCACATTCACATTGACCGCGTTCAGCGTGATCTGGCGTGCAGACGCGATGTTGGCGATGCCGGCGGTGATGCAGGCGGCCAGGGCCGAAAGCAGGTACTCGACCGGTGTGGGCGCATTGTCGCCACCGCAAAGAACGGCCGGGTGGTCGCCTTCGGCCACAAAATCCTCGCCGCGCTCGTGCTCCTGGCCAGCGCCAAAGAAGCCGTTGATCGTGGCGCGGCTATGCGTGCCATTTACCCATGCGCCGTTTGCGCGGAACTGGAATTGTGCGGCAACGGGCTGTTCGCCCACGGCGCCGATGGTGCCAAGAAGCGTCGGTACATCAACGCCGTTCATGGCCACTTTTGCGGGCTTTTCCATTACGTCGGTAGTCATTTGGAGTGTTTCCTTCTTCTGTCTCATCAGTCTTGGTTTCAAAGTTGGGTGCCGGGCCTTTCGGGCCTGGCGTGGGGTTTCGAGCTGGATGCGGAGGCTTACCCACCCATCCGCAGAAAGCTCCGGTCGAAGCGGGCCATGAAGGCATCCGCCTGAGCCGTGTCGAGATCGCCGAAGTCGATGTCGATCGCCGTTGTCGGAATGCGCAGCATTCCTGCCCGACGTGGCTGCCGGTCTTCGAAGGCCACGGTGACCGCGCCTTCCTTGGTGACAACGCTCGCCTTTCCGGCGCCGTCATCGACAGTGACGTTTTCTGCACCGGCGAAGGCTTTAAGTTGGCGGATGAAGTCCGCCTCTGTGCTGCCCATCGTTTTGGTAACGGCGGGCACCGCTGCAGTGGTCGTCTGTATTTGACCGTCCGCTGCGGGGGTCTCTGTAATCATGTCGAACATATTCAGTCTCCTGTTCGCGGGTCCTTGGGGCGGAGGGCGCCCCGTCTGTGAAAGCAGGATTAATCCCGGTTCGTTTCAGTTTGCGGTCAGGAGAATGGGCTTTTGGTATCGAATGTTTCAGTCGTCTTTCCGCCCTGTAAAACTCTGTATTAAAATAAAAAAAGACCCGCCACGAAGGCGGGTCCAAGGTCACCCGGGTCGGTGCCACGCTAGTGGCGCACCGTCCTCCAAATGCGCTCGATCTTGGCGCCGAGCTTTTCGATCGCTGCGGTGTCGGTTCCGTCCTCGATGATCGAGACGCGCAGCATGTTGCGACCCTGCCAGCGGGACGTTCGGAAGAAATGCGCGCCATCTTCGTTCAGCGCGGTTTCCATGTCCGTCGCCAGCGCATCAGGGTCCTGGCGTCGGTCTTCGAAGGTCAGGACAAGCTGGTTCAGCGACACCTCGTTTTCGACCGTGATGCCGTCGATCTCGCCAAGCCTCTCCGCCAATGTCCGTGCCGCGGCGCAATGGCCCCGGATCAGTTGCGCGACGCCGTCGCGCCCGAGCGATTTCAGGATCGCCCAAACCGCGAACCCGCGGGCGCGGCGGGAGAGTTCCGGTCCGAAATGGGTCGGATTGCGTCCATCCCCCGGCGCTTCGCTTAGGTAGCTGGCCGAGATGTCCATGGCGCGGCGATGTGCATCGGCATGGCGCACGATGGCAAAGCCGGAATCGTAGGGTACCTGCAGCCATTTGTGACCATCGGTCGACCAGCTGTCGGCCCGGTCCAGGCCTTGTGTTAGCGCCTTCAGTTCCGGAACCGCACGCGCCCACAATCCGAAGGCGCAATCGACATGCAGCCAGGCTCCGAACACCTTGGCGATGTCGGCGATATGATCGAAAGCGTCGAACGCGCCCGAGTTGATGTGGCCCGCGGTCGCCACGACGATCTTTGGGCCGTCCGCGCAACGCATCATGTCGCTCAGCGCACCGGGCCGCATCCGACCTTGGTCGTCGCAGGGCACCTTCGCGATCTGGCGCGTGCCGAACCCCAGATAGCGCAACGCGGTGAGGTTCGAGATATGCGTGTCTTCGCTGACGAACACAGTGATTTTCGGGCATCCGTAAAGACCGTCCGCATCGAAATCGTGACCGGCCCGTGCCAGCACTTCGCCCCGCGCGGCGGCCAGGCAGACAAAGCCCGCCATTGTCGCCCCGGTGACAAAGCCGACGCTTGCCTCGCGCGGCAGATCGAGGATGTCGAGCAGCCAACCGGCGGCGACCTCCTCGGCGGTCGCGGCAGCGGGCGAGCACTGGTAGATGCCCGCGTTCTGTCCCCAGACGCTGGTCAGCCAATCGGCGGCCACGCCAACGGGGCTGGAACCACCCATGACCCAGGCGTGAAACCCGGGGCGCGTGTTGCCGACAAGGCCGGGTTCGGCGGCACTTATCAGATCTGCTATCACATCCGTTTCATTCATGCCGTTTTCGGGAACCCGTCCGCCAAAGGACGCGCGAAGCTCCTCCGCGCTGGCGGTGGCATCGAGGGGCCTCATCTGGTTGCGCCAGATCAGGCCGTACTCTGCCGCGCGTGCCATCGCAGGCGCGACAGAGAGTTTGATCACATCCTGTTTCATCTCGGGTGCAACCACTTGGGCAGATAGCTGTAGGCGTTCTCGGCCACGGCGGCCATGCTGATCTGTTGGGCTTCGAGCATCTCGCCAAGCGTGCCGGCGTTATAGGCATCGAAGGTCTCTGTCGCGCCGCCGATGTGTTTCCCGCCCACGAAGACCTGCGGGATCGTGTGGGTGCCGCAAATCTCCAGCAAAGCTGCGCGAAGCCGCGCACCGTGATCGTTCTTCTGGTACTCGACTGCATCGAGTTCGACGGCGGTATAGGGTATGCCCGCGTCTTCGAACATCTTGCGGACTGACCAGCAGAACTCGCACCATTCCAGCACGAACATCAGAACGGGGGTTGCTTCAGCTGTCTGTCGGACTTCGGCCAACGCTTCTGCATCGGCCGCCGGGAAGGATGGTGCACCGCCGGCGGCTGCGACATCGAACCGGATGGTGTCCGTCGACCGGCTGATGGCGTGCTCTTCCTCGTTCATCTCTGCGCTGACGTCATCGAAAAGCGGTGTCGACAGGTAACGCTCGCCCGTGTCGGGCAACATCGCCAGGATCTTGGAACCCTTGGGCGCGGTCTTGGCCACTTCGAGGGCCGCGGCAAAGGTCGCACCGGCAGAGGTGCCGACGAAGATGCCTTCCTTCCGCGCCAGATCGCGCGCCGCCTGCATGCCTGCCGCGCCGCCGATCGGCTGGTAAGCGTCAATGCGGTTCTCGCACAGCGCTTCCTGAACGACCTGCGGGATAAAGTCCGGAGTCCAGCCCTGCATCGGGTGTGGGCGCCAGGCCGGGTGCGCAGCGGCGGCGCTGCCATCGGCGTTATAGGCTTGAACGTGATCGCCCTGCAGCAGCATCGCATTCTCGGGCTCGACCGCAACGATCCGGGTGGCCGGGCTGTCGGCGCGCAGCCGACGCGACACGCCGGTCAGCGTGCCCCCTGTGCCGAAACCGGTGACGAAGTAGTCCAGCCCATCGGGACCGAAATCTTCGATGATCTCGACCGCAGTCGTATTGGCGTGCACGTCCGGGTTCGCGGGGTTCTCGAACTGGCGGGCCAGGAACCAGCCGTGGGTCTCGGCCAGCTCGCGCGCTTTCTTGACCATGCCCGTGCCCTTTTCCGACGCAGGTGTCAGCACGACCTTGGCGCCCAGAAAGCGCATCAGCTTCCGGCGTTCCACGCTGAAGCTTTCGGCCATGGTCACCACCAGCGGATAGCCTTTTTGCGCGCAGACCATGGCAAGGCCGATGCCGGTGTTTCCGCTGGTCGCCTCGACCACGGTCTGACCTGGCTTCAGCGATCCGTCGCGCTCGGCGGCTTCGATGATCGAGAGCGCGAGCCGGTCCTTGACCGACCCGCCGGGGTTCGCCGCTTCGAGCTTGACGAACATCTCGACGCCCTCGGGTGCGATGTTGTTGATGCGGATAACCGGCGTGTTGCCGACGGTTTCCAGGATGGATTTCTTGATGGTCATGGGTCTGGCGTCCTTCAAGGATTAGCGCGCGATGACACGGCGCTGAAATTTCGTGTCCCTCCGGCTCGTCCGCCAGCGGTCACCCGCGACGGACGGCCTGGGGAAAAGGCGGTGTCGTTTGTCAAATTCGGTCATGCTCTCGCTCCGGGTATTGGACCTAGAAACGGCTGAAGGAGGTTTCGTGGCGCTCCGGCATGCCGATGTCGCGCAGCAAGTGGTTGTCGAGATGGCGCAGCGCCTTGCGGGTCGCCGCTTCTCTCATCTGGCTGCGAAAGGTGGTTATCATCCGGTTCATTGTCTTGTCCTCTTCGTGAGTTTTGCGCGCTTGGCGCTTGTTTCGATGCCAGCCTTGTGGCGCGCCAATGTTGCAGCCGTGCGTCCGAAACCGCGGAACAAGGTTTCAAATGCTACGATGTGAGAAGAGTCAGAACTTTTGGAAAAGATGTCTATTTTTCAGCGAGTTGCACTGGATTTGATGTCGGATCGTCCGAAGGGCCTTGTTACAATTGAAACAGAACGCCGACATGTGGAAAAACGATTGAAACACGGAAGGCCTAGTCTTGGTTTCATGACAGCGACCAGCACCCAAGCCCCACGCGACATGACCGGCCTTCTGGCAGACATGTTCGAGGCCCTGAGCGAAGGGATCGCGATCTATGACGAGAACGCCTGTCTCGTCACCTGCAATCGGCGCTACAAGGACATGTTCGCTCCCGTTGCCGACCTGATCGAACCCGGCGTGTCATGGCGGCTGATCAATCTCGAAAGCGTGCGGCGCGGTGTCTATACCGGGCGCGAAGGAACCGAGACAGAGATCATCGACCGTGCAGAAGAGGACCTTGCCGCGCTGGTTCAAGGCAAGGTCATCGATCACGCCGATGGCCGGTCCTACGAGGTGTCCTATAACAGCACCAGCAGCGGTGGGTTCGTGATCACCCGCACCGACGTGACAGAGCGGCGCCAGACCGAGGTGCAGCTTCGCGAACGTGACGCGCTTCTGACCACCATCCTCGATACAAACCCCACGCCCGTCGTCATGGCGCGCCTGTCGGACAGTAACATCGTCTATCGCTCCGCCGCGGCGCGCGAAATGTACGGCGAAGGGGACTACGCGCTGTCCTATTATTCCGACCCGGAGGCACGCGCGCGTTACGTGGCCGATCTGAAGCGGGACGGACGTGTGCGCGACCGGATCATCAAATCGCAGACACCGGATGGGCGGGAGTTCATGGCCTCACTGTCGGGCGGCTTGACGGAGTATAACGGGGAAACCTGCGTCGTCTCCTCCGTAACCGATGTGACCGAGGATCTGGAGCGCGACGCGTTGATCCGGCTTGTGGTCGAAGCCTGTCCGGCCCCGATCCTGATGATCCGGGCCGAGACGGGAGAGATCCTGTTTCGCAGCCCGCAAGCCACCGAACTTTATGGCGCGAAGGACAATGCGCGCGAGTTTTATGTCAAACCGGGTGACCGGAACGGTTTTCTGGGCGAATTGCGCCGTCATCGGGAGGTGACGGAGTATCGCGAGAAGTTTTTGAACGCGAAAGGCGAACCCTTCTGGTGTGCCGTGTCGGCGCGCCTTATCCAGTGGGGGGGCGAGGACGTGATCGTCTCGCACTCGCGCGACCTGACGGGTCAACTCGCCATTGAAGAGCAGCTGGCCCGCCAACGCGAACAGGTCTTTCAAAGCGAAAAGATGTCGGCGCTTGGCAGCCTGCTTGCCGGTGTGGCGCATGAGCTGAACAACCCGCTGTCGGTCGTTGTCGGGCACGCCATGATGCTGTCGGACGAAACCGATGACCCCGCCGTGTTGCGCCAGACGAAGAAGATCAGCGATGCCGCCGAGCGCTGCTCGAAGATCGTGCGCACCTTCCTGACGATGGCGCGACAGGAACCGGTCCGGATGGAGCCGGTAGATATCGCCGAGCTGGTGGAAACGGCGGTCGAGGTGGCGCGATATGGCAATCCCGGTCGCACGGTGCGGATTGAAACGGATCTGGAAGAGGGCCTGCCGCCGATATGCGCGGATATCGATCAGATCACGCAAGCCGTGGTCAATCTGATCATCAATGCCGAACAGGCCATCGAAGATGCATCCGTCGGGGATCGCATTTGCGTCTTTGCCCGGAAGGACACGTCCAAGGATGTCATTCGGATCGATGTGGAAGACAATGGTCCCGGCGTTCCGGCCGAAATCCGGGCGCGCGTCTTCGAGCCATTCTTCACGACCAAGGGCGTCGGGAAGGGGACGGGGATCGGGCTTGCCGTCTGTCACCGCGTGGTGACGGCGCACAAGGGCCGGATCGAGGTCAGCGATGCGCAGCCAACAGGCACCCGCTTCACGATTACGCTGCCCGTGGGAGATGCAGACATGAAGTGCAGGCACGAGGCCACGGAAGCTCTCGAAAAACAGGACACGGTCCGCGTGCTGGTCATCGACGACGAAGCCGATGTGGCCGATCTGAATGTCGAGGTGCTGGAGCGTGCCGGGTACAAGGCAGAGGCAGTTTACGAAGCGGCGAATGCCTTCGATATGCTCCGCGCGCAACGCTACGACGTGGTCCTGAGCGACCTGAACATGCCTGATGTGGATGGTCGTGGTGTTTTCGAGACCATCGCCGCGGACTTTCCCGAACTGGTCTCGCGCACCGGATTTGTAACCGGCGACACGATGGGAAGGGCGTCGCAGATTTTCCTGAAAGAAAGCCGCCGTCCTTATCTCGAGAAACCGGTTTCGCCCAAGGAACTGCGGGCCTTCGTGGCACAGCTTAACACGGAAGGACAATCCGAATGACCGCCAGCGATCAGCCGACGATTCTGGTCTGCGATGACGAGACCGATCTGCGCGAAATGCTGCAGGAGTACCTGCAAAAACGCGGGTACAAGGTGACGCTCGCAGGCGACGCCGAAGAACTGCGGTCTTCCATCGAGAGAACGGTACCGGAGCTGGTCATTCTTGACATCAACATGCCGGGCGAAGACGGATTGTCCGCACTCAGGCGGCTTCGCACAGAAAGCGACATCCCCGTTGTGATGCTGACAGCCGCAGGTGAAACGATCGACAAGATCGTCGGCCTGGAAATGGGCGCCGACGACTATCTTGGCAAGCCGGTGGACCTTCGCGAACTGGAAGCACGGATCAAGGCCGTTCTGCGGCGCAGGTCCGGTCCGGCGGAAGAGGCCGGCCAGAAGTCCCTGAACGGCCAGTTCGTGCAATTCGGCGACTTTCGCCTTGACCTTGACGCCGCGAAGCTGACCGACGCCGATGATGAGGAGGTACAGCTTACGGCGATGGAGTTCCGGCTGCTGAAGCTCTTTGCCGAGAACCGGTCGCGCGTTCTGAACCGCGACCAGATCCTCGAACAAGCGCATGACCGGTCCTGGGATCCCTATGACCGCAGCATCGACATTCGAATTTCACGGCTGCGCCGCAAGATCGAAAAGAACCCACAGAAGCCGACGATCATTCGCACTGTGCGCGGTATTGGGTATGTCTTCGACCCCGAGAGCTAAGGCGCGGCCGTCGCCTTGCGGCTTAACCTTGCTTGCCAGTCCGTTAACGCCAGCTCGGCGTTTATTGCCGCCTCCACCCACCTTTATTCTATTCGGGGGAGCGATGAAGATTTCCTTTCTGAGGCTCGTCTTGTGGCGACCTGCCTTCAGTCTGAGACAACGCGTCTCACGTTTTCGCGTTTGCGCGACGAGCGTTATGAGCCAACAGGGGAGCCAGGTTTAAGACCGGGATCTCCAGCGGCCAAGCCGACGGAAAAGGACCCAGCCAATCGGCAGGATGAGTGTAACGCCGCAGGCCGCGATCAGCAGCAGGACATTGTCCATCTTCGTCATGCCCGCGCCCAGCGCTGCGAAGGCAAAGCTCGCCGGCAGGACGCCAAGTGTTGTGGCAATCGCAAAGTTGCGCATGCGTATCGTGGTCAGGCCCGCGACATAGCTGACGGCGTCGAAGGAAATGAAGGGGATCAGTCGCGAGACCAGTATGGCGAGCGCAAGTCTCGTTTGTGTTCGCGGGCGGGTGATCCAATGGGCCAGGGGCAACTTCGAGGCTGACAGCGGACGGTACCCCAACCCGCGTGAAAGGCCGAAGGCAATCAAGGCGCCAACCAGTGCGCCGACTGCGGTCAACGCGCCGCCCTCGGCCGGGCCGTAGAGCGCGCCTGCTGCCATCGCGATGGGGCCGCTCGGAATCGGCGATACCACGACGGCGAGCGCCAGCAGCAGGACCACGGCAAAGGGTCCCACATGTTCGATGAAAGCGGCCAGATCGTCTGGATTTGACACCCGGGAAAGCTGATCGAATGTGCCGGTTTGAACGGCGATGTACGCCAAAGCGGCGGCAGCCGAGAGAACGGCCATTGTTTTGGCATTCAAACCCGGGGCCGATCGCAGATCGCGTTCGGCGCGGGTCGTGAGTTTCATGCTTGTCATCTATTGCTTCCGACGTTTCCATTGGATGGCGAACAGCGCCATTTGATTTCGTCGGTAGTACTGCCACATCGTTTCAATACGACGTCAGTCGAATGCGTCCGCTGTTTCAATTGTTTCCGGTGTCCGGTGTCTCTTATGGGCCGTCCGAGACCTGCTCTCGACCTGACTTTCGGGGGCGCAGGCTGTGGACCAATCGTCCGGAAAGGCGACATAGTAGCCAAGGGGATCGACAGCTTTCCACAGGCTTCGCCGACAACCATGGGCGCAACGGTGTTGAACGTTGAACGCCGTTTTTGGCTGGTAAAGCTTATGAATTACAAAGGCATAGAGGGGGAATTTGGTGGAGCCAAGGGGAGTCGAACCCCTGACCTCTTGCATGCCATGCAAGCGCTCTCCCAACTGAGCTATGGCCCCAAGCCATGGGCGGCGCACGCCGCCCGGCGTTTGATCTAGTTGCTCGCGTCCGCTCGCGCAAGCAAAAACGTGTCAGTCGTCGTCATCCGTGCTGACGTCGGCGATGTCGTCAAGCGAGACGTTATCGTCGTCATCGTCGTCGTCCAGAACGTCATCGCCCAGATCGACATCCGTTTCGTCGTCGTCATCTTCCAGAACGATATCTTCGTCCTCGAACTTCTCTTCTTCTTTCTTGGCAGAGGCCGCATCGGACTTGTCGGCGACAAGGCTGCGCTTGCCTTTGCCGGTTTCCAGGTTCACGACTTCGCCCGTGTAGGGGCTGACGACCGGGTTCTTGTTCAGGTCGTAGAACCTCTTGCCGGTTGCCGGACACACCCGCTTGGTGCCCCATTCCTCTTTTGGCATGGCTCGTCTTGTCCTTCTCGAATTCGGATTTGCGCGCAGTTGCCACATGCGGCGGCGGCTGTCAAAGGCTTTCGAAGTCGCGGTTATGCAAGTAGCATGGCGCCTGAGCAGAGGCAGGGCAGGGAATGGGCGTCTATCAGCTGAAGAACGCACCCGAGATCGACGTGGAATTGCGCCGCTCGTCGCGCGCGCGGCGGCTGTCGCTCAGGGTCTCGTCGCTGGATGGCCGCGTGACGCTGACCGTGCCTCCGGGCACGCCCGAACGCGTGGCGCGGGCCTTTGCCGAGGAGAAGGCGCGTTGGCTGAAAGCCGCGGTGGACAAGGTGCGGGCTCCGGTGCCGGTCGTGCCGGGCGCGGTCTTGCCGGTGCTTGGCACCGAGCGGCGCGTTGTCGCCAGCACGGCACGCGCCGCCCGGTTGGAGGGCGATGTGATCGCGGCGCCGACCGGGCGCGAAGGCATTGCCATTCGGGTGCTGCTGAAGCAACTGGCGCGGACCAGACTACAGGCCGCAGCGGCCGGTTATGCCGATCAGATTGGCAAGCCCTTTGGCCGGATCACGCTGCGCGATACCCGGTCGCGCTGGGGCTCCTGTTCGTCAGAGGGGAACCTCATGTTTTCCTGGCGTCTGATCCTCGCACCGCCGGACGTACTCGATTATGTGGCCGCGCATGAGGTCGCGCATCTGGCGCACATGGACCACAGTCCGGCGTTTTGGGATGCGTGTAAATCGCTTTATCCCGACACGGACACCCAGCGCCTTTGGCTGAGACAGCATGGGGCCGATCTT
>JASJDQ010000117.1 GCA_030065075.1 Paracoccaceae bacterium | reverse complement strand
CCGCCATAGCCGAACTCGGCCAGCACGATCTTGCCGCGCTCGACCGTCAGCGGGCAGGAGCCATAGCCGTCGTATTGCGACACAGCCGAGTGTCCCTCGATGTCGGCGACGACATTGTCCGCCACCGTTGGCGCCTGCTTGCGCGCGGCCGCCGCCGTCTTGGCGTTGGGCGCGTTCATGACATCGCCCAGCGACCAGATGTTCTCGAAGCTCGTGTGGCGCAGCGTTGCCTGATCCACATCGACCCAACCCGCGGCATCCGCCAGTGGCGAGACGCGGATGAAATCGGGCGCGGTCTGGGGCGGGCAAACATGGATCATGTCGAAGTCCACCTCGACCGTGGTCGGATCGGTGTCGGGCTTCTTCACCTCGAACACCGCTTTCTTGGCCGGCCCGTCGATGGATATCAGGTTGTGGAAGAAGTTCAGGGAAGCGCCGTATTTCTCGACATATTGCTCCAACGCCGGGACATAGTCCTTCACGCCGAACAAGACACCGCCCGCGTTCATGAACTGGATGTCGATGTCCTTCAGCACGCCCTGCCGGAACCAGTGGTCGCCCGACAGATACATCGCCTTCTGCGGCGCACCCGCACATTTGATCGGCATCGGAGGCTGCGTGAACACAGCGCGCCCCGCCTTCAGGCCTTGCACCAACTCCCACGTGTAAGGGGCCAGATCGTAACGATAATTCGACGTCACGCCATTCCGGCCCAGCGTCTCTTCCAAGCCCTCGACCGCTTCCCAGTCCAGCTTGAGGCCCGGACATACGACCAGCCGGTCGTATTTCACCACCCGGCAGCCATCCAGCACGATGGCGTTGTCCTTGGGCTCGAACGCAGCGACCGCCGCCTTGATCCAATGGACGCCCTTCGGGATCAAGCTGCCCATGGTCTTGGCGGTGGATTTCGCGTCGAAAATGCCGCCGCCCACCATCGTCCAACCGGGCTGGTAGTAATGGATGTCCGCGGGATCAATGATCGCGATATCCAGATCAGGCTTCCGCGCCTTCAGGCTCGCCGCGACCGAGATACCGCCCGCGCCCGCGCCGACAATCACGACCGGGAAATGCGCGTCGCCCGTGTCCGTTGGCGTCCTGCCGCCGTTCGCGATCCGGCGCGCGACGCCGTTCATGTCATAGCCTGCGGCTTTCGTGGCCTCTAGGATCTTCGGCAAGGGCAGCTTGCCTGCATTCGCCAGCGACCAGAGCGTGGCCGAGCGTGTGCCCGTGCGACAATAGGCCAGAACCGGCCCGGGCAGTTCGGTCAGCGCCGTGCCGAAATCCGCCGCTGTTTCATCCATGACCATGCCCGGCGTCACCGGCAGGTAGCGAAACTCGAGACCTGCCTGTTCCGCCGCCCTGCGCATTTCCTCGTGCGTCGGCTGGTCCGCCGCCTCGCCGTCGGGACGGTTGCAGATGATGGATTTGTAGCCTGCTTCGGCAACTGCCGACACTTCGGCAAGCTCGATCTGCGGGCTGACGGCCAAACCGCTGTCGATTGTTCTGAAGTCCATAGCAATGCTCCTTCGTGACGCAACGGCGTGCGGCATCGTTGACCCCGCTTCGCGTGCCAAGGCCTTGGTTTATCGTCGTAATTCGGGACGAGCCGCTCGCTGATGCGCAAGCGGCTGCCTTTACTGCGTCAAAGTCCGTTGACCGGAACCTTGAGCATCGGATTGCCGTCCTTGTCGGTCGGCACCTCGCCCGCGCGCATGTTCACCTGCAGCGACGGGATGATGAGTTTCGGCATATCAAGCTGCGCATCCCGTTCGGTCCGGAACTTGACGAACTCTTCCTTCGTCTTGCCGCCGCCCACGTGGATGTTGTGCGTCTTCTCGTCGCCCACCGTGGTCTCCCACTGGATGTCGCGCCCGTTGGGGCCATAGTCGTGGCACATGAAGAGCCGCATGTCGTCCGGCAGCGCCAGAACCTTCTGGATCGAGTCGTAAAGTGTGCCCGCATCGCCGCCCGGGAAGTCGGCCCGCGCCGAGCCGCCATCGGGCATGAACAGCGTATCGCCCACGAAGGCCGCATCGCCCATCACATGCACCATGCAGGCAGGCGTGTGGCCCGGCGTGTACATGGCAAACGCCTGCATATTGCCGATTTTGTAGGTGTCGCCATCTTCAAAGAGCGAGTCGAACTGAGACCCGTCGCGCTGGAACTCGGTCCCTTCGTTGAAGACCTTCCCGAAGGTGTCCTGCACGACCATGATCTTGGAACCGATGCCAATCTTGCCGCCCAGTTTGTCCTGGATGTAGGGCGCGGCCGACAGATGGTCGGCGTGGACGTGTGTCTCGATGATCCACTCCAGCTTCAGGCCCTGATCCTCGATGGTGCGGATCAACTCGTCGGCATGGTCGTACGTGATCCGACCCGCCGCATAGTCGATGTCCATGACGCTATCGACGATGGCACAGGAATTCGAGGTCGGGTCCTTCACGATATAGCTGATCGTGTTGGTGGCCTCGTCAAAGAAGGCCTGAACCTCGGGTTTGACGTCCATTTTCACCGGGTATTGAGTCATTTCCTTTCCTTCCTATTCGATGGGCCACCTAGTGGCCGCGCCTCTGTTCCATCATCATGTCGTGGACTGCGGCCATGCCGCGATCCGCCATTGCCGTCACTTCGGCAGCATGGGTCTGCAGTGCTGCAACCAGGTCCGGGTTTTCCGACGTCTGCACCACGACAAGACCTTCGTCAGTCACCTCGACGACCGAAGATATCTCGTCGCCATGCAGGAAGAACACATCCAGCGTCGGGCTCTGGATGAAGATCTTCGGATCATCCTTGCGTCCGACACGGTCGATCATCCCGACAGCATGGCTGACAAGCACGTCCATCACGTCAGGGTCCGAGGATCGTGTCACCGTACGAATTCCGTTTGGCAGGTTCTCGACCGTGCGTTTGATCGTGTCGAAATTGCGAAACATGATCGCAAGCTCGGCGCTTTCCTCCGCCGTCGCGTTCTCGCCACGCAGCCCGGGCATGGTGGCTTCGTCGTGCATCATGCCGCCACGCCCATGGCCATGGCCAAGCAAGCCTTGCGCAAAGATCGCTCCGCCGCTGACCAAGGCAACGGTCAGCAGGATGGCACCGCCTGTGCGCACAAAGCTGTCTTTCTGCGTCCTATTCACGTTGCAGCCCTCACAGGTTGTTTGGTGCTCACCCAGCGCGCAAGCAGGATCCCTGCGATCAACGCGCCGGTGAAGGCAAAGACCTCCCACCGTCCGGTGCCCAGCGCAGGCAGCGCACCGCCCGGGCAAAAGCCCGCGATGCCCCAGCCAATCCCGAAGATGGCCGAGCCGCCGACCAGCCGCATGTCGATGACGCGCGAGTTCGGCACGGCGAAGAATTCCCCGAAGACGGGCGCGGTACGCCCAAAAACAAGCTTGTAGCCGATGAAGGTGGTCACCAGAGCGCCCCCCATCACGAAGATAAGCGACGGGTCCCAAGTGCCTGCGATATCGAAGAAGTTCAGCACCTTCGCGGGATTGGCCATGCCCGAAATGGAGATGCCCACCCCGAAGATGACACCGATCAGATAAGTCACGAACAGTCGCATATCAGGCTCCGATCACGTGGCGGGTAACGAATACGGTGGCGAATGTGAAAGCCATGAAGGTCAGCGTCGCCACGATGGACCGGGGGCTAAGCCGCGCCATGCCGCAGACCCCGTGCCCCGAGGTGCAGCCAGAACCCAAAGTAACGCCGAACCCGACGATCAGACCGCCGACGATCAACGCGGCCGCCGACATCGGCACCTGGACCGCGGGCATCTCGCCGGACACGGCCAGCACGACGGCCGGGCCCGTGACCATGCCCAAAAGCAGTGCGGCGCGCCACGCGAAATCATCCTTCGAGATCGGCTGGAACAGCCCCGCAAGAACGCCGGTTGCGCCCATGATGCGCCCGAGAACAAGCATAAGCAGGGTCGAAGCAACCCCGATCAGGACGCCGCCCGTCAGCGATGCCCAGGGTGTGAAAGCGGTTTCGATCATCAGCACTCCTGACAAGTCTTGAGGCCGACGACGCTATAGAGCGGGCAGTTCCCGACCACCGCCGTCAGCGTGAAAACGGCCGCGACGAGGAGCGCGAGCCAAAACAGAAGGCCGGAGCCCAAGAGCGCCGTGCCTAGGGCAATATATAGCAATACCGCCGCAATCACGAACCGCAAAGCGCGGTCGACTTTCCCCATGTTGATTGTCATCTCTCACTCCACGACGAATCAGTTTCGTGGAACTTTGCACAGCGTGCGCTGAATCTTTGGTGACTTGGTCACAAAGCCATCGCGCCCCTGTTTTCAGGCATGTGCGCCGGACGATTTCACCAACCGTTCCAACCCATCCCTGCCAGTGATGCGCACCTCGCCGCGCGATTGTTCGACCCAGCCACGCCGCTGAAACTCCGCGAGCGTTCTCGAGATCACCTCGCGCGCCGTCCCAAGCTCGGTGCCCAACACCGCATGCGTTGCGTGCACGACACCATCGCTGTCGGCCAGTTCCAGCAGGCGCGAGGCAAGGCGTACATCCATACGCTGGAACACGATATCGTCGATCAGGGTGAACAGATCGGTGATACGACGCGAATAGGCCGTGAAGACGAACTCACGAAAGACCCGCGACTTCGCAACGAGGTCGTCAAACGTCTCTCGCGGGATCGCGACCGCCGTCACCTCGGTTTCCGCCGTGCCCTCGGCGGAGTAGTCCTCGAAGGCCAGCATGCAAGCCGTTGTCAACACACAGCTTTCGCCCGCATGCACCCGGTAGAGGAAGATCTCGCGCCCCGTCTCGGACTTCTGTTGCACCTTCACGGTCCCGTCCAGCAGAAGCCAAAGATTGTCGGCGGTCTGACCGGGCGCGAATATCTGGGTCCCGGGCGGGACCGTAACGATCTGACTACCCGTCTCCAATTCTTCCCGGATATCGGCAGGCAGACGGCTAAGGCCGCCAAACTTGTCGACCCATGATCCATCCATATCCGCGCTCCCCAAGCTGGCCTTCCTCGGCCCCACCATGCCTCGGTTGGGAGCGGCGGCTCAAGGGTACTTCCGGAATAGCAGGATCACTCCGTCAGACAGATATCCCCGCCCTGCGCCGTTCCGGCGGCCCCAGCCACCACGGCCTGCATGAACTGTCTGCGACCCATAAGGCCCTCCATGCTCGCAGGCGCGACCCTGGTACAGTCGCGCCTGCGTCTATTGAACCTTGTCTGGCGAGGCGCCGGACTATTCCGCCGGAACCGCGTGACCGCCGTCGCGCCTTGCGAAGTGGCGTCGGTTCAGGATGAAGACCAGAACGATCATGGCGACCTGGCTCGCGATGGCGATCGAGGTCAAAGACCAATAGGCAATGCCGAACTTCGCGATCAGACCCGCGCCGACCAGTCCCTTGTTGATCCAGAAGTGCAGCATGACCGTCAAGGCGACACCGGGGCAGACAAGGGCATAGGACCCCGCCGAGTTGCCGTCGCCCCGCAGATAGGCGTTTGCATACCTCTGACGCCGCAGGACCAGAAGCCCAAGGGCAAGGAACACCCCCTGGATCGCCAGGATGGTCGTGGTCAGAAGCAGCGTATCGGCCACGCCGCCATGCGTCTCGAAGGTCGTATGCAGCCCATGTTCCTGCCGCATGGTCATGATCCCAAGGATCGTCAGGATAGGGACGACGACCATCAGGGTCGGCGCACTTTCCTTGGCGGTGCCGTGTTGCAGCATCGAGCCGAAGGCGACGATGGCGGCCACCAGCGCGTAGAGCCCGGCGATAGTACCCAGCGAGATCGACAGGATCATCGAGATGCCGACCGTGGTCGGAACGGTGCTCATCGCGGCCGGAGCGGCCATGCCAACTGCGGTCATGGACAGGGCGAAAGCGGGCAGAAGCTGCGCGAACGAATTGTTCGCGGTGACATCGAAGACCCCACCGTCGCTCAGGACGCGCCCCAGGAAGCTTCCGATGCGCCGGAACGCGATGTAGGCGATCAGCGCGAATGCGATCATGGCCAGCGGGAACAGATACTCGACCACGGTCCAAAGCCCCGGCACGAAGACAAGGCCCAGAATGAAGCCCGCATTGACGGTCATCGCCAGCGCCAGCGGCATCGCCAGAAGCTGGGTCTCGCCGTTCGACCGCGTGAGCTTCGCGAAGGCCTCCGTCTTCCGGAACTCGGCCAGCCGCGCGAGGTTCCAGATCAGCATCTTGATGTTCAGAAAGGCAAACCCGGCAATCCCGGTGACGGCCACAAGGATCGCCATCTTCAGCGGCATACCGCCGTTGGAAAACGCGCTCAGGATGTCCTCGAACACAGGCACGGGCTGACCGGGATGCGGCACCCAGAACATCAGGAACATGAAGAAGGTGACAACCAGCCCTCCGGCTCCAAGCGAGGCCAGGAAATAGAGAGGCGACCATGTGTCGGCGGGTCTGTGATGAGAGGTGTGCATAACGTTTCTCCGCATTTGATGGAGCTCTCATGCCACGGCACCCCGATGCCTGACGGTGACAAGGTCACTGAACCAGGCAGGTTCTCGATTTCCGCCGCACGATAGGTCACGTGAAATGCAAAGATCCGCATGTTTTGCAACCGGTTGCAAAGAGCTCAGCGTCATGCCAAAGCACAGATACCGCGCAGAAAAATCCCTGCTGGTGATCCTTTCGGAAGCGATTTCCAGCTTTTTTGCTTGCGCTAACATTTTTCCGGGCTTTAATCGACCTCGGTTCAATTTAGGGAGGAACCCAATGAAGAAAGTTCTGTTGGCAACAGCAGTTGCCGCAACAATGGCGACCGGCGCCTTTGCTCAAGAGCGCTATGTCATGATCACCCACACCCAGGGCACCGACCCGTTCTGGCCGGTCGTGGAAAAGGGTGGCCGCGACGCTGCTGCCGCCATCGGCGCGACACTGGAATACAACTTCGACGTCTCGGGCGACATGGCCGCCATGGCTGCCTTGATCGAAGCAGCCGCCGCTTCGAACCCGGATGGCATCATTGTCTCGCTGCCCGACGCTGACGCGCTTGGGCCCGCAATCAAGGCCGCCGTCGCTGACGGTATCCCGGTTGTGACCATGAACTCGGGCCTCGAGTCCTCGAAGGAACTGGGCGCACTGATGCACGTCGGTCAGCCCGAGCGCGTGGCGGGCGAAGCCGCCGGTAATCGCGCCAAGGACGAAGGCGTGACCAACGGTCTCTGCCTGAACCAGGAAGCCTTCAACACCGCGCTTGTCGACCGTTGCGAAGGCTACTTCTCTGGTCTTGGCGGCGATCTGAACATGATCGACGTCTCGAACGACCCGGCTCAGATCGAAACCCGGACCGCGGCAGCGCTCCAGGCCGATCCGTCGATCGACGGTGTTCTGGCCGTCGGCCCGCATGTCTGCGAAGCCGCGATCCTGGCCATCAAGGCGGTCGGTGCCGAAACGCACCTGGCCTGCTTCGACCTCAGCCCCGGTGTGATGGACATGATCGAGAACGGCGATGCGTCGTTCACCATCGACCAGCAGCAGCGTCTGCAAGGCTACATGCCGGTCATCGCACTGCACCTTTACAACAACCACGCAGGCCTTCTGCCGGGCAACAACATCAACTCGGGCCCGGGCTTCGTGGACAAGACGAACGCAGCGGCCGTGAAGGAATTGGCGGGCATCGACCGCTAAATCTCTCAATAAAAACAACAAGAACAGGCGGGAAACACCCGCCTGTTCAGCACATCAGGGGAGGGCATGATGGCGGACCGGAGCGAATCCGACAGACTTCAAAAAGAATCCAGGTTCAAACAGCTGATCCGTCGGCCTGAAATGGGCGCATTCGTGGTGATGGTCGTGATCATCATCAGCCTGCTGATCGCCTCTGACTCCAAGGCATTCAACGCCCTTGGTCTGAAGAACAACATCAAGATTATCGCGCAGTACGGCATCATCGCCACCGGCGCGGCCATGCTGATGATCGCGGGCGAATTCGACTTGTCCATCGGCTCGATGATCGGGTTTGCAGGCATGTCGATGGCGCTGATGCTGAAATGGGGCCTGCCCTTTGGTCTTGGCGAAGCGACACCCTTCCTCGCCTTCATCATCACGCTGGCCATGACACTGACCATCGGCTGGGTCATCGGCACAATCGTCGTCCGATCGGGCCTGTCCAGTTTCATCGTGACACTCGCCTTCCTCTTTTTCCTCCGCGGCACCACCGAAGTGGCCTTCCGCCTGATCAACCAGTCCACGCAGGTTTCGGGCCTGCCCGACTACAAAGAGACAAGCTGGTTCGCCAACCTCCTGGGCGGCGAGGTTTTCGGTTGGTTTTATGACCTCTGGTTCAAGATCGGCCAGTGGATGACCGCAGGCACGGAATTCCCGGCGCGTTTGCCGGTCGAGACGATCAACTATCTCGCGCTTCTCAACATCAACCGCCGCCTCGACCAATGGGTCACCGGCTTCGACGCGCGATTCCTGTGGTGGATCGTCATCTCCATCGCGGCATGGTTCGTCCTCTCGCGCACCCAGCTCGGCAACTGGATCTATGCCACCGGCGACGACAAGGAAGCCGCCCGCGCCAACGGCGTGCCGGTCAACCGAGTCAAGGTCGGGCTCTTCATGTTCACCGCCTTCTGCGCGACGATGTTCGCCGCCTGCCAAGTTTTCGACACCAACACATCGGACGCCGCCAAGGGCAACCTTATGGAGCTTTTCGCCATCGCCATCGCCGTTGTCGGCGGAACGCTGATGACCGGCGGCTTCGGCTCGGTCGTGGGCGTTGTCTTCGGCGCAGTCACCGTAGGCCTCGTGGCCAACGCGGTGTTCTTCATCCCGGCCATCGACGGCGCGTGGTTCCGCGTATTCCTGGGCGCGATCCTCTTGGCCGCCGTTTTCGCGAACGAGCGCATCCGTAAACGCATCACGGGGGGGATTTGACCATGGCAGACCCATATCTTCGCGTCGAAAACCTGGTCAAACAATTCGGTCCCTTCACCGCATTGGGCGGCGTCGACCTGGCAGTCTACCCGGGCGAGGTCCATGCCCTGCTGGGTGACAACGGCGCCGGCAAATCGACGCTCATCAAGACGCTGGCGGGCGTCCATCAGCCGACCAGCGGCCAGATCTATATCGAAGGCAAACCGGTCAGCTTCCGCTCGCCCCGCGATGCCTCCGCGGCCGGGATCGGCACGGTCTATCAGGACCTCGCGCTCAACCAGTTGATGAGCATAACGCGAAACTTTTTCATGGGCCGCGAGTTGAAGGGTCCATTGGGCACGCTTCGAATGGACGAGATGAACCAGATCGCCCATGACGAGATGCTCAAGATCGGCATCGACTTTTCCGATCCGACCCAGGCCGTTGGCACCATGTCGGGTGGGCAAAGACAAACGCTCGCCATCGCGCGCGCCATCTATTTCGGCGCCAAGGTGCTTATCCTCGATGAACCCACCTCTGCCCTCGGCCAGAAGCAGCAGATGGGCGTCCTGAAGACCGTGAAGCGCGTCAAGGCACGCGGCGATATCGCGATCATCTTCATCACCCACAACGAAATCCACTCGCGGCTCATCGGCGACCGCTACACCTTCCTTGCCCTCGGCAAGGTGATCGGTGCGGGCACCTCGGACCAGATCGGGCCCGAGGAAATGCGTCGCCTGATGGCGGGTGGCGCCGAAATGGGTGACCTCGAAAAGGAACTGGCGAACGTTTGATGCCAGCGACCGCCACGCTGGCACGCGCAACCGGTTGCAAAACCGAAGCGTCGTCCGAATACTGGCCCCCATGTCCGTTCCAACCCTGAAAGACGTTGCAGAACGCGCCGGCGTATCGCGCTCGGCGGTTTCGCGCACCTTCACCGACGGCGCGTCGGTCTCGACGAAGATGCGCCAGAAGGTCGAACGCGCGGCAGAAGAGCTTGGCTACAGCCCCAACGCGCTTGCCTCGTCCCTGACGACGGGGCGCACCAAGCTGATCGGGCTCATTGCCTCGAACTTCCAGAACCCGATTTTCATGGAGATCTTCGACCGTTTCACCCGCCGACTGCAGGACCGGGGTCTCAGGCCCCTCCTCGTCAACCTCAGCGATGAAACCGATCCCCAGAACTCGGTCCGAATGATGCGCACCTACTCGGTCGATGGCGTCGTCGTCGCCTCCTCGACCCTCCCCCCCGCCTTTGCCACCGCCTTCCGCAATGCCGGCATTCCCGTCGTTCACAGCTTCGGCCGGTTCTCGACCCGGCCAAGCGTGCAGATCGTCGGCATCGACAATGTCGAATGCGGTCGCATGGCGGCGCAGGAACTCCTGGCGCGCGGCTACCGGCGCGCGGCCTTCCTGGGCGGACCCGAAAGTGCGACGTCCACGCAGGACCGCCTGCAAGGCTTCGCCGCGGAGCTTGCCAAGCACCCGGACGTGCAGTCCAGCCATTCCTTCGCCGACGCCTACACCTTTCAGGCCGGGCGCGCCGAAATGCTGCGCCTGATCGCCGATGGCCCGGCAGAAGCCTATTTCTGCGGCGACGACGTCGTCGCCATCGGCGCGCTCTCGGCGCTCAGGGAAAGCGGGCTCGATGTGCCCCACGACGTCGGCATCATCGGCCTCAACGACATGGAAATGGCGGGCTGGGAAAACATCGCGCTCACCACCATCCGCCAACCGGTGGGCGACATCATCGACGCCACGGTCGACCTGATGGCCGATATGCTCGACATTCCGGACCAACCCCGCAAGGCCCGCCTGTTCCCCTGCACGGTCGTCGAACGCACCACGCTGCGCCCGAAGCCCTAGGCATTCTTCTTGGGCCAAATATCCCGGGGTTTGGGGCAGAGCCCCAACAAACAATCGCGTGCGCCGACAGGCGCGCCTTCAGATCACGCCGCTCACCTCAGCGACGGCGGTCGCGCGTCCACCCAGGCCCCACCCGCTTTTGCCGACGCGACCGCCTGATGCACTGCCGCCATCGAGCGTAAGCCGTCCTCGGCCACAGGGAAGGCTCCATGCGCCTCTCCCTTAAGCGCGGCGGCCAGATCGACATAGATGTTCGCCACCGCCAGCGGAAAACCCTCGGGGTGTGCAATCGCCACGCGCGAAAGACGCGCCGCTTCATCCGACAGGCCGCCCTCGCCCTTCTCCATGATCTGCGTCCGGCCACCGACCGGCGTATAGTACACCTGGTTCGGCTGTTCCGACGCCCAGCGGAGCCCGCCGGTTTCGCCAAAGACCTGAATGTCGAACCCGTGCTGCCGCCCGATCGCCACTGATGACGTCCAAAGCCGCCCGACCGTGCCCCCTTCCATCCGGAAGTTCACCATCGCGTCGTCTTCCAGTTCGCGGCTGGGAATGGTCGAGGCGAAATCCGCCGAAAGTTCCCGCACCTCGTCGCCCACGACAAACGACGCCATATGCAGCGCATGTATCCCGCAATCGGCGAACTGGCCGGAGACGCCTGCCATCGCGGGATCATACCGCCAGCGCACACGCGGGTTATCCGCATCCGTCGCATCGCCATGGTGCCCATGAGAAAAGTTCGCCACCACCAGCCGTACCTTGCCGATCTGCCCCGTGGCCACCATGTGTCGCATCTCACGCACCATCGGGTAGGCGCTGTAGCAATAGTTTACCGCGCAAATCTTGCCCGAGGCACGGGCGACCTTCACGATCTCCTCGCCCTCCTCGACCGTCATGGTCATCGGCTTTTCGCAAAGCACGTTGAACCCGGCTTCCAGAAACGCCTTCGTGATCTCGAAATGCGTCGAATTCGGCGTCGCCACCGTCACCAGATCGATGCGATCCGCACGAGCCTTCTCACCCTCCAGCATCTCCTGCCAATCGGCATAGGCCCGGTCGGGCGCCACGCACAGTTCCTCGGCATAGGCCCGGCCCCGCTCGGCATCGACATCCAGCGCTCCGGCGGCCAGAACAAAGTTGCCATCCGCACGAGCGCCCAACAGATGCGCCGGACCGATCTGGCTGCCCTTGCCGCCCCCGATCATGCCCCAGTTCAGTCGTGCCATCTCAGAATCCGATCGATCTCAGGTAGTCGCGGTTCGCTCGCGCGTCGTCGATGGGGCTCACGTCCAGCGTCGGATCGCAATCCTGTTCGACCGTGCACCAACCTTCAAAGCCGTTGTCCAGAAGGATCTGCCGCACTTTCGGGAAATCGACATCACCGTCCCCGAG
>JASJDQ010000116.1 GCA_030065075.1 Paracoccaceae bacterium | reverse complement strand
GCTCGAGGGGGCAGAGCCCCCTCGCTCGCCGCGACGACGAAGTCTGCGCAATCAAAGAACCTTATCCAAAACCCGGATCAATCGCGCAACCTCGTCCTCGGTCGTGTAGTGCACGAAACTCATCCGAAGCACACCATGGGCCGGATCGATCCCTATCGCCTCAAGCGGGCGGACCGCATAGAAATCGCCACCGCCTGCATTGATCCCATGCGGTTCGAGAGCAACGGCCAGTTCTTCGCCCGAACGCTCCGCCGCGATCGCGACGGTCGGCGCGCGCCGTGCCGCTTGCGCGGGGCCAAGCAATCGAACGTCGTTGCGACCCGAGAGATAGTCCAGCAAAGGCTGCAACAGCTCCACCTCACGCGCGCGCATCGCGTCATGAACCAACGCCGCCCGCGCCCGGGCATCGACTTGTGGCAAACTAAAATCCGCATAAAGCGCATCAATATAGTCAGCGATGCCGGCGGACGCAGCCACCTGTGCATGATCCGGTCCGGCGGGCGTGAAGCGTTTCTCCAGCGACCCTGCATTGAACCAGTGCCCCTGGTTGGGAAGCTGCTCGCCCAAAGCGCGACGGATCACCATCAATCCCTGGTGCGGGCCATAGGTCTTGTAGGCCGAAAACATGTAAATATCCGCCCCAAGCGCACCAACGTCCGGCAGACCGTGCGGCGCATAGCTGACCCCATCGACGCAGACGTAAGCCCCGGCGTCATGCGCCAGCGCCGTGATCGCCGCCACGTCATTGATCTCACCTACGACGTTGGAACAGTGCGGAAAAGCCAGCAGTTTCGCGCCATCCAGAAGCGGCTCCAGCCTGGCCATATCCAAATGGCCGGTCGCCGGATCGATTTTCCATTCGCGCACCTCGATCCCGGCATCCGCAAGACGACGCCAGGCCCCCGAATTGGCCTCGTGATCCTGATCGGTGACGACAATCGCATCGCCGGGTGACAGCCATTCGCGAAAGGCTTGGGCCAAAACGTAGACGTTTTGCGTTGTCGACGGCCCGAAACTCAGTTCGTCGGGATCGACACCCAGGATGGCCGATAGCCGCGTGCGCGCCTCGTCCATTTCCTCACCGGCCAACCGACTGGCCTCGTAGGGACCATAGGGCTGCACCTTCCGTTCGCGATAGAACCGCTCCAGTCGCTCGGTCACGAAACGGCAGGGATAGGACCCACCGGCATTCTCGAAAAACGCCTGTCCCTCAAGCGAAGGTTCCGAAAAGGCCGGGAAGTACGCGCGTGTCTTGTCAACGTCGAGTTTGCTCATCACGGGACGCAAGGAACGCCCGCGCGCAGCAAACGTCAAGCGCGGCGTGCTGATTTGAGCATCTTCCAGTGCGCCGCCACAGACGGCAGAAAGAACAGCACGAAGCCGAAGGTCATGAAGCCATAGATCGTCATCGGCACCCAAAGGACGGCAAAGACAAGGCCGACAAGACTGCTAACGGTGATCGCTGTCCGAGTTGAGTACATCCGATGCAGCGCCAAACTGAAAAGCTTCCCCCCGTCAAGCGGATGCACCGGAAGCAGGTTCAGGGCCGCGAGGAACCCGTTGACCGACGAGATCGTCCAGAAAACCCAGGCGATCTCGGGATCGGCTATGAAGGGCGCGATCAGACCGGCCACGGCCCAGAGCACAAGGTTCACGATGGGCCCCATCGCGACGATGAGCTCCTGCTCATAACGCGTGGCCGAACGCGTGCGTTCGCAAAACCCGCCGCCTGCGTAAAGCATGATCCGCTTGACCGGCACGCCTTGAACCAAGGCGCCCCAGGCATGTCCCAGTTCGTGCAGAAGGATCGACATCAAAAGGATCAGCACGAACATGATGTCGAAGGAAAAGCTTCGTGCCGTTCCCCCCAGATCGATCAGGATCAACGGCAACAGCACAAGAGACGAACCGATTTGAATGGGCACGCCCCACGGGCCATTCAGCTCGGCAATCGGAGCAGCATCGCGAAACATAAACACCGTACTCGTAATTAAGGTCCACATCATGGCCCGAAATTGCGGCGAAACGAAGGGACGGACGCAATATCACCGCTGAACGTGCCGCCATCGCGAAGAATAGGGCGCCAAATGCCGTTTTGGATCGGAGTCGGAAACTATTCGGCCGGAACGGCCGCCATCTTCGCCGCCAGCCGTTCGTGGGCAGGCGTGACATAATGGTCCATCTTGTCACGGATGGCGCGGATTTCGGCCTCTGTCCCCGTGGCAAGGCGCAAGGGCTTCTGACCATCGATCAGATAAATCAGGCAATGGCAGTCCCCAGTTGCCAGAGATCGCGTGATCCCAACCCCGATGATCTGATCGATATCGACCGTCGCCAACACTTGCCCGCGTCCTCGAGGATTGCGCGAAACAAAGCGGATCTCATGGCGGGTTCGGTCCACCTGCACCTCGGGCCGGAAGCCCCGCGCTGAAACAGAAATCGCCAGCCCGCCCAACATGCCAAGCACGCAAGTGAGCACGAACTTCACCATCAGCGTGTCGCCGACATAGATCGAGCTTGGCAACAGCCATTGTGCGAAGGCGCTTAGCAAAAGCGTGATACCCAATAGTGTCAGGCCCCATTCGACGATCAGGTCGCTCGCCTTTTCCTTCATGTCAGCCGGGCGCAGCCGGAAACCCCACGGCATCTCGATCAACTCGAGAAGCGGGTCATCGCTGTCGTCTCGTGTCGGTCTGCTGAACGCGTTCATTGCGCTTTCAGTCCCCTATATCTGCCTCGGATCTAATACTAAGCGAATTTGGCGAGATTGAGGCCAGCACCTCTGCAAATACAGAGCGTTACCTGTGACACATTGGCCATGGCTTGACCTGTCCCGCAGCGCGTGTATACACCGCCCGTTCGCCGCAACACCGTTTAACGGCGCAGCCTCTCGTGGACAGGCGCGGCGACAATGTCTGTCCTTTGAAGTGCGCTTGAAATGAAGTGGAGCAATCATGCCTCTTTACGAGCATGTGATGATTGCGCGTCAGGACCTCTCCAACGCGCAGGCTGAAGGCCTTGTCGAACATTTTGGCACCGTCCTCGCAGACAACGGCGGCAAAGTCGTTGATAGCGAATACTGGGGAGTCAAGACGATGGCCTACAAGATCAACAAGAACCGCAAGGGCCACTACGCCTTTCTGAAAACCGAAAGCCCCGCCCCTGCCGTGCAGGAGATGGAGCGTCTGATGCGTCTTCATGAAGACGTCATGCGGGTTCTGACCATCAAGGTTGACGCGCACGAAGAAGGGCCATCGATCCAGATGAAGAAATCCGAAGAACGCGAAGGCCGCCGGGATCGTGGCGACCGTGATCGCGGCGATCGCCGATAGAAAGGGCTAAGTCATGGCAGCAAAACCATTTTTCCGCCGCCGCAAGGTCTGCCCCTTCTCGGGCGACAATGCACCCAAGATCGACTACAAGGACACGAAGCTGTTGCAGCGCTATATCAGCGAACGCGGCAAGATCGTGCCGTCCCGGATCACCGCCGTTTCGGCCAAGAAGCAGCGTGAACTGGCCCGCGCGATCAAGCGCGCCCGGTTCCTCGCCCTTCTGCCCTACGCCGTGAAGTAAGGAGCGCAGACAATGCAAGTTATCCTACTGGAACGCGTGGCAAAGCTGGGCCAGATGGGCGATGTCGTGTCCGTCAAGGACGGCTATGCCCGGAACTTCCTGTTGCCGCAGAAGAAGGCGCTTTGGGCCTCGGACGCCAATATCAAGGCCTTCGAAGACCAGAAAGCACAGCTGGAAGCAAGAAACCTGGAGACCAAGACCGAAGCACAGGCTCTGGCCGACAAGCTGAATGGCGAAAAGTTCATCGTGATTCGCTCGGCCTCGGACTCCGGCTCGCTTTACGGCTCGGTCACGCCACGTGACGCCGCCGAAGCCGCGACCGAAGCTGGCTTCAGCGTCGACAAGCGCCAGGTGGCCCTGAAAGCCCCGATCAAGGAACTGGGGCTGCACACGGTCGTCGTGACGCTTCACCCGGAAGTCGAAGCCGAAATCGAACTGAACGTGGCACGTTCGGAAGAGGAAGCCGAGCTTCAGGCACAGGGCATCAACATTGCCGAGCAGGCCGCCGAAGACGAAGCGCAGGCCGAGCTGGAGATCGCGGAACTCTTTGACGAGATCGGCGCGGCCGAACTCGACGAACTCGAGCGCGGCGAAGGCGAAGCGCCAGCGGAAGAAGCTTCGGCGGACGACACCGAAAGCACGGAGACGAGTGAAGACGACGAAGCCTGATTGTTCGTCCCTTCAAAACCGAAAAATTGGCCGCTCCTTAGGGCGGCCTTTTTCGTATAATCCTATCACAGATAGCGAAGTCGACGCGCAACACCCGCAATGGTTGAGCTCACACTTTGACCGAATTTCGGCAGCTCCCTAATTTTACAAGGGAAATTCCCGTTGATCGCTGCCGCAATAAGGCCTTACCGAAAGCCTCACTAATGACAAATTAGTCTGGCTAATTGTGTCTTGCGTGAGTGTGTATATCAGAACTTTTGGAAGTGTGTTCGTTGCGTGTGGCACAGGTGGTATGTGCCAAATGAGACTCTGATATTTTGATTAACAAGTCCGGGTTGCCCTGTCCGTGTCGGGATGGGGCAACCCGTTTTCATTTCCGGCCCGCAGTCGTAGGCTCTGCGCCATGTGTGGTCGATTTGCCCTGACACTTCCCGACGATGCGATGGCGTCCCTCTTCGAGGCACAGGCCTCGAACGATCTGGCGGCCTTGCCGAACTACAACATCTGCCCCACGAACCAGGTGCATACCGTTACAAGCGAAGACGGGATGCGCCGTCTCAGACCCATGCGATGGGGGTTCCTGCCCCATTGGTACAAGACCGAAAACGGCGGACCACTGCTGATCAACGCGCGCGGCGAGACGATTGCCGAAAAGCCCGCTTTCAAGGCTGCTGTGCGCGAACGGCGCTGTCTTGTTCCGGCAAGTGGGTTTTACGAATGGACGAAGGATGCCGACGGCAACCGCCTGCCGTGGTACATCCATCCCACTCAAGGCGACATCCTCGCCTTCGCCGGTGTCTGGCAAGCTTGGGAACGAGACGGCAAGGCCCATGTCACTTGTGCCATCGTTACAACGGCAGCGAACGAACCGATGTCGGCGATCCATCACCGGATGCCCGTGGTTCTAAGCCAGTCGGATTGGGGCTTATGGCTGGGGGAAGAGGGCAAGGGCGCGGCAACGCTTATGCGTGCCGCCCCGGAAGATGCTCTGGAGTCTTATCGCGTGGATACGGCTGTGAACTCGAACCGGGCCTCTGGCCCAGATCTTATTCAACCTATCTCTGAGTAACTGCGCTTAAGTCCGGCGCAGCCGGATCACCACATCGACCTTTGAAATCTCTGCGCCCTCAGGCGCACTGGGAAGGCTCTTGATCTCAAGCTCTTCCGCCGGAGCGTCTGTCAGCCGTGCTTCATCTTCCCAGAAGAAATGCGGATGGTCGTCGGTCCGGGTGTCGAAGTAGCTTTTCGACCCGTCAACCGTGATTTCCTGCACCAGCCCCGCATCACAAAAGGCCCGAAGGGTGTTATAAACCGTGGCCAGCGAAACCGCCTCTCCGGCCTTCTGGCTGGCCGCGTGCAGGCCTTCGGCTGTCACATGCCGGTCTTTTCCGTCACCAACCAACAACGCCGCAAGCGCCACACGCTGCCGCGTGGGGCGGACGCCTGCGGATGCAAGCCACTTGGTGCCGTTGATATGGCCGAGGTCGGACATCGTCAGGTTCCTTTGCTCTTCGGCAAATATAGAAAGACATGGGGGCGATCTTCAATGGAAATCGCGCATTTTCCTGAAATGGCATCAATTTGTCGCCCCTTGCGCCACAATCGCCGCCCCTGCTATGGGGCCTTGAACAGAACAAAAAACGTGCCCCAGGAGCAGCCCGAATGAGCCAGTTTCCATCCAGTTTCGACAAAGAGGGCCTCTTGGCTTGCGCACGCGGCGAGTTGTTCGGGCCGGGCAACGCCCAGCTTCCGGCCCCGCCGATGCTGATGATGGATCGGATCACGTCGATTTCCGAGGATGGAGGCGAACACGGGAAGGGTCACGTCGTTGCCGAGTTCGATATCACGCCCGACCTCTGGTTTTTCGATTGCCATTTCCCCGGCAACCCCATCATGCCCGGCTGCCTTGGCCTTGACGGTCTTTGGCAATTGACCGGCTTCAACCTCGGCTGGCGCGGCTGGCAGGGGCGCGGCTATGCCCTTGGCGTCGGCGAGGTGAAGCTGACCGGCATGGTGCGCCCGGACCGCAAGATGCTGACCTATCACGTCGATTTCACCAAGGCCGTGCAAACCCGTCGCTTGACGATGGGTGTCGCCGATGGCCGCGTCGAGGCCGACGGCGACGTTATCTATCAGGTCAAGGACATGAAAGTGGCGCTGAGCGAAAGCTGATCCGATGCTCCCATTTCAAGTCAGGGCCGCTCCATGTCGCTCATTCTGAAGAACGACATACTGTATCTTCACATCCCGAAGACCGGGGGCAACTGGCTAACGAGCATTGCCGAAAGCCAGGGTCTTGTCGTGGGCAGCGTCGGCCACAAGCATTCGACTTTCGACCATGTGCTGCGATCCGTCCGCATCGCCTACTTGTTGGCAACACGGCGGCTTTCGAAAACGCCGACTGTTCTTTGCGTCGTCCGGAACCCCCTGACCTGGTACGAGTCCTGGTTTCGCTACCAGACCAAGAGAAACTGGAAGACATGGGGTGTAAACGGCCATCTGACGAAATGGCACGTCTGCTCGGCCCTCAACGACCTGGAGCACACTGACTTCATGGCGTTCATGAAATCGGTGAACGCAAGCGAACCGGGGTTCGTGACGCGGATGTACGGCCGGTACACGCAAGGCTCGAACGCCACCGTTTTGCGCAACGAACACCTGGCCGAGGACTTCGTTGAATTCGCTGCGCGCGTGAAGCTTCCGATAGATCGGACCAAAGTCCTGTCAACCGGCCGCATCGGCGAAAGCCCGAAAATGGACCTGCACTGGGACGACGCCGTGCTGCGCGAGACAATTGAAAACGAAACCGCCGGATTCCGCGCCTATGGATACGCACTTCCGGAAACACGAGATTAGTCCGACGGCCAAACTGCTTGCCCCAGTGGTACCCCTATCATAGACACGCTCAAAAGCCGCCAAGGAGCTTCAAATGCGTCGCGTCGTCATCACCGGGATCGGGATCATCTGTCCGATCGGGAACTCTGTTGCTGAAGTGGACGCCAGCCTGCGTGCGGGCAAGTCCGGGATCACCTTCCAGCAGGACTATGCGGATCATGGCTTCAGAAGCCAGGTCGCGGGCGTGCCCGACATCGACCTGACCGAGCACATCGACAAGCGGCAACTTCGGTTCATGGGGCCGACCGCAGCTTATGCCTATCTGGCGATGGAACAGGCGATTGCGGACGCAGGCCTCGAGGACAGCGACATCTCGAACGAGCGCACCGGCCTTGTGGCAGGCTCCGGCGGGCCATCGACGTCGAATTTCTTCCAGGCCCATAACATCGTGATCGAAAAAGGCGCACCCAAGCGCATGGGCCCCTTCATGGTCACGCGCTGCATGTCATCCACCGTCAGCGCCTGTCTCGCCACACCCTTCAAGATCAAGGGCATCAACTATTCGATTACGTCCGCCTGTTCGACCACGCTTCACTGCATCGGCAACGGGACCGAGCAGATTCAGATGGGCAAGCAGGATATCGTTTTCGCCGGCGGCGGCGAGGAAGTCGACTGGACCCTGTCCTGCCTGTTCGACGCAATGGGTGCGATGTCGTCCAAGTACAATGACGCCCCCGAAACCGCTGCACGGGCCTTTGACGAAACCCGCGACGGCTTCGTGATCGGCGGCGGCGGCGGCATGGTCGTGCTGGAGGAACTCGAACACGCGAAGGCGCGCGGCGCGAAAATTTATGCCGAGGTCACCGGTTACGGCGCAACCTCGGATGGCTACGACATGGTGGCCCCCAGCGGTGAAGGCGGCGAACGCTCCATGCGGCTGGCCGCCAGCACGCTCGGCGACCGGACGGTCGACTATATCAACGCCCACGGCACCTCGACGCCCGTCGGCGACGTGACCGAGGTCGAAGCGGTACGCCGCGTCTTCGGCGACGACCATGCACCTATCAGTTCCACCAAGTCCATGACCGGCCATTCCCTGGGCGCAGCGGGCGTTCACGAGGCAATCTATTCGCTCATCATGATGGAAGGCGGCTACATGGCGCCTTCCATCAACGTGAACACACTTGACCCGGCGATCCGCCCCGAAGAAATCGTGACCGAAACCACAGAAAAAACCCTCGACACCGTGCTGTCCAACAGCTTCGGCTTCGGCGGCACCAACGCCACCGTCGCGATGAGCAAGTATCACGGGTAACTGCGTCGGCCAGGCTTTTGGAAATGGCCGCTAGGGGGACGAAGCGGCTTTTTGCTCGCGCAGCTATTGCTTGCGCAGCAATCCTTGGCATCTGCGGATCGAGGTATTTGGCGGTGCAGCGAACTTCGCGTTTGCGGTCACTCGAACGAAGCGAAACCGGCGGAAACCAAGCTGAAGATTGGCTGCAGACTGCTTCGAAAATCGAAAGGGGGGGACGATCCGGTCAAGATCACCAAGGCCGCAAAATTCTGCACAGTGGCGTTCGTTGATCACAAATGCCGCGAACAATTTCTTCTCCATCGGTCAAACTGCCATCTGAACTTTCATACTCCCAGGCAATTGATTGCCAGCCATAACGTCAGCAATTTCTTCGAGCGACACCTGATGGCTAATGACTTTTCGCACGTCGTCGCCAATGGCCGACAGTGTATGAAGCGCGTCCGGAATGTTGTGATTGAGCGAATGTGTTTCAAACAGGGTCAGCTGCCGGCCAAAGAGGTCGAGTGGGGAAACCGCGATCTTCGCATCTTGCCGGCACGCGTCGAAAACCAGCATTGCTTAGCCGTTCGCGATGTAGTCAGGTAGTTTTTCGACAACGTTGGAAAAACCGGTCGCGTCGACAGCGAGGTCAAACGAGCGCTTGAGCTCAGCCAATTGAGAGTCTTCAGCGATCATGGTCGTCAGACCAATCTCTTCGGCCATTTGCAAATGGTCGTCGACACGTTCCAACATGATCACCTCCGAAATACCACGAGATCTGAAGGCCATTCCGATCAAGAGACCCATGGGACCGGTGCCAAAGATAGCTGCGCGTTTGATGATGCGGTCTTAAAGGGGCGCAAGTCCGTTCAGCTCGCATCCCATCGGCTCTGCCAACGCGGCTTCTGCAAAGCTCAGGTCGCCGACCCTGTGAACGGCATCTGCGTGGACAGCGCAGTATTCCGCAATACCGCCATGCGTCGTGACGCCGTATGCACCGAGGTTTTCACAAAAGTGCGTCCAGACCCGCGTGCGATCTCCCGGTCTGGCAACTGTCCCACGCTGACTTGATTTGCGGATGGGAACTGGGCGGCTTTCATACATCGCTCCACGTGTTCGAGGTTTTGCTTTTAGTCAGCGAGGTAAGCGCCAATCGCGGCCTCTGTCCCATCCGACCAGATCAAAGCCAGCCAACGCGAGAAGGTATCCGCGAAACGTGGGTTGTCCGCCAGATCGCCGTAGAGCGTGCGTTGCTCAATCCAAGCGGCCGGGTTTGATCTCGTCCGACCGGCGGCGGCAGTCAGGTCATCCCAAATCGGGTCGTTGGGCTCGATCGCGGTGCCGTCCTCGCGCGTGCCGGCGCACATGCGCGCCCAGAGGGCTTCGGTCAGCGCCAAGCCCTCAATCGATGTGCCAGCGGCCAAAGCCTCGCGGATCACGGGCAAGATGAACCCGGTGTGTCGGGACGAGCCGTCGAAAGCGACGCGGCGGGTCGTGTCAACGATAAGCGGGTTGGAGAAGCGGCGGTCGATCAAGTCGATGTAAGCTTCGGGTGTCATGCCTGGCACCGGTTGAACGTGTGGCGCAATATCTTCCAGCGCCACTTTGCGGAACAAGGCGCCGATCAATGGATGCTCCATGCAGCCAGAAATCGTGGCGATCGACAAGATCTCGCCGGGAACGGAGACCACCTGATGCCCGCCGTTCAGAATGCGAATTTTCATCGCCTCGTAGTCGTGGACATTGCCCGTGATCGTGGCGCCGACCTTTTCCCAGGCCGGGCGACCTGCACAGAAGTCGTCTTCAATCACCCACTGCCGGAAGTTTTCGTGCGTAACCGGGACGGCGTCATCAATGCCTTGTTCGCGCGCCAGCGCCAGTTCGGTCGGTCCGGTGGCGGGCACGATGCAGTCGACCATAGAGTTGGGAAAACTGCAGTTGGCGTCGATCCAGTCAGCCAGATCGGGGTTCGACAGCCTGGCCAGCGACACCACTGTCTGACGCATGATGGCACCGTTGCCCTGCAGGTTGTCGCAGCTTTGCAGCGTGAAGGGGCCTGCGCCAGAGGCGCGGCGCGCCGCCAGCGCGGCAACGATGGCACCAAACGCCGTGCGGGGCGTGTCCGGTTGAGCAGCATCGTGCTGGATGTCGGTGTGCTTGGCATCAAAGCCCTTCGAAGACGGGTCGATGTAGTACCCCCCCTCGGTCACGGTCATCGCCACGATGCGGATTGACGGATCGGACATGCGTTCAATGAGTGGTCCGTTGCCCTCGACAATCGGCACATAGTCGATCATCGACCCAATAACTTCCACCGAACTGCCTGCGGGGTCGAGTTCGATGAGCGTGGTCAGATAGTCTTGCGCCGCCATCTTCAGGCGCTGTGCCTCGTCAAAGGGCCGCACTCCGGCGCCAACGATGGCCCAATCGTGTGCCTCGCCCTGTTGCATCAGCCGATGCAGATACCAAGCTTGGTGACCGCGGTGGAAATTGCCGAGGCCGATATGGACAATGCCGGGAGTTAGCTTCGACCGGTCATAGGTCGGCACCAGCACAGCTTCCGGCAATTTGTTCAAAGTGGCGTTCGACAATTTCACCTGATCGGACATCAGCTCATCCAGTTTCCGCCATCCACGTTCAGTGTTTGAGCCGTGATGTAGCGCGCCTCATCCGAGGCGAGGAAGACACACGGGTCGGCCACGTCAACCGGATCGCCCATGCGCCCCAACGGCACGGCCTCACCCACTTCGCGTTTCTTCTGCCCGATAGGTTTGTTTTCGTATTCCGCGAATTGACTGTCCACGTGCTTCCACATCGGCGTGTCGATGACGCCCGGCGCGATGCCGTTGACGCGGATGTTGTCGCCCGCCAATTCCAGCGCCAGCGACTGCGTAATCGAGATCACCGCCGCCTTTGTGGAGCAATAGATCGTGACATTGGCCTCGCCACGCCGCCCGGCCTGGCTGGCAAAATTGATAATCGCTCCGCCGCCGCGCTTCTTCATGGAAGGCACGACCGCCTGACAGGCAAAGATCGTGCCGCCCACGTTGACATCGTACTGACGACGATAATCCTCGTGCGTGACCCTATCGATCGAGGCCATGTTGAAGATGCCTGCGTTGTTGACGAGGATGTCGATCCCACCCCAGGCCTCCTCTACTAACGCCACTCCAGCCTGAATAGAGGCGATATCCGTCACATCCATCGGAACCGCCATACCGCCAATGGCTTCAGCGGTCTCTTTCGCATCGGCTTCCAGAAGATCAGCAACGGCAACCTTTGCACCCTCACGTGCGTAGGCCTCGCAAATCGCACGGCCAATCCCACGCGCTCCGCCGGTGACGAGCGCTGTCTTTCCAGCAAGTCGCTTCATGAAATACGCAAACCCTGCGCGTCAAACTTGTGAATGTGCGTTTCATTCGGTGTCAAGAATACAGGGTCACCGTGTTTGACAGCAACATCACCAGGAGCGCGTACGGTCATCGGATCGCATCCCGCAATGCCGTGGATGTGAATAAACGTATCCGAGCCGAGATGTTCTGCTACGCCGACAGTCCCCTGCCAGGCACCGCTGTCGCCGACGTCGATGTGCTCGGGTCGGATGCCGATTGTGTGCGCGCCGTGCTTTGCGGCTTCATCCCCTTCGATGAAGTTCATCTTCGGGCTGCCGATGAAGCCAGCCACGAACTTATTGCGAGGGGTCTGATAAAGCTCGAGCGGGCTACCGACCTGCTCGATCACGCCTGCCTGAAGAACGACGATCTTGTCGGCCATGGTCATGGCTTC
>JASJDQ010000115.1 GCA_030065075.1 Paracoccaceae bacterium | reverse complement strand
TCGGGGCGGTTGCCCGACTCGATGAAGTTCTCGACGATCTTCAGCCGCTTGATGATCTTCTTCGGCTTCAGTTCACCCGTGGCTTCGGCCAGATCGGCGCGCAGCTGTTCGGCCTCGGCTTCGAGGTCGATTGCCGCCAGCATCTCGCGGATCGCTTCGGCGCCGATGTTGGCGGTGAAGGCGTCCATGCCATAGGTGTCCTGCGCGTCCATGAACTCTTCTTCGGACATCAACTGCCCATAGTTCAGGTCCGTCAGGCCCGGCTCGGTCACGACGTAGTTCTCGAAGTAGAGGATCCGCTCCAGATCGCGCAGCGTCATGTCCAGCATCAGGCCGATGCGGCTGGGCAGCGACTTCAGGAACCAGATGTGCGCGACAGGTGCCGCCAGTTCGATGTGGCCCATGCGTTCGCGACGCACCTTTTGCAGCGTCACTTCGACACCGCATTTCTCGCAGACAACGCCGCGATACTTCATCCGCTTGTACTTACCGCACAGACACTCATAGTCCTTGATCGGCCCGAAGATGCGGGCGCAGAACAGACCGTCACGCTCGGGCTTGAACGTCCGGTAGTTGATCGTCTCCGGCTTCTTGATCTCGCCATAGGACCACGAAAGGATCCGCTCGGGCGACGCCAGCGAGATCTTAATCTCGTCGAACGTCTTGATCGGGGCAACCGGGTTAAACGGGTTGGTGGTGAGTTCCTGGTTCATCTTAAATCCTTAAAGGCTGGCGATTGAGGGAGGATGGGAGCGCGGCCTTATTCGGCCGCGATCCCCGACGCATCCTCTTCGTCGTCCTCAATCGTATCCAGGAGTTCCATGTTCAGGCCGAGGCCACGGACTTCTTTGACAAGCACGTTGAAGCTCTCCGGCACACCGGCTTCGAAGTTGTCCTCGCCCTTGACGATCGACTCGTAGACCTTGGTCCGGCCTGCCACGTCGTCCGACTTGACGGTGAGCATCTCCTGCAGCGTGTAGGCGGCGCCGTAGGCTTCCAGCGCCCAAACCTCCATCTCGCCGAAGCGCTGGCCGCCGAACTGGGCTTTACCGCCCAAAGGCTGCTGCGTGACAAGGCTGTAAGGCCCGGTAGACCGCGCGTGGATCTTGTCATCCACCAAGTGATGCAGCTTCAGAAGGTACTTGATGCCCACGGTGACGGGCCGCGCGAATTTCTCGCCCGTCCGGCCGTCGAACAGCTCTGACTGACCGCTTTCGCTGAAGCCGGCACGCACCAGCGCGTCGTTGACGTCGGCTTCCTTTGCACCGTCGAACACCGGCGTTGCGATCGGCACACCGCGTGTCGCGTTTTCGGCTACGGTCAGCAGTTGCTCGTCGTCGAGACCCTTGACGCCTTCGTTGTACACATCGTCGCCATAGGCCAGCTTCATCGCGTCCTTGACGGGCTTCATGTCGCCCTTGCGGCGATACTCACCCAGCGCTTCGTCGATCTGGATGCCCAGACCGCGCGAGGCCCAACCCATGTGGGTTTCAAGGATCTGACCCACGTTCATGCGCGACGGCACGCCCAACGGGTTCAGTACGAAGTCGACCGGAGTACCGTCGCCAAGGAAAGGCATGTCTTCCATCGGAACAACCTTGGAAATGACGCCCTTGTTGCCGTGACGGCCAGCCATCTTGTCGCCCGGCTGAAGCTTGCGCTTCACGGCCACGAAGACCTTGACCATCTTCATGACACCCGGCGGCAGGTCGTCGCCACGACGGACCTTTTCGACCTTGTCTTCGAAACGATGCTCCAGCGCGCGTTTCTGTGCCTCGTACTGGGCATTCAGCGCTTCGATGGCCTGAGCGTCCTTTTCCTCGCCGATGGCAAGCTGCCACCACTGACCGCGCGAGAGTTCTTCCAGCAGGTCTTCGGTGATCTTGGACTTGGGCTTGACGCCTTTCGGGCCTTTGACGGCCGTCTTGCCAAGGATCATCGATTTCAGACGCGCATAGATGTTGCGGTCGAGGATCGCCATCTCGTCGTCCCGGTCACGGGCCAGACGCTCGACTTCCTCGCGCTCGATCTGCAACGCACGCTCGTCCTTTTCGACGCCGTGACGGTTGAAGACGCGGACTTCCACGATCGTGCCGAAATCACCCGGCGGCAGGCGCAGCGAGGTGTCGCGTACATCAGAGGCTTTTTCACCGAAGATGGCGCGCAAAAGCTTCTCTTCCGGCGTCATCGGGCTTTCGCCCTTGGGTGTGATCTTGCCGACAAGGATGTCACCCGGCCCGACTTCGGCACCGATATAGACGATGCCCGCTTCGTCGAGGTTGCGAAGCGCTTCCTCGCCGACGTTCGGAATGTCGCGGGTGATCTCTTCCGGTCCAAGCTTGGTGTCACGGGCGGCGACTTCGAATTCCTCGATATGGATCGAGGTGAAGACGTCGTCGCGCACGATGCGCTCGGAGATCAGGATCGAGTCCTCGTAGTTGTAGCCGTTCCACGGCATGAACGCGACGACCACGTTCTTGCCGAGCGCCAGTTCACCGATATCGGTCGAAGGACCGTCGGCGATGACTTCGCCCTTGGTCACGGTGTCGCCCACTTTGACCAGCGGACGCTGGTTGATGCAAGTGTTCTGGTTCGACCGCTGGAACTTGCGCAGACGATAGATATCCACACCCGGATCGCCGGGTTCCAAGTCTTCGGTAGCGCGCACAACGACACGCTGCGCATCAACTTGGTCGATCACCCCAGCGCGCTTCGCCTGAATGGCGGCGCCCGAGTCAATGGCGACCTTGCCCTCGATGCCGGTGCCGACAAGCGGGGCTTCCGCCTGCAAAAGCGGCACGGCCTGACGTTGCATGTTCGAGCCCATCAACGCGCGGTTCGCGTCGTCATTTTCCAGGAACGGGATCAGCGAGGCGGCGACCGAAACCAGCTGCTTGGGCGAGACGTCGATCAGGTCGACCGCGTCCGTCGGCGAGAGCGTGTATTCACCCGACTGGCGGGTGTTCACCATCTCGTTTTCGAACTTGCCGTTCTTGTCGAGCTTCGCGTTGGCCTGCGCAACCACGTGCCGCATCTCTTCCGTCGCGGACATGTAATGCACTTCGTCCGTGACCTTGGAGTTTTCGACCTTGCGGTATGGCGTTTCGATGAAGCCGTACTTGTTCACCCGCGCAAAGGTGGCGAGCGAGTTGATCAGACCGATGTTCGGGCCTTCCGGCGTTTCGATCGGGCACATCCGGCCATAGTGGGTCGGGTGCACGTCGCGCACTTCGAAGCCTGCGCGTTCGCGCGTCAGACCGCCCGGCCCAAGTGCGGAAAGACGCCGCTTGTGCGTGACTTCCGACAGCGGGTTGGTCTGGTCCATGAACTGCGAAAGCTGCGACGAACCGAAGAACTCGCGCACCGCAGCTGCGGCAGGCTTCGCGTTGATCAGATCCTGCGGCATCACCGTGTCGATTTCGACCGACGACATGCGTTCCTTGATCGCGCGCTCCATGCGCAGAAGGCCGACGCGATACTGGTTTTCCATCAGTTCGCCGACCGAGCGCACCCGGCGGTTGCCGAGGTGGTCGATGTCATCGACATCACCCTGGCCATCGCGCAGTTCCACCAGCGCCTTGATGCAGGCGACGATGTCTTCCTTGCGAAGGGTCCGCACAGTGTCTTCTGCATCAAGCGCCAAACGCATGTTCATCTTGACCCGGCCAACAGCCGAAAGGTCATAGCGTTCCGCATCGAAGAAGAGCGTGTCGAAAAGCGTCGAAGCCGCTTCGACGGTGGGCGGCTCGCCCGGGCGCATGACACGATAGATGTCCATGAGCGCGGTTTCGCGGTCCATGTTCTTGTCCGCGGCCATGGTGTTGCGCATGTACGGACCGACCGTGACATTGTCGATGTCGAGCACCGGAATGTCGGTGATGCCCGCATCCATCAGCTCTTTCAGCGTACCGCCAGTGACCTCGCCATCCTTGTCGAGTTCCCAGGTCAGCTCGTCCCCGGCTTCGACATAGATCGCGCCGGTTTCTTCGTTGATGATGTCCTTGGCGGCGAACTTGCCGACGATCTGATCGAACGGCACCAGAAGATCGACGATCTTGCCGTCGTCGATGATCTTCTTGACCGAGCGCGGCGTGACCTTCTCGCCCGCAGGCGCGAACGTCTTGCCGGTCTTGGCATCCACCAGGTCGAACGCAGGGCGCGTGCCGCGCACGCGCTCGGGGAAGAACTTGGTCACCCAGCCCTTGTTCTTTTTGTACTTGTATTCGACGGTATCATAGTAGGCATCCATTATGCCTTCCTGATCCAGTCCCAGCGAATACAGAAGCGTCGTCACCGGCAGTTTGCGCCGACGGTCGATACGGGCATAGACGATGTCCTTGGCGTCGAATTCAAAATCCAGCCACGACCCGCGATAGGGAATGATCCGGCAAGCAAAGAGCAGTTTGCCACTGGCATGGGTCTTGCCCTTGTCATGGTCGAAGAACACGCCAGGCGAACGATGCATCTGAGAAACGATCACACGCTCGGTCCCGTTCACGATGAACGTGCCATTCGGCGTCATCAGGGGCATATCGCCCATGAAGACGTCTTGCTCCTTGATATCCTTGACCGACTTCGCGCCGGTGTCTTCGTCGACATCAAAGACGATCAGGCGCAGCGTGACCTTCAGCGGGGCCGAATAGGTCATGTCGCGCTGTTGACACTCTTCAACGTCGTACTTCGGCTTCTCAAGCTCGTACTTCACGAACTCCAGAACAGCGGTCTCGTTGAAATCCTTGATCGGAAATACCGATTGGAAGACGCCCATGATGCCTTCACCGTCAAGCGGTTCGGGCTGGTCGCCGGAGTTTAGAAATAGGTCATACGAGGATTTCTGAACCTCGATAAGGTTCGGCATCTCCAGAACTTCGCGGATTTTGCCAAAATATTTGCGGTAACGTTTCTGGCCAATGAAGGACGTCGCCATGGGTTACGGATCTCCGTTTCAATCTAGGGCTTTAGTTGGGTTGGGGCGCCCAGCTAGAGCCAGATTTGGATCGCTCTGTTTCCATACCAGAGGCGTCTCCCAAAACGCCTCGCCCGAAACAGAAGACGACCCCGTCAAAGCAGGACACATCCTGCTTTGAGAGGGCTGTCAGATTTTGATTAGTACGCTTTAATGCCTGTCGGTCGAATCACAGCGCGATAGTTAACAACCCATAGCCCCGGTTTCAACCGTTGGGTTGTCAACTATTTCCATCGGCAAGCTTTCTGCCATTTCTCCAGAATGTTAACGCTTTATTCGTGACTTGTTAAGGATCTCTTACATGACAGCCGCGAACGGTCCCTCGCCGACCGCGCCCGCTCAGCGCATTGATGCCCTGGACACCCTTCGCGGTTTCGCACTTCTTGGCATCCTGATCATGAACATCCAAAGCTTCGCGATGATCGAGGCCGCGTATTTCAACCCGTTGCAGCACATGGATTTCTCAGGAGCGAACCGATGGGTCTGGATTGTGAGCCATATGTTCGCCGATCAGAAATTCATGGCGATCTTTTCGATCCTTTTCGGCGCAGGCATCATCCTGCTGACAGAAAAAGGTGAAGAGGCGGGTGAGCCGATCTGGGGCCTCCATGCAAAGCGGAACCTGTGGCTTTTCGTGTTCGGCCTGATCCATGCCTACCTGATCTGGTACGGCGATATCCTGGTGACCTATGCGCTTTGTGCCTTTCTGGTCTTCTTGTTTCGCAGGAAATCACCGGTCACCTTGATCATTCTGGGCATCCTCGTCTCGTCCATCGCCCCCGCCTTTTCATGGCTCAGCGGCTGGGCGCTGCAGCAGGCACCGCCTGACGTCATCGACGAAGTGCTCGCCGCCTTCACCGCAACTCCCGAACAAGTGGCCGCCGAGCTGCAGGCTTACCGTGGTGGATTGTGGTCCCCGATGGAGATGCGGATCAACACCGCGATCGGGTTACAGACCGAAGGCATTCCCTTCTTCCTGATCTGGCGCGCCTCGGGCCTGATGCTGATTGGCATGGCGCTTTTCAAGCTTGGCGTCCTCTCCGCCGAAAGGTCCCGTGGCCTCTATGTGGGCATGATCGTATCTGGCCTGGCTATCGGCCTGCCTCTGGTCGCCCTCAGTGTGGTCAGGAACGAAGCGCTGGAATGGCATCCGATCTATTCCATGCTCGGCCTTGGAGCGCTTTACAACTATGTCGGCAGCCTTGCCATGGCGACGGCCTATATTGGCGGCATCATGGCCTTGGTCCAATCCGGCAAGCTGAGCGGGCTGCAACGACGCCTGGCCGCCGTTGGGCGCATGGCTTTCACCAACTACATCCTGCAATCCGTGATCTGCATCTTCATCTTCTACGGCTTCGGCCTGGGCCTTTTCGGGTACGTCGAGCGCTGGGGCCAGATACTGATCGTCTTTGGCGTCTGGGCGGTTCAGTTGATTGTCTCGCCGCTCTGGCTCTCACACTTTCGCTTCGGTCCGTTGGAATGGCTCTGGCGGTCGCTGACCTATCTGCAAAGACAACCGATGCGCCGCATGTGAAACTTCGGTTTCAAAGCCGCGAAGGCGTTGCCTAAGCCGGGTATTCGGATCAGAAATAGCGTGTGAGACCGCTGCTTTTGATCCCGTTCTACGTCCTCGTCGCCACGCTGCCGCTGATCGTTTCGTGGGTTGTCGGCGGCCCGCCGCGCCCGTTTCTTCAGGAACTGGCCTCCGGTTTGGGCATACTTGCCTTTTCCATGATCCTCGTCGAATTCGTGCTGTCCGGTCGCTTCAAAAGCATCTCGAACTCAATCGGTATGGACGTGACCATGCGGTTTCATCAGATCATGGCCCGCACGGCCCTGGTCTTTGCGTTGCTGCACCCCTTGCTGTACGGAGGATCGCCTTCGGGCGGGCAGCGCCCTTGGGACCCGACGCGTCAGCTCACGGTCACAACGGATTTCTCTGACTTGCTGACAGGCATTGCCGCATACGTGCTTCTGCCCAGCCTCGTGCTTCTGGCGATCTACAGGACGCAGTGGGACCAAAAGTACGAGGTTTGGCGGCTACTGCACGGAGTTGGCGCGCTGGTCATCGCCCTTCTTCTGCTGCACCACACCATCTATGCGGGGCGCTACGGGTCCCAGCCAGAGCTGATGTGGGTCTGGCTGGTTCTCACCGGCTTGGCCGTTTTGTCGCTCGTTTACGTCTATCTGCTGACACCCCTTCGGGACCGAACGCAGGCTTGGCATGTCAGTGAAGTCAAACAGCTGACATCAAGACAATGGGAACTGACGGTCACACCCGACAAACATGCGGGCCTTGCCTACGATGCCGGGCAATTCGCGTGGCTGACGGTCGGCCACAGCTCGTTCTCGTTTGAGGAAAACCCCTTTTCGATTTCCTCGGCGCCCGCATCAGGACCGGACGTGTCTTTCATGATCAAAGAACTCGGGGACTTCACCAACACCATTGGTCAGATCGAAACCGGAACGATTGCCTATGTCGATGGCGCCTATGGCAGCCTGTCCGTCGAGGGCCGAAGCGAACCAGGTGTCGCGTTGATTGCGGGTGGCATCGGCATAGCACCGCTCATGGGCATCCTGAGGCAGATGCGCCAGACTAATGACCCTCGCAAAGTCAGAATAATCTACGGAAACAGGCTGGCCGAACAGATCGCCTGTCGCGGTGAGCTTGACAGGGAAGACGTGCGCTACGTCCTATCGGAGCCACCCCCGGACTGGCAGGGGGAAACCGGCCTTGTCAGCCCGGAACTTATCGACCGCGTGTTTACCCAAGAAGAGATCAAGGACTGGGTGTTTGTCATGTGCGGACCGGCAGAGATGATGGAAGTCGTCGAAGATCATCTTGTCCGGCGGGGCGCACCCTCGAGCCACATCCTATCGGAGCGCTTCGATTATGACTGATCTTTTCGCTCGAATGACGTCACAGCAGCGGCTGTCACTCGTGTTCCGCACGTTGAACGTCACTTTCTGTGTCGCGTTGATTGTCTTTGTGATGCGGTAAGCCACAACCGGGCCAACAGACCTGTCCAAAACCCGCACATCACTCGGTTGACGAAGGTCAATGACGTGCTCGAACTCTCGTCGATACTCCAATTATGAAAGCAAGCGATCGACTGAGTTACATTTTCGTCGCCGCATTTATCCTATTGTGGATCGCGGGACCGCTCACCCAGCTGCTTTTCATCATGAAGCCTTCGCTTCATCAATCCTGGGGGCTGTCTTCCCCTATCATGCTGGATCCCGAATTCGGTTGGCACAAGGCTGACGAGCTGGCAATTGCCTGGGCCGACATGACCTATCTTGTTGCCGGTGCGGTGTTTGTCATCGGCGCAATGATGCGCCGCTCCTGGGCAATACCATTTGGATTATATACCTCTGCCGCATGGTCTTTCATATTGTTGCTGGCCATGATCCGCTGGCCTCTGCTGGAAGCAAACGGCTTCGGCGTGATTTCCGGCGACCAGAAGATCGCATTCTATGCCTACGCGATTGTGTATGTGGTCTTCGGATGGTTTTCTATGGTTTACCTATGGGTGAACAGAAACGTTTACGCGCCATAGGCAGCCGTCGGGGGAAAATGTCGCGGAGGGCAACCCTAAATCCTGATCTTGCCAAAGGTCATGTATCAGTCATGTCGGCACAGCCCGAGTTCATCGTCGAAGCCATTCTGAAGCGGGATGCCTTTTCCGAGATTCAATCGGGACATTTCGCAGCGGAAACAAGCACCCGTCTCACACGCAGGCGGCTGGATCGCTTGCCACTTTGGTCGCGCGGCATCGGGCGATACCTGGCGGCTCGGGAGGCACGCGCGCTGAAGGCGTTGGAGGGTGTCCATGGCGTTCCACGGCTGATCAGTTTCGATCGAACCGGCTTGATCCGGAGTTGGATAGACGGCTCGCCGCTCCACCAGGTGGGCAGTATCGATCGCCGCTGGTCCGACGACGCCCACCGATTGTTGCGCCAGATGCACCAGAGGGGCGTGACCCATAACGATCTGGCCAAGCCTCAGAACTGGCTTGCGACACCGGACGGGCACGTCGCATTGATCGATATGCAGCTTGCGACGGTGCACAGGTCGCGCGGGCGCTTGTTCCGGCTGGCAAAGTACGAGGATCTGCGTCACCTGTTGAAGCAAAAGCAGCGTTTCGCGCCGGAGCTTCTGACACCAACGGCGCGGCGATTGCTGAAACGCCGGTCTTGGCCCTCCCGAGTTTGGCGAGCGACGGCAAAGCCGGTCTACAACTTCGTGACCCGCCGCCTGCTCAATTGGTCCGACAACGAAGGCTCTGGCAAAGAGCTTCCATCCAGGATCGAAGCTGTCCAGGCCGCTCTTTTGGCCGCCCCTGGCGTGCGAGACGCGGTGATCGTCCCGTTTCCACAGCCCGGTGGCACCGGCATTTACGCATTCGTTGAAACCGACAGCAGCAAGACACCGAATGCCGAGGCCGCACCGGATCTCCTTCAAGTCGTAAAGCAATTGCCACGGTCGGCGGAAGGACACATCCGGACCGAAGTTCTGGCACTGATCGCCGAGAACCGGATCGAGGAACTCGAAGCTCTGCTAGTGCACGACCCCGAACTGGCTGCCATCTTGAAACCGATTGCGGAGGCGCGCCTGAACCTGACTGACCGCTATATCCGCTAGAACAAACAGCTCAACGCTGTACAACGCTGTCACTCACAGACAGCCGATTTGGGCCCTCGTTCGCTGCTGCGAAACCAGGGCGGCCGGTTTCCGGGAAGCCGTCATTCGCTAGAAGCGCTTGCCTAATGTACTGAAAGAATGCCCTTCTGCGCATATCGCAAAAAGGTGCTCTGTCCGACGTCAGGCCGTCGCGCCTTCGCCATATCCAACGATGACGGCCTCCCCCGACATCGCTTCTGTTACTCCCGAGCCCGTGCCGAGGTCTTCCAGTGTATCACGGAACGTGTCGAGCGCGCTGATCATGACCGGACCAGCTTCGGCAATCGCTTCGGCATCTTCCCACTCGCCGATGAGGCAATAGTTTCGGTCGCCGGTACTGACAATCGAGATCTTCTTGAGGCGTTGCATCGACTTGGGATCAACTTGCCAGTTTCGGTCGATGAAGTCTTGCTCACGCCCCTCTTTCACGCGCATGCGAACGACATTGTAAGCGGTCATGGTCCTCTCCTTTAGCTCCCGTCCGGGACGAGCCTGATCCTCAAGTGTCCCGGTTCAATGCCGAACGGAGTGTAACGGCGCCGATGATCAACAATACCAGGACCCAGAACCACCAGGCGGCTTCCCATGCGCCAAGCCCAATGGCCAGAAAGATGACACCGAAAACAAGAGAGAACAGCCACTTCGCCCGATACTCAGGCGTCTTCAGCCGAATCGCCGCGCAGACAAGGGCAAAGACCCCGATCCCGACAAAAAAGACACCCCAGCTATCCCACCAACTTGCGGATCCGGGCCAACCGGTATTCGCGAACAGAAGCACCAGAGCACCCCAGATAAACGCCGCGCCCCACCAGATGCCGTCGATCCTGTCCATCAGCATCCAGTCGAAGCCGCCATCAAAATTTTGGTTGTCTGACATCCTTCGAAACCTCCTCTCAGAAATCCCAGAAGTCCGCGGTAGGATAGCGTGCGTGATGCCGATCCGAATTGACGTTCGTCAATACCATCGCCGGCGATTGCAGTAGTCTTGCGGAGTGCTATTTCAGACCGTTCGAGACCAATGCCATGCCCATTTTTCTAGAGCCAATTGATGTGATCGATGAGCTGAAGGACTTTCAATCCGTTCTTATCGTTTCCTGCCCGGTCTGTCCGCCGATGTGTGTGTCCATTCAGCAGAAGAAGCCCTTTCTTCAGCCATTGAAGCACGGCGTGAAGACAAAGGCGTTCGAAGATTACGTTGCGTCGATACAGGATGCACTCGCGAAGCATGGCGTCCGGTCCGGCGCCTTCACCATGCGCCTTCCCGTGCCGATGATGTGCCTTTGGACCAAGCGGCAACGCGCCCGTATCCTGAAACGCGCACAGAACTTCGAGGCAGTTCTGGTTCTGGGCTGCGATTCTGCGACCTATACAGCTGTCGACGCATTGAGGGAGACCGACTGCAAGGTGCATCAGGGCATGCAGGTCAAAACGATCACGAATGCGACGATGACATTCCCCTCCCGCGCCGCCGTGACCCTGGACTGGCACCCGCTGCCGGGCACGCCCAAAATCGGCGACATCAACAAGCCCCGCGAAGAAGCTGAGGAAGCTGATACAAATGGTGCGATCTGAACCCTGCACTGAGCAACAAAAAAGGCCGGGCACCCAGGCCCGACCTTCTTGCATAACCGATAGATCGATTACTTGAGTTCGACCTCAGCGCCGGCTGCTTCCAGCTTCGCCTTGATCTCTTCGGCTTCCGCCTTCGGTGCGCCTTCCTTGACGGCCTTGCCACCGGCTTCGACCAAGTCCTTGGCTTCTTTCAGGCCAAGACCGGTGATGCCGCGCACTTCCTTGATCACGTTGATCTTCTGTGCACCAGCCGACTTGAGGATGACGTCGAACTCGTCCTTCTCCTCGGCCGCCGCACCGCCAGCGTCGCCGCCGCCAGCCGGGCCAGCCATCATCACAGCGCCGCCAGCAGCGGGCTCGATGCCATACTCATCCTTCAGGATGGTTTTCAGTTCCTGTGCTTCGAGAAGCGTGAGACCCACGATCTCTTCTGCAAGTTTCTTCAGATCAGCCATTGTTCTGTTCCGTTTCCAAGTTTGTGTTCCAACGCGTGAGCTTTACCCACGCAGGTCTCAAGCGGCTTCCGCGCGCTCTTCGACGGTCGAGAGAATGCTTGCGACGTTCGAAGCAGGTGCGCCAAGGGCCCCGGCAATGTTCGAAGCAGGCGCGCCAATGCAGCCCACGATCGAAGCGATAAGCTCCTCACGCGACGGCATCGAGGCGACGGCTTTCACACCGGCCGGATCCAGCGCCGTTTCGCCCATCGAGCCGCCAAGGATCTGCAACTTGTCATTGCCCTTGGCGTACTTGTCCATGACCCGCGCCGCAGCGGTCGGGTCCTCGGAATAGGCGAAAACGGTCATGCCCG
>JASJDQ010000114.1 GCA_030065075.1 Paracoccaceae bacterium | reverse complement strand
GCCGAAACCCGGCGGTCAGGGTGAGAACGTGCTGATCACGAGGCCCGAGTTTGACCCGCAGCTCACCACGCTCGCCCCCGGCGGCGGCACCTTCGTCGCCGCGTTGATGCAGGGCGACCGCTTCGGTGCAGCGCTCGAGGCCGCCACGGCGGCGACACCGGACTTCGATTTGACCGCGACCCTCGGCGTATTGCTTGCAGGCGCCGCAATTACACGACTGGACGAGGACACCACCCCATGAACGGTTTGATAACTCTGCATAATTCGATTTTTTCCCAGGTCGAGCGGCTCTCGCCCGTTGTCCTGCCTACGCTGGCGCGCTTCGTCTTCGCCGCGGTGTTCTTTGTCTATTTCTGGAACTCGGCAACGCTGAAGCTTGACGGGCTTTTCACGCCCACCGCCGGCGCCTTCGGACAGATCTTTCCCAAGGCGGCCGAAGCGGTGCTCTGGGACCTCACACAAGCCAGTTTCCTGCAAAAGGCGATCATGGTGCTGGGCGCCTGGGCGGAATTCGTCCTTCCGGTGCTGATCCTGATCGGGCTCTTCACCCGCCTCGCAGCACTCGGGATGATCGGCTTCGTGCTGGTGCAAAGCTTCGTCGATGTCACCGGCCACGGCGCCGCGATCGGCGCCTGGTTCGACAACGACGCGCTGGCGACGATCATGGACCAGCGCACGCTCTGGATCTTCCTCCTGATCTACCTCGTCTTCCGCGGCGCGGGCCCGATTTCGGTAGACACCGTGCTGCGTAAGATGCGTGGCGAGAGCGCTTCGCCGGAATCGGCCAGCTGACGCTTCACGCGGCGTCAGGCTTTCGGGCGGTGAGTGCGAGCAGGCCACCGAGTCCCGCCATCACGATCGGGAACATCGTGAAAACGCCAAATCCGAATGCATAGTACATCCCCGCCGCCGAAAGCAGCATCAATACGCCGCCAACCATCGCCTGGCTTCGCGCCATCGCGCCGCCTGCGATCGCCAGCACCGGGGCCCCGAGACTGGCGGCCTTGATCAGGGCCGGGTTGTCAACCTGCCCGGCGACATCGCGGATCTCGCCAAACCAATCGATGAACTCCACATAGCCATAACTGAAAAATCCCACGATCATTCCGATGATCCCACCGATCAGGCCGAGTGTCAGCGCCGCGTTCCGCATGCAGTCCTCCAAAGTGCTGATCTCGACATATTCAGACCCGGCACCTTATCCAAGGAGGGAATTCTGCACCTCTTTTCCCCACCCAAGATAAACCGCGTCGCCATCCACGATCACAGGCCGTTTCATCAGGGCCGGATGCGCGGCAAGAAGGGCCGCTGGAGCCTGCGCGCGCGCATACTCGGACAACTGCCGCCAGGTCGTCGATTTCCGATTCACCAGCGCCTCCCCGAACGCTGCCAGAAACGCCTCGATCTGGTCCCGCTCAAGGGGTGCGGCCCGCACATCCACCATTTCCACAGTCTGCCCCGCCGCCTGCAGAGCCTTTACAGCCTTGCGGCAGGTATCGCAGGTCTTCAATCCATAGACTTTCACCATCTGCATCCTTTTTCAGCGCCGATCTCGAAATTGCGTGATTGACCTGCCTCAGCCCTTGCTTTTTGTCCAGAAACACCCATCCTCTGCCACGTGACGGCGAATTGCGACGACCACTCCGGTTTCGAGTGTGGCTGGAAGACGCGACGACAAGGCTGCACCAACCCGCTGCAGAACGTGGGCGGGCATAGGACTAAGGAGATAACGGAATGCCCACTGGCACCGTGAAATGGTTCAACACCACCAAGGGCTATGGCTTCATCGCCCCCGACGACGGCGGCAAGGATGTGTTCGTGCACATCTCGGCGGTGGAACGCGCCGGTCTGACCGGGCTCGCCGACAACCAAAAGATCGAATACGAGCTTCAGGCGGGCCGCGACGGCCGGTCCTCGGCCGGCGATCTCAAGCCCCTCTAAGCGCGGATCATCAGGCAGTCAAAGCGGCCTTCTGGGGCCGCTTTTTTCGTACGCGCGGTTACTTCTCGGCGTCCACTTCCCAGTGGAACGGCTGGAACCCGGTGCCGTTCTTGTAAAGATAGACCCGCACGTCATAGCCGTTGCCCCAGTTTTTGTAGAGGCCCGGCGTGCCGACCGTCGGCAGATTGCGCGACGTCGGTGTCAATGTCCTCGCCCCGCTATAGGGTACCGGGTTCGGACAGGTGATCGTCACATCGGCATAGCTGTTCGAACAAACCGCCTGGGCGGTGTCGGTCGTGCCCATCACTGCCAGTGCAATCGCAGCCGGCAGGCCAAATCTCGAGTATCCCATCGTTGCCCCCACAACATGTAGCGCAGTGAATATCTTAATAGTTTCAAGAGCCTACAGATATGAGAGCGATGGTCAATTTCCGCCTGAGAAACACAGCGTTTCGCATGACAGCACCCCGCGCGCGATTTCGCGGCGGGGCGCTCGGAGGCCGAGAGGTCAGGCGTCAGTTGCCGTCGTAGCCCTTGCCGTAGGCGACGTAAGGCGCGCTTGCCTGCGTGGCGCGTGGCGCGTGCCGGCGCGGCGCCGGATGGCTGACCATTGCCGCGTGGGTCGGCGTCCCGCAGCAGATCACACCGCCCACGACGACGGGCTGGAGGCCTGCGGGGCAGTAGTTGTGCTTGGACGGGTAGGCGTAGATCGGCATCTCGTTCGTCGCCGGCTGCATCATCCGGCTGACATCTTCCGACCAGGCCAAAGCGGACGTCGCCGCCAGAAGGGTCGCGCCGACCACGGCGGCGGGGAGTGTGTAACGCATGGAAGCCTCCATTAACCTTGTGCATCCCCCAAGGGCAGGTGCCGCATGGTTAACAGGCTTGGGGAGTCAGTCAAAAGCTCGTTTCGAAACAGATCGTTTCTACTACATCTTGTGGCAGAAATGCGCCGCCTCGACCGACAGCTGCCTAGAGGCGGCGCAGCCGCGGCGCGGAAACGGAAGCTCAGGCGGTGGCCAAAGGGCTCAGATTTTGTCGACCGGCGCCTCTGCCGACCAGTCACGCCCGTAGCTGAGAATACAGCTGAGCCCCGAGCTGTCGCTGAGCACGATCGTCCAGGTTCCGGTCTGGTCCGAGGCCCAGATCTCGTAGATTTGCCCCTTGTCCGACAGGCCCATGCCCGTCTGCGTTTCGCCAAGGCCGGTCAGCTTGGCCACGACGCGTTCGCGTTGGTCGCAGCTGACTGTCTGGGCGCTGGCCGGAAGGCTCAGCAGCAGTGCGAGACCACATGTGAGGCGCAGCATGGCGACCCCCTTCCCTTGTTGCTCCCTGGCGCAAGGCTACGCGGGGTCCGCCCGAAAAATCATGCGAAATCTCCCGGGGTGCGGCCAAATGTTTCAAGCTGTTGACGGGGGATCACGGGTTGGTGCGGCGGGGTTTCATGGGCCGCCGGAATGCGCATCTTGGGTTCACGACACACGCACAAGGAACCTCGTGATGCAACTTAACAGACGGAATTTGCTTGGAATTTTGGTGGCCGCGCCTGCGGCGGCATTGGTGGGATCGCCGGTTTTGGCGGCGGAGCCGGAGACGTTTCAGACGAATGGGGTGGCGATCAATGGGATTGATCCGGTTGCCTACTTTTTGGACGGCGCGCCGGTGGAGGGCTCGGCCGATCACGCGGTGACGTACAAGGGCGCAGAGTGGCGCTTTGCCAGCGCCGCGAACAAGGCGGCGTTCGAGGCGGAGCCGGAAAAATATGGAGCGAAATTCGGGGGTTACTGCGCGTTTGCGGCGTCCCGCGGGTACCTGGCGCCGACGATTCCGGAGGCCTGGACGGTCTATGAGGACCGGCTGTATCTCAACGCCAGCCTGCGCGCGCGGGAGCTTTGGCTGCAGGATATTCCGGGCAATATCGCGGCCGGTGAGGCGAACTGGCCGGGCATTCTGGGCTAGAAAACCGCGATCAGAACTTCATCGGAATTCTATCGGAATTCCATCGGACTTTGTGCCCGACGCGCCCGCTGGTCACCTGGCGGGCGTTTTCGTTGCAAAGGCGAGTCCGGGGGGTGTCAGACGGGGCTGGTGCGCAATAGCGCACCCTACCTCGGGGTGTCGCGTCCGAGCAGGATGCGGACCTGCTCGGGGGTGAGCGGGAAGAGCTTCAGCGGGGTCGATGTCTGCGGCATGGGTCGGGCCTCGGTTGAATCGTGCGGGCTCTATGGCCGACCGGAGGGCCTCGCGTCACGGGGAACGTGGCGTCATTTCTCCCATCGGAGGGTGAGGCGAGCCCGGGCGAGGACAGAAACCACTCGCTCAGACCCTATGGATCGTTGCCGACGGGCACGCATTCCAGGATATCCCACATCACCGTTCTGTTCGGGCCATAGGTCGCGATTTCGCCGGTGCACTGTTCTTCACCATAGGTCAGCGTCCAGACATAGCGATGGGTGCCGGTGACCAGATGCTCGAACGTGACGACGTCGCCGGCGGTCGTGGCGGGCAGCGTCATGGATTCGCCTTCCGACCCGCTCAGGGTGACCGTGGGCGGATCGCTGTACAGATCGAAGTCGAGCTTCGCCCGCATCTTGAAACCGTGAGCGCTCTGCGCCCTCGCCGACACCAGCCAAGACCCGCCCCAGGGCGCGTCGAACACCGACCCGACCTCAGCGCCGGGGTCGATATTCGCGGACTTGAGCTGGTCGTCGTCCAGCATCCCCATGATCGCCAACTGAAAGGTTCTGTCGAACGGTATCGGGTTGGACGGCCCCGTGCTCATCATCGAAGCGGCGTGGTATGATATGGCAATCCTTTCCTGGATACAGCTGAACCACTGCGCCCGGGCCGGATCGTCGCCGACATGCCGGGCTTGCTGGCCAATGACATGGCCAAGCGTGATGATGCGGCCCTCTGGCGATCCGGTACCGGGCGTTCCGACCGTGTCGGCGATCGCATGAAGCACTTTTGTCGCCGGCATTGCATCGACCTCTTCAACGGTCATGCGGCAATCCCCCGACGTCTCAAGCTCAAGGGGCGTACTCGCGCCCGACTTCTCGGTCGCAAGTCCTGCACCGGCGACCAACGCCGCCACTGCTGCTGCGGTCAGCATTTGAGTAAACGCCTTCATTCTACCCTCCCCCGAAATTGTGATGTTCGCCGCGCTCCGACACCTCGGTATCATGATGCAGGGAAAGGTGCCTTGACGCGGCTCAAATCGACATAGCGACAGCGCTCGGGAAGCGGGCAATATTTTTGGCAAGGCGCTAAGCACTCACCCTGCACGTGCCGCGGCGAGTCCGGGCGGGTGTTATGGGGGCGATGTGATGGGTTGGCGATGATGGGTGCGAGCACCCATCCTACGCACGGCACTGGAGCCGGCGAAAACCGCGCTTCCGTTTCACGGCCGGTCCGGGCGTTGTAATAAAAACGCAGGTCGTACAGATAAGCATCGCCCCATCTTTCACTCGACGCGCGGACATCGCATTAATGCGCATCTGCTTTTTTGGTCTGGGGTAGCAAAGACATGAAAAACGCGTTGAAACTCACGGTGGCCGCGGCGTCGCTGAGCCTTCTTTCAACAACGGCTGTTCTGGCGGACGGTCCGGGACCGGTCGTGGTCGTGCCGCCGCCGGTCACGCCAGAGGTCTTCAACTGGACGGGCGTGTATGCAGGCCTGCTCCTGTCCTACAACACCGGCAGCTTCGGCAACGACACCAACTTCCCGGGCGACGGTGAGGGCGACCTCGACGGCATGGGCTATGGCGGTGTTCTGGGGTACAACTTCCAGAGCGGCAACGTCATCTATGGCGGCGAACTGACCTATTCGGGCCTGGAGGTCGACGGGGCCGAGGCCTGCGTCAACCCGACCTTCGAATGCGGCGTCGAAGTCAGCAACATGGCCAGCATTCGTGGTCGCGTCGGCATGGCCGCCGGTGAGCGGTCCATGGTCTATGTGACCGCCGGCTGGGCATCAGCGGATGTCTTTGCCTACACGGATGATTTCGGTGTCGTCGGACGCAACGGGGAAAGCAAGAACCTCAGTGGCCTGGTCTTCGGCGTCGGGTTCGAGCACGCCGTCAGCGACCGGTTCAGCCTGCGTGGCGCGATCCTGCATCACAACTTCAACGAGGGCGACTTCCTGACCGACGTGCCCTACACCGATATCGGAGTGGACTTCACCACGATCGAAGTCGGCGGGGTGTTGCGGTTCTGAACCGGCCCAACTGCTGACCGAGACATCCTGAAACGCGTGGGGCAGCCCGATTGGCCGGGCTGCCCCATTTCTTTGCCGGTCGCCATGCCACGCGTGTTGACGGGCAGTTGCGCTTGGTCAGGCGAGTCCGGGCGTGTGGCGGAGTGAGACAGGTCAATTCAGCCTGGCGCGGAGTAACCGGCCGAAGGCCGCCGCGCATCGACGGGCCGTGTCGGGGCCCGGCGATTTGGTTGGTCTGGTGAATCGGTCTGAGGGTGGAAGGGCTTGGCTGGCATAAAGCGCTGCCGAGCAGAGGCCGGATCGCCGCGCCTCGGCCCGTCGCTGCGCGGCTTTGTGCGAGTGGTGGGCATGACTGCCTAGCCTACGCTTGCTACAGGGAGTTGCCCCGTCCAACCGTTCCCCCGGGGCGTCAGCCCCGGATCGCGCCCGACCCCGCCCCCCAGGCCGGGCGCGATCCTTAGTGCCGGGTGGAGGAGGCGTGGATTGGTGCGCTGAAGCGCACCCTACTGCCGACTCGTTTAGGCGTCCCAGCCAAAGGTAGTCTTGTTTCGTTTCATGAAATGCGGGAGTTCTTCGTACCAGTCCAGATCTTCCCTGAAGGTTCTTTCAAGGTATTCCTTTGTGAATGATCCGCTTTTGAATTTCTCAAGCCGAACTTGGTAGAACATCACTATATCGAGCTTTCGGAGCTGACGACGTACTAGATTCACACCGGCATGATCCATTGTGTTCGCTATGGCTTGGTCAGAGAAAAACCCCTTCCCAACCAATTCAAACCTACTCTTGAAATAAATCTTCGTAGCGCGAGCTTCACCCCATGCGTTCGCATCAATTTTGCTATGACGCTCTATCAAATCAAAGTTCTTTTCATCGTAATCAAGCTTATCGGAAATCTCTTCTAGCACCTTGGAGTTTGCCTTTTCTAGATTTGGGACTGATCTGAGTGAGCTGTATAAACCCTCATAGTCCTCGAAACTCTTGAGAATGAGTTCAGCATCCGCGCCAGCTTTTGTCCTTCTGCTCTCCAGGACGGTTAGAATTATAGCCGAAGCAGCAACAAGAAATGAGGCGAACCCAATCCAGAACATTCCCGACCAAATGCTAAAAGCAGGTTCGGAGCCAAGTGTCTCGATTAGTTCCTTAAATTGTTCACTATTGAGAGCATAACTCAGATCGCCTTCCATCTACCCAATCACTCCCTCAAACTCCCGCCATTCCCCCTTGGACATGCCAGAGGTCTCCTGGGTGACCTCTTCCCCTTGCAGCATCCTCCGCAAACACTCAATCGCCTTTGACGAGAGGGTGACTCCGCCCATGCGGTAGTCCTCGAAGGCCGAATAAGCGAAGGGGACCCAGTCGGCGACGAGTTTGCAGATCGCCTCGGCATAGACGCGGATTTCGTATTGGGCGTGGCTGTCGGCGCGCAGGCGCAGGAAGTGGAAGAGGTTGTGCAGGTCCACCTTCCAGTACCATTGCGTGTAGACATTGGCGGGCAGGTTCATGCGGGCGAGCTCTCGCGCAAGGCCTTTCTGGTCGTCCTGGGCGAGCATTTCCTCGTAGTGGTCATAGGCACGGGCGCTGTCGGATTTGAGGATTTCGAGGACGCGGGCGGCCTCGGCGCCTTCCAGCACGTCGCCGCGGCCTTGCGCGTTGGCGGTGGATTGGGCGGCAAGCTGGTCGGGTTCGGGGATGTAGAACTCGCGGTCGAGGATCGAGTAGCGGGCGGAGTATTCGTTGACGTTGGCGGTGCGGTGGCGGATCCACTGGCGGGCGACGAAGACGGGCAGTTTGACGTGCAGCTTGATCTCGCACATCTCGAAGGGGGTGGAGTGCCAGTGGCGCATCAGGTAGCGGATCAGGCCCTCGTTCTGGCTGACCTGCTTGGTGCCCTTGCCGTAGGAGACGCGGGCGGCCTGGCAGATGGCGTTGTCGTCGCCCATGTAGTCGATGACGCGGATGAAGCCGTGGTCGAGCACGTCATAGGCGGTGTAGAGGTGCTGCTCTAGCCCCGGGGCGATGGTGCGCAGGGTCGGCTGGGGGGAAGCGCGCAGGGCGTCGATCTCGGCTTGCTGCTCGGGCGTGAGGGGCATGGGGCGAATCCTTTTCGTGCTGCGCGGCGTCTGGAGCGACATACTACATCTATGCGGGTGGATTGGACCAGCCCCGAGATAGGGTGGCGGGCCTCTGCATCTAGACGCCGGAAAGCGCGATATTCCTGCATCAGTTACGCCCTGTAAGTTGCTAGATTCGTTGACTTATCCAAAAGTTTTCCACAGGGTCGCGGGAAAACAGGCAGGCTTGAGCAGAGTTATGCGCAGACAACTTACGGTACTCGCGGTCGTCGCCGGTTTGGTGGCATGCGATGGAAACCCCCTGATTTCCACGACGGACGAGGGGACAACGACGGACCCGGGCACCACGACGCCGGATCCGGTGGATCCCACGACGCCGACGGTCACGGATGCGGGCATCCCCGTCGCGTTGGCCAAGAACCTCAGTTCAGTGAGCTATGATCCGGTGGCCAAGACGCTGGCGGTGACGATCTCGGGGCTCGACGCGACCCCCGTCTCGGTGGCGTACACGCGGCTGCCGGCGGCCGAGGTCGGCCTTCCGGCGGGATACGAGGCCTATTCGATCCAGGAGGATCCGCTCGACCGGCTGTTCCTGGGCGTAGCGCGGGAAAGCGCGGACGGATCGGTGCGCGGGGTCGCGGTAAGCGACGGCGGGCAGTTCAACCGGTTCTTCGCCGGCGGGTACTATGAACGCACCGGCAGCTTTACGCCGCCTGCGGTCGGCACCGGTCCCGGGGTCGGCCAGGTCTCCTATGCGGGCGGCTATGTCGGGCTCGACAACTACAGCGGCCCCCTGCCCCCGGTGCCGGATCCGGCGCTGCAGATGCAGGGGCCGGGCCGTGTCGAGGGCGATGTCTTCATCAACGCCAACTTCGCGGACATGCTGGTCAACGGCACGGTCTACAACCGGATGCGGCTCGACAATCCGCTTCTGCCGCCACTGACCGATCTGGTGCTGGTGGCCACCGATATCACCGCCGACGGCGAGTTCCTCGGCATCGTGGAGACCACGATCGACGGCACCATCACCGGGGTCGGCGATTACGGCGGCATCTTCGGCGGCGTCGATGCGTCGGGCCTGGCCGGGGTGCTGGTGATCGACAATTTCGATCCCGATCTGGGCGACGCCATCAGCGAGACCGGCGTCTTCGTGCTCACGCAATGCGGAAAGCCGGGCGAAGATGTCACGCTTTGCACTGGCACGGCGCCTTAAGGGGCTTGCCCGCGGCCTGAGCCTCGCGCTGGGCTGTTTCCTCGCTGCGCCGGCCGCCACCCTGGCGGAACCGCGCACCCTGACGCTGGAGGAAACGCAGGTCCTGGCGTTTCGCTCGGCGATGGCGGGGGACGTGCAGCTGGCCGCCCCCCTGGCCGCGATCCTGCTGGAAAACGACCCGCAAGACGAATACGGGCTCTTGACGATGTCCGCGCTCTATCTGGGCGCGGGCGACGACAGGCAGTCCTTTCGCAACGCGCGGCTTGCCTTTCGCCACGCCGACGACCCCGAGCTGAAATTCCACGCCGCCCGCATGTCGGCGATTTCCGCCATGGCGGGCAATCGCACGATCCCGACCCAGTTCTGGCTGCGCCGCGCCGGCGATCTCGCGCCCAGCGAGGCGCATCGCGCGCGGGTCGAGCAGAATTACCAGGTGTTTCAGGCGCAGAACCCCTGGCGCTGGCGCTTCGACACCTCGGTCGAGCCCTCCTCGAACGTCAATGGCGGGTCGGAAAGCCCCTACAACATCATCGACGGCGTGCCGCTGGTGGGCGTGCTGTCGAGCGACGCCCAGGCGCTCTCGGGCTGGATCGGGCAGTCCCGCCTGTCGCTTGCCTACCGGCTGCGGCGAGAAGACCGCAGTCAGACGGATGTGACGGGCTCGGCCTATATCAAACGCGTGCGGTTGTCGGACGAGGCGCGCGCGGCGGCACCGGGTTTTTCGGAAAGCGACCTGTCGGCAGAGGAATTCACGGTCGGCCTGCGCCATTTCATCGCCCTGCAAAAGCCGGGCCGCGTCCTGCAATTCGGCGGCAAGATCACCCATTACCGCCAGGCGCTCGATCCCTCGTTCAATGCGCTGACCGCGAGCGCCACCTACGTCACCCCCCTGACCGAGCGGCTGCGCTTCAGCGGGCATCTGGAGCTCGAGGCGCGTGACTATCATAGCGGCGATTACGGCGACGCGGGCCGAGCCAGCGTCGGGCTGAGCTATGAGCTGGGCAATGGCGACCGGCTGAGCGGCTCGCTTTATGTCAGCGATACGATGTCGCCGATCTTCTTTCTCCACAATCAGGCAGCCTATGCCAAGGTGACCTACCAATTCGGCAAGCCGATCATGGATGTCCGGGTCGCTGCGAGCATCGGCGCCTCCTATACCGACTACCCGAACTACGCGCTGGGCTTCATCGTCGTGCCCGGCGGGCGCCAGGACGAGGGGCTTTTCGCCGATCTCGATCTGACCTTCGAGGCCATCGAATACGCGGGGTTCTCGCCCAGCCTTCGGATCCGCCACCAGCGCACCGAGTCGAACGTGTCGCGCTTCACCACCTCGGAATGGGCGGTTTCGGTCGGGTTGCAGTCGAATTTCTGAACGTCAGGTGTGTGGGCCCTCGTCACTGCGGGGGTGATGCACTAGGATTCTTCGCAAACCACAAGGAGGATCCGATGGGCATCACCTATCTGCACACCATGGTCCGCGTGAAGGACCTGGAGAAATCGATTGCGTTCTACAAGCTTCTGGGACTCGAAGAGACCCGGCGCCATGACAGCGAAAAGGGCCGCTTCACGCTGGTCTTCATGACCCCGCCGGGGCAGGAAAACGCCCATGTGGAGCTGACCTACAACTGGGATGGCGATGACGGGCTGCCCTCGGATTCGCGGCATTTCGGGCATCTCGCGTATCGCGTCGATGACATCTACGAAATGTGCCAGCACCTGATGGACAATGGCGTGACGATCAACCGGCCGCCGCGCGACGGGCACATGGCCTTCGTGCGCTCGCCCGACAATGTGTCGATCGAGCTTTTGCAGGCGGGCGAGGCGCTGGCCCCGGCGGAACCCTGGGCGAGCATGGAAAACACCGGTCACTGGTAGGCTCCTGTGGGCCGGCTGTTCGCGGTTTTGCTTGTTTTGTGGGCCGCGCCGGCGGTGGCCGAGTGCCGGTTGGCGCTGGCGCTGGCCCTGGACATATCGTCGTCGGTCGATTCCGAGGAGGACCGGCTGCAGCGCGACGGGCTTGCCGCCGCGCTGGCCTCTCCCGAGGTGCAACGCGCGATCCTGTCGGTCCCAGGACAGTCGGTGGCCCTTGCGGTCTTCGAATGGAGCGGGCGCTATCAGCAGGACCTGACGCTGGACTGGCGGCTCCTGTCCTCGTCGGCGGATATCGAGGCCGCCGCCGCCCAGATCCGCGCCAGCAAGCGTCGTTATGCCGAGTTTCCCACGGCACTGGGCTACGCCCTGGGGTATTCGGCCGAGGTGTTCCGGGCGGCACCGCCATGTCTGTTTCAGACGCTGGATGTCTCGGGCGACGGGGTGAACAACGATGGGTTCCGTCCGCAGCTGGCCTACAAGAACTTCCCGCTCGACGAGGTCACGGTCAACGGCCTCGCCATCGGCGGGCTCGAGGATGACCTGCCGGGCTACTACCGGCGCGAACTGATCAAGGGGCCCGGGGCCTTCGTCGAGGAAGCCGTGGATTTCCGTGATTTCGAACGCGCGATGCGCCGCAAGCTGGTCCGCGAACTGGAAGCCCGCGCCATCGGCCGGGCGCCCGGGATGCCGGGCGCGGT
>JASJDQ010000113.1 GCA_030065075.1 Paracoccaceae bacterium | reverse complement strand
CGATGCGGGCGGTCACGACCTCACCTGCAAGCACCTGTGGCAGGTTGGTCAGAAGCCCGACAAAAGCCGTAAGTGATACGACAAATGTCACGCCTGCACAGGCGGCCCGCCCGGCAGAGTTCATGAGCCCCGGCAGAAGCGCACCCAGAAAGGGAAGAGCGACGATGAAGAAAAGTGACAAAGTTCAGCCCTATGACGTCAGTGCAGATGGTCCCATGCGATACATAGTGCGTGTCCTCCGCACTGGTATTCCAAATGCCCCGTTTTTCTGCGGACTTCAAACGGAACCGGAGGCAATCCTGTCAAATTCGGTTCAAGTCTCTGCTTGGCGCGCTGGGGATTATGGTCCCACGAATGCGGCGTTGTTGCGCACGGAGCGAAGTCGGTTGCCACGACTGGAACTGGCCTGACGACATCATTGTCGCGTGTAGAGGTAGTCCATCAGCGCGCAAGGGAAGACCACGTGATCCCGATCGCGACTATGTCAGGCCAGGTTTCTGAGGAGCGCATCTTGGTATTTGTCGCGCTCCTATGGTCATTCACGTCATCACGTCAGAACGTCTGCGATTAGAACGGGCGCGCCGGTCTTCGCGGACCTTGTTGCCGCCTCGGCCATCGCAAGTGCTGCGACACCGTCATCCAGATCGACCGGGAAGGATGTGCCGTTCTTCACGGCCTCGACAAAGGCCGACCATTCGGCGGCATAAGCCGGCATATAACGCTCCAGGAAAAAGTAGGTTGGCTTCGCCCCCGTGACACCATCGGTCGTGGATTTGACGACCGTGTTCTCCAGCATATTCTGAGCCTGCAGCATGCCCTCGGACCCAAGCAGTTCGACCCGCTGATCGTATCCATAGGCAGCGCGGCGCGAGTTCTTGATAACTGCAATCCGGCCATCTTCGTACCTCAGGGTCACTGCCGCCGTGTCGACATCGCCGGCGGCTCCGATTTCGCTGTCGATGATCGACGTTCCCACGGCCGTCACGGCGACCGGCGCATCCCCCATAAGGAAGTTTGCCATGTCGAAGTCATGGATCATCATGTCACGAAAGAGACCGCCCGAGACCTTGACATATTCGATGGGCGGTGGCGCGGGATCGAATGAGGTGATTGACAACAGCTCGGGCTTTCCGATTTCGACCGCATCGAGGGCCGACTTGAGCGCCGCAAAGCTGGGATCGAACCGGCGATTGAACCCGATCATCACCGACCGGCCCGTTTTCGCGACGGCGACCTGGCAAGCCAGTGCGCGTTCCAGGCTCAGATCGACAGGTTTTTCGCACAGCACCGCCTTGCCCGCAGCCGTTGCGGCCTCGATCAGGTCCGAATGCGTGTCGGTCGATGTGGCAATCAGCACCGCGTCGATTTCGGGATCCGCAATGATCTCGTCCGTGGCGCGCGCGACCGACCCGTATTGAGCCGCCAGTTTCTCTGCGTTCTCCGGAAAATAATCCGATACGGCAGCTAATGCGCTTTCGGCGTGCGATGTGATTGCCGTTGCGTGAACGCCGGCGATGCGTCCGGCTCCCAGAAGTCCTACCTTCAACATTTTTCAGCCCTTTACGTCGCTCAGGAAAACATCAGATGCGTCATCCCGGATTTGTACCTTGCGTTCGTTGCGCGCTCATGCGGATGCCTGCATCTACAACCGCCTAGAATGCCTGAAAAGCGACAATGCACGCATTATGCTCTTTTGTTTGACCCGCGTGCCTCTCAGAGGTGTCAAGCGGCCCGCAACACATCAATCAAGTTACCCGGTTCCCCCTTGGCGAAGGTTTCCATGGCGAAGCCAGCGCAAGAGCTCACCTGGTCCGGCGCGCGCCGTTGTCGGCTGGCTCTTGAGTCTTGACAGCAAGTCTGCGTCGCCCAGAATTGGGGACGGGTATTCGCGATTGTTTTTTAAGGATTTGGCTCCGGCGGTTGGGATCGAACCAACGACCAATTGATTAACAGTCAACTGCTCTACCGCTGAGCTACGCCGGAACACGAGATGCGCGTATAGCAATGGCTCTGGACCACGTCCAGTCAAAAAATGGCGTTGCTAAGCCGCGGCAAACTTTGCGTTCCAGGCCAGCTTCGGATGCGCGACAACCAAGTTTCGTTGAACAAGATCAATAAGATGCGCGAACACGTTGCGCTCGGCCGCGGGCAGCATGGCGTGGTCGATGTCGTATATGCGTTTTGTCAGCGCGCCAATTTGCTGCGGTTCGTCGCTTAGGCCATCAAGAAGCGCAGCCTCGCGACTAAGACGATGATCAATCAACCATTGGAGGCGCTCCTGCGGGCGATCGATGACGCCCCCATGCGCCGGAAAGAGGCGCGACGGCGAAAGCGCCTGCAGCCTGCGGCAGGTCGCCATGAAGTCCGTCAGGTTGCCGTCGGGTGGCGAGACCAGTGAGGAGGACCAGTCCATCACGTGATCGCCAGAAAGGATCCAGTCATCGCCCCGGAACGCGATGTGACCCGCGAAATGGCCCGGTGTGTGCAAGACCTCCACCGACCAGCCATCACCCTGGATGCTGTCGCCGTCTTCGACGGTCTCATCCGGGGCGAAACGCGTATCGACCCCTTCACCGCCACCGGCCAGACCCTCGTCAGCCAGACGCTGCATGATAGGGCGCCGCCCGGCCTCTGGGGGACCGAACGCCGTCACGGGCGCGCCAGTCGCTTCTGAAAGGCCATGCGCCAAGGGGCTGTGGTCCAGATGCGCATGGGTCACAAGAATATGTGCAACGCGCTGGCCTTTCGTCGCTGTCAAGATGGCCTCTAGATGCGCCTCGCTCTGCGGCCCCGGGTCCACCACGGCGATCTCGGTCGTTCCCACCAGAAAGGTGTTCGTGCCCCAATGCGTCATCGGCCCCGGGTTCGGGGCAAGGATGCGACGCAGACCGTCCGCCACCTCTACTGCAAGGCCCGGCTCGGGTCGGGTCATGGGGGTTCCTCTCTGCCGATTGCACTTCTAAGGTCCTCGCATGATTGCGGCCCGACTGAAAGACTGGATGCCAACCTCGCTTTACTGGCGGGCGACGCTCATCCTTTTGGTACCGGTCATGACGATCCTTCTGGTCGTCACCGTCGTCTTCTTTCAGCGCCTCTACGAAGATGTGACACGCCAGATGACGGCGACCGTCGTGCAACAAGTGCGGCTTGTGGTCGAACGTCTCGACGGGGCTGATGATGCCGCGCAAGCGCTTGAAATCGCATCTCCCCTGGGCATCGAGATCTCGACCGGCGCTCCGATCTACATCGACCGCCGCGATTGGACCGACTTTTCGGGCCGGACCGTGATCGAAGTCTTTCGCATCGAGTTTCCGGAATTGCAGGCGGTCGATCTGGTAGAACAGCGCGGCATGGCGCGCCTGTCGTTCCCCGGTGAGGATGGTGCCACCTATCTGGATATCCCCCGAAGCCGGCTCTCGGCGCGCAACCCGCATCAGTTCCTGGTCCTGATCGGTTTCACCGCGATCCTGATGTCGGCAATCGCACTTATCTATCTTCGAAATCAGATGCGCCCGATCCGGCGACTTGCGCGCGCGGCGGATGCCTTCGGCAAGGGCCGCGTGGTGCCCTATCGCCCAGCGGGAGCGGCCGAGGTACGCCAGGCCGGCGCCGCCTTTCTGGACATGCGGGACCGGATTGAGCGTCAGATGGAGCAGCGCACGCTGATGCTGTCAGGTGTCAGCCACGATCTGAAAACGCCGCTCACGCGCATGAAGCTTGGGCTTTCGCTGATGGACGACAATCCGGATGCCGAGGCCATGCGTGGCGATGTCGAGGACATGGAGCAGATGGTCGAAGCATTCCTCGCCTTTGCGCGCGGTGACGCGCAGGAAGATCCCAGCCGCATCGATCCGCACCACCTGGTCCGCGAAGTGGTCGACAGGGCCAGCAAGACACAGCCGGTGCAACTTGGCGCGGTGACGGGGCAGGGGACGGCCATGCTTCGGCCCGTTGCCATCCGGCGCGCACTGGAAAACCTGGTCACGAATGCCGTGCGCTACGGCAATGAAGCGCGTGTTTCGGTCGATGTGGCTGAACGGCAGATTGTCTTTTCCGTCGAAGACAGCGGTCCCGGTATTCCGGCTGATATGCGAGACATTGCATTAAAGCCGTTTTCAAGATTGGATGGGGCCCGCAATCAGAACTTTGGCTCGGGCGTCGGGCTGGGGCTGACAATTGCGTCGGACATTGCCAGACAACACGGCGGCATACTGCAATTGGGACATAGCGATAATCTGGGTGGCGCTAAAGTTGAAATAGTCATTCCCAGATAAATCCTGACGCGAGTCTATGAAAGACCCGCGTCAACATTGATTCAGATTTCCAGAGCTTCCGCTTTCTTGCCTGAAGAGATCGCAGCCTTGAACCAGGCAGGTTGGCGGCCGCGGCCGGACCATACTTGGCTGGAATCTTCCGGATTACGGTACTTTGCAGGCGACTTCGATTTCCGCGCCTTGCCCTTTCCGCTCACGATATCCTCAACGGACAGCCCATGCTTTTTCGCGACAGCCTGAATTTCCTTCATTGCCTCGTCGCGCTTGCGCTTTTGAAAGTTGGTGATTGCCTTGTCGACATCCTTCCTAAGCGATTTCAGATCGTCCAGAGAAAGTTTGTCCAGGTCCATTTTTCTTGCTGCCATTTTTTGGCTCCAGTTAGTCATTGGCACAATTGCCAAGGTTTGGGGGATGTTATCGTCTTACGAATTCAGTCTTGCGAAACCATTACCCGCGCATGTCGTGGACGTTGGATTGCACAACAAAGTTATTAAGCAAAAGCGGTTATCCGAAAGGAAAAAAAGAATAAAGGAGAAAATGAGATGATTTTTCACCGTAAGCGGGAAATGGTAGGCCCGGAGGGACTCGAACCCCCAACCAAAGCGTTATGAGCGCTCTGCTCTAACCAATTGAGCTACAGGCCCGACCTTGGCCACGGGGATAGCAGAGAAAACGCTTCGGTCAAGCCGGGTCAATTCCAATAGGGTGCGCGCCACCCCGCGGCAATGGCCTCTGCCTCGTCGCAAAACCAGCGCTCGCCTTTTGCGGTGTTGATGTAGGTCCGCGAGTACCATGGCGACCAGGGCATGTGGTAAATCCTGTCGCCACTGTTGAACGAGATATTCCCCTTAATCGGACAACCCGGCGGAGCTTCCTGTTCCTCGGCTTCGGCACGCTTCCACCGCAGATCGCGGAAGTCCCAAGGCGCCAGAAAATCGTCCGCGAAGACACCTTCGGCCTTGTCCCGGCCGACAAGTTCATCTTGCACGTACTCTTCCGAGTACTTCACGAAAGCCCAGGCCAAACCCTTGTCGATCATCTCTGCGCTCAGATCGCGACCGTTAGCATAACAGGTCGCGATGATCCGACCGTACACATCTTCCTCGATCGGAGAGCATCTGACACGTGCCCCTTTCAGTAACTTCGAAAGCGTTCGTGTTGCTTCGGCCCCGCACTCCCAATCCCCACAGCGTTGCCCGTGCTCGGGCGCGTCTATGCCATTGAGACGAAAGATCGTGCCGTCTATTTCCAGCGTGTCACCGTCGATCACGCGCGTCTCGGCGGTTGCCGTGGATACTGTCAGAAGGGCCGCCAAAACCGCGGCGAGAGGCGCTCGGATCGTCATTTTAACGGATTTTAACGGGCGTACCGTTTCCCGGCAACGGGCGGTGCGTGGACTCTTCGCCAGCCATCCAGTATCGGCACCACCAAGCAGAACGAGGCCAAAGATGACCAAGGAAAACGGGCTCACATATTCCGACGCAGGCGTCGATATCGATGCGGGCAATTCCCTAGTCGAACGGATCAAACCTGCAGCCGCACGGACCAACCGTCCCGGAGCGATGTCCGGCCTCGGCGGCTTCGGGGCCATGTTCGATCTGAAGGCCGCTGGGTACACCGATCCAGTGTTGGTGGCCGCGACCGACGGGGTCGGCACCAAGCTGAAGATCGCCATTGAAACCGGCGTCGTCGGTGGTGTGGGAATCGATCTGGTCGCCATGTGCGTCAACGATCTAGTTTGTCAGGGGGCCGAGCCGCTCTTCTTCCTCGACTACTTCGCGACTGGCAAGCTGGATGTCGGACACGCGGCTGAAGTAGTCGAGGGCATTGCCGAAGGCTGTTTGCGCTCGGGGTGTGCCCTGATCGGAGGCGAGACAGCCGAGATGCCGGGCATGTACGCCCCGGGCGATTTCGACCTTGCGGGTTTTGCCGTCGGCGCGATGGAACGCGGACAAACTTTGCCTGCCGGTGTCGCCAAGGGCGACGTTCTTCTGGGGCTCGCTAGCGACGGGGTGCACTCGAACGGGTATTCTCTGGTCCGCCGGATCGTCGAACTCAGCGGGCAGGGCTGGGAGGCACCAAGCCCCTTCGGACCGGGCACACTGGGCGAAGCGCTTCTGACGCCCACGCGGCTGTATGTCAAAGGTGCTGTGGCCGCCATGGCGGCAGATGCACTGCACGGGCTAGCCCATATCACCGGCGGTGGCCTGACCGAGAACCTGCCGCGCGCCCTGCCAAAGCGTCTAGCTGCCCATATCGACCTGAACACCTGGCAACTGCCACCCGTCTTCTCATGGCTCGCCGACCAAGGCGGAATTGCCGAAGGCGAGATGCTCAAAACCTTCAACTGCGGTATCGGCATGGTCGCCATCGTCCCCGAAGACAAGCTGCAAGATGCCACAAATGCCTTCGAAAGCAACGGCCATAACGTGCACCAGATCGGACAAATCGTCGAAGGCGAGGGGGTCACCTACAGCGGCGCGCTCTTGTGACACGTGTCGCGATCCTGATTTCCGGCGGCGGTTCGAACATGGTCGCCCTTGCGGATGCCGTTCGCCCCGTTCTCGTGCTATCGAACGAACCCGGTGCGGGTGGTCTTTCCAAGGCAGCCGCGCGGGATATCCCTACCGAGGTCGTCGACCATCGTGACTTCCCTGACCGCCCCGCTTTCGAAGCGGAACTGACCCGTCAACTGGACGCACATCAAACGCAAGTGATCTGCCTTGCCGGGTTCATGCGCATCCTCACGCCCGGCTTCGTCGAGCGCTGGGACGGGCGCATCCTGAATATCCACCCGTCGCTACTGCCGAAATATCCCGGTCTCAACACGCATCAACGCGCTCTCGACGCGGGCGACAGCGAAGCCGGATGCACCGTGCATATGGTCACGCCGGTTCTGGACGATGGACCCATCCTCGGCCAGGCGCGAGTGCCGGTTTTGCCGGATGACACTGCGCAGTCGCTGGCTGCACGGGTGCTTGCGGAAGAGCATGAACTCTACCCCGCCGTGTTGCGGCGGTTCCTGGAGGGCAATATCGAGCCGCTTTACTTGCCGTGATCTGCAGAAGCGCCTATGACTACCGGACGTTTCGAGTAAAGGCACGAGCAATAAATGATAACAATCACCACGACCGAGGGGCTGGCATCGTTCTGTGCGACGGCGGCCACGGCCCCCTACGTGACCGTGGACACCGAGTTTCTTCGCGAAAGAACGTATTACTCAAAGTTGTGTCTGGTGCAGCTTGCAGTTCCTGGCGACGGAGAGGATACCGCCGTTCTTGTCGACCCGCTGGCCAAGGGCATCTCGCTCGAACCTCTACTTGACCTCTTCCGGAACGAAAACGTCGTCAAGGTCTTCCACGCTGCGCGCCAGGATCTGGAAATCTTCTATGTCGACGGCGGCGTTATCCCGTCACCGTTGTTCGACACGCAGGTCGCGGCCATGGTCGCAGGTTTCGGCGAACAAGTGGGGTACGAAACGCTTGTACGCAAGATCGCCAAGTCATCTCTCGACAAATCCTCGCGCTTTACCGACTGGTCTCGCCGCCCGCTGACGGACGCTCAAAAGACTTATGCGCTGGCAGACGTGACGCACCTGCGCGGCATCTACGAACACCTCTCGGACACGCTTGAGAAGTCCGGGCGGCGCAGTTGGGTCGAGGAAGAACTCGCGACCCTGACCGACCCTGACACCTATATCGTCGAGCCGGAACACGCGTGGAGACGGGTCAAAACCCGCACTCATTCGGGCAAGTTTCTGGCATACGTGCGCGAACTAGCGCACTTCCGCGAGGCTTATGCCCAGGAAAAGAACGTGCCCCGCAGCCGCGTCATGAAAGACGACGCGCTTCTGGAGATCGCCTCCACCAAACCGAAATCGATAAAGGACCTCGGGCGCTCGCGACTTCTTCTAAGGGACGCACGCAAAGGCGAGATCGCAGAAGGCATACTGGAAGCCGTCCGCAAGGCAAGCGAAGCCAGCCCCGACGATTATCCGGTGGCGGACCGTTCTCGGGACAAACTTCAAGTGAACCCGGCGCTGGCCGATCTGCTGCGTGTTTTGCTGAAAGCCAAATCCGAGGACTTGGGCGTGGCCCAAAAACTGATCGCCACGGCATCCGACCTCGACGAGATTGCCGCCGGTATCCGGGATGTCCCGGCGCTGAAAGGCTGGCGAAAGACGGCCTTCGGGCAGGATGCGCTCGCGCTGTGCGAGGGCAAACTGGCTATCCGCGCCAATGGGCAAAAGGTCGAAGTCTTCGAAATCTGAGCCGCGCTTGCTCTTGGAGGACGGTTTGCCTATGCCGTCCCCCATGTCTCGTATCATTGAAATCAATATTGACGACAGCGCGCTCGCCCCACCGACGCCCGAGATCGAACAGGAACGGCGCGTTGCGGTCTTCGACCTGCTCGAAGACAACGAGTTCAAGTTGTCGAGCGCGCCCGATCAGGGCCCGTTCAAGCTTTTGCTCGCCATTCGCGACAAGCGCCTGGTCTTCGATATCAAGACAGAGAACGATGAAGCGGCGGCCGAGTTCCACCTTTCGCTCAGCCCGTTCCGGCAGGTGGTAAAAGACTATTTCCAGATCTGCGAAAGTTATTTCGAGGCCGTCAAACGCCTACCACCCGCCCAGATCGAAGCCATCGATATGGCGCGGCGCGGCATCCACAACGAGGGCGCGCGGGTCTTGCAAGAACGGTTGGACGACAAGGTCGACCTCGACATCGACACCGCGCGCCGGCTCTTCACCCTGATCTGCGTCCTGCATTTCGGAGGATAAGTTGGCCGAGCTTCCCCAATCGGTCCTCTTTTGCTGCGATCACAATGCGATCCGTTCGCCGATGGCCGAGGGCATGATGAAGAAGTTCTACGGGCAGGAAACCTATGTCCAATCGGCCGGTGTCTATAACGACATGGAGATCGACGGTTTTTCCGTCGCCGTCTGCAAGGAAATGGACATCGAACTTAGCCGCCATCGCTCCCGCTCTTTCGACGAGATGCAGGAATGGGGCGATGACCTGGCGGCTTTCGATCTGGTGGTCGCGCTGTCGCCCGCCGCCCAACGCCGTGCATTGGAGTTGACCCGCTATTTCAGCCTCGACGTCGAATACTGGCAGATCATGGACCCCTCCGGCATCGGCGAGACGCGCGAAGCGAAGCTTGAGCAGTATCGGCAGGCCCGCGATCAGATCAAGGCGCGTATGCTCGAACGCTTCGGGGAGCCAACGGAAGAGTAGCCGAAATCTCGAAAATACTTCTGCCTGCTTGCTTCAAAAAAAGCGCTGCCTTCTTGAGAAAACCGCACCGACGCAACACCGACGTTATACTGATGCGATACCGACGTGCTGTTCGGACAGGCACGGCTCGCGCGCGAAGGTGGCTTTTTTCAACCGAAACGGGGGCGAAACGCCGCGCAATCGTTAACTTTGCCCTTGATTCGCGCGCCCTTAGACCCCATGTTCCCGACGCCCGGAGAGCCCTGGGCGACTAACTTAGGAGAGACCATGGCCAAGGAAGAATTGCTCGAATTTCCCGGTGTCGTGAAGGAACTCCTGCCGAATGCGACATTCAGGGTCGAGCTTGAAAACGGCCATGAGATCATCGCACATACGGCAGGAAAGATGCGCAAAAACCGGATCCGCGTCCTTGCGGGCGACAAGGTCCAGGTGGAAATGACGCCCTACGATTTGACCAAGGGTCGGATCAATTACCGCTTCAAGTGACCACAGAACGACCGCGTCTGGTGCTCGCCTCGGCCAGCCCGAGGCGGCTGGAGCTTTTGCGACAGATCGGCATTGAACCGAACGAAGTGCGCCCCGCCGATATCGACGAAACGCCGCTTAAAGACGAACGTCCCCGCGATTACTGTCGGAGGGTAACGCTCGCGAAAGCGCGCGCCACAGAGCGTGCGCCGGGCGAGGTGATCCTCGCCGCCGACACGACCGTTGCCGCTGGCCGCCGCATTCTGGGCAAACCCACTGACGCGGACGAAGCGCGGGCCTTTCTGAAACTGCTCTCGGGCCGACGGCACCGCGTGATTACCGCCCTTGCGCTGATCGACGACCACGGCGAACGGGTGCGCGATGTGGTCAGTCACGTGAAACTCGCGCGGATTTCTGGCGAAGATTTGGACTGGTATCTGGCCACCGACGACTGGCAGGGCAAGGCGGGTGCCTATGCCATCCAAGGTCCCGCTGGCAGCTTTATTCCATGGATTTCAGGCTCCTACACCGCGATCATGGGATTGCCGGTGCATGAAGCGGCGCGCCTTTTGGCATCTGCTGGCATTCGGGGTCAAGCGTGAAGGGGACCCTTGCCGTCTTCGGAGAGATGGCCGGGCACGGCGCTTCGGCGCGGATCGTCGACGGCCAACTGGACGATTTGCTGATCGATCCGCCTGAGACGTGCATGCGCCCCGGCGCCATCTACCGCGCCAAAGCTGGACGACTGATGAAGGGGCAGGGCGGCATGATCCTCGAGACCCCTGACGGTCCCCTGTTCCTCCGCCAGGCAAAGGGGATCGGCGCCGGTGAGACACTCCTCGTGCAAGTCACCACGCATGCCGAAGACGGAAAAGCCAACCCGTGCACGACGCGCCTTCTGTTCAAGAGCCGTTTTGCCATGGTGACACCAGGCGCGGCGGGCAAGAACATTTCGAAGGCCATCCGAGACGAAGAGCGCCGCGTTGAGCTTCGCGATCTTTTGGAAGGCCTCGACGTACCCGACGGTGTCGGCCTTGTTCTCAGAACAGCGGCAGAAGAGGCCGATGACGACGTTGTCGCAGACGACGCCCGCGCCATGCTGGATCTCGCGACAGCCATCCTTTGCGAGGACGCCGGCGGCCCGCCCGAAAAGCTGTTGGAGGGCCCTTCGTCAGAAGAAATCGCCTTCCGCGACTGGCCGACGCCCGACAGCACTGAAAGCGGGCCGGAGGCGTTCGCTGAAACCGGCGTCCTGGACCTGGTCGATGCCCTCGGTTCGCCGCGCAAGATGCTGGCAAACGGTGCTTACATGTTCATTGAGCCGACGCGAGCCTTGGTGTCGGTTGACATCAACACAGGCCCCGACACCACCCCCGCCGCCAGCCTGAAAGCCAACATCGACGCCGTAAGAGCTTTGCCGCGCGAGTTGCGTATCCGTGGCCTCGGCGGCCAGATCGTCATCGACCCGGCCCCCTTGTCCAAGCGCGATCGCAAACAGATCGAGAGCGTCTTCAAGACCGCCTTTCGCAACGATCCGATCGAGACGACCCTTGTGGGATGGACACCGTTGGGCCATTTGGAACTCATCCGCAAGCGCGAGCGTTTGCCTTTGACCGAGTGCCTGAAATGAGCTGCCCGATCTGTCAGAAGAAGACTGAAAAAGCCTATCGCCCGTTCTGCTCGCGCCGCTGTGCCGATGTCGACCTTGGACGCTGGCTGAACGGAAGCTACGCGATCCCCGCCGAAGACGCCCCCGGAAGCGAAATTGAAGAAAGCAAAGAGGACGGCCTTCCACACTAAGTATCGGTGTAAACCCTCTGGACAGCCCGGTGGCGCGCCATTAGAAGACACCGACCCGAGCGAGGCACCCGCCCGCTCTCCCGTGCCCGGGTAGCTCAGGGGTAGAGCAGTGGATTGAAAATCCTCGTGTCGGTGGTTCGATTCCGCCCCCGGGCACCATTTAAC
>JASJDQ010000112.1 GCA_030065075.1 Paracoccaceae bacterium | reverse complement strand
ACGTTGTCGATGCGCGCCAGGCTCTCCATCACGATCTCGCCGATGGTGGTCGACGGGATGTCCGTCTCGCCCATGCTTTCCAACCGCCGCACGATGCCGCTGATCATCTGATCGATCCGCTCTGGCTCGACGGGCCGCTTCTGCATCGCGATCCGGATCGAACGCTCCAGCTTGTCGCGGTCGAAGTCCTCGCGCTTCCCGTTCGATTTGATGACGACCAGATCGCGCAATTGCACGCGCTCATAGGTCGTAAAACGTCCGCCACAGGCCGGACAGAACCGGCGCCGCCGGATCGCCACGTGATCCTCGGCTGGCCGCGAATCCTTCACCTGAGTGTCAATATTTCCGCAAAACGGGCAGCGCATCCGCCTCTTCTCCCCTGCCTGTTGCGGCCCCTTGGGCCGATCCCACAGGCGTTATAGGGGATGCGCTTCATTTTGGGTAGTGCTGAAAAACAATCGCAAGATGCAGGTGTGACGTAGAGGACTCGCTTTCGCGTCCCCGACCGGGATCAATACCCCATCATGGTGCTCAGGATTGGCAGCACGCTCGCGGCCACAACGCCTACCACAGCGCCCACAGCAAGGCGCGGCACGCGCCCGCCCAGGGTAGGCGCGGCAAGGCTCAAAACGCCGCACACAACGGCGTAGAAAACGAGGGCAACAGGGTCCATGAACAGAAGGCTACCCCAGATCACCCGGCCTTGGCGAGACCTGTTGCAGCGGCCCGGCCATCCATGCAGAGTTTCCCGAGAAAGGGAGGAGCCCCATGCGCGAAGGCTGGAGATGGTATGGACCGGCGGATCCGGTGCCGCTGGCGCACATCAGGCAAGCGGGTGCGACCGATATCGTCACGGCGCTGCACGAGATCTACGATGGCCGCATCTGGCCGGTCGAGGCCATCCGCGACCGCCAGGCGCTGGTCGCAAAAGCGGGCCTGACGTGGACTGTTGTCGAAAGCATCCCCGTCCCGCAGGCCATCAAACTGGGCGGCGCTGCCGCGGCCCCGGCCATCCAGGCGTTTGCCCAGACCATGCGCAACCTTGCCGCCTGCGGCCTGCGGGTGATCTGCTACAACTTCATGCCGGTCGTCGACTGGACCCGCACCGATCTGCGCTTTCCAGCCCCGAACGGCGGCCTCGCACTCCGCTTCGACCCGGTCGATTTCGCGGCCTATGACGCCTTCGTCCTGAAGCGCGCAGGCGCCCAGGAAAGCTACGACGCAGACCGCCTCTCTGCCGCGGAAGCCCGCGCTCGGGCAATGACGCCGGAGCAGACCGAAGCGCTGGAACAAACGATCATCGCCGGGCTCCCCGGCGCCGAGGGGCATCACACGCGCGAAGGCATTCGCGCCCTCATCGCCGACTATGACGGCATGACCGACGCGGACCTGCGCGCCAACCTGATCGCCTTTCAAAGCCAGATCACCCCCGTCGCCGAAGAGCTTGGCCTGCGCCTTGCCATCCATCCCGACGACCCGCCCTTCTCGCTCTTTGGCCTGCCCCGCGTGGTCAGCCAGATGTCGAACTACGACGCCCTCACCCACGCCAACCCGAGCCTTGCCAACGGCGTCACCTTCTGCACCGGCTCACTCGGCGTCCGCGCAGACAACGATCTGTCGACCATGGTAAATCGCCTCGCCCCGCGCATCCACTTTGCGCATCTGAGAAACGTGACCCGAGAACCGGACGGCGCGTTCTACGAAGCCAATCATCTCGACGGCTCGACCGATATGGTCGAAATCGTCCACCTGCTTCTCGCCGAAGAGCGCCGCCGCAAGGCCGAGGGTCGCGCCGACGCCACCATTCCGATGCGTCCGGATCACGGCCACCTGCTGCTGGACGACATCGAAAAGGAAACACTGCCGGGCTATTCGGCCATCGGACGGCTGAAGGGGCTCGCAGAGTTGCGCGGCGTGATGCGCGCGCTCGAACAGGAAAGGGACCGGCATGGGCGAGTTTGACGGCAAGATCGCGGTGGTGACCGGCACAAGCGGCATCGGCCTCGGCGCGGCACTCAAATTCGCCCGCGAAGGCGCACAAGTACATGTGGCGGGCATAGATTCCGATCTGAACGCCAAGGCCCAGGACGCGGCGACCGGCCTTGATTTCCACGTCGCGACGGTCGACGTCTCGGCCCCGGACCAGGTCGAGCGCTGGATCACCGGCATCGGCCAGGCGGCGGGCGGCATCGACATCCTTGTGAACGCCGCCGCCATCCAGACCTACGGTACGACCGAAACAACCGACATCGCCCATTGGAACCGCGTGATTGCGACCAATCTGACATCGTGCTTTCTGACCAGCCACGCGGCCTATCCGTTCATGAAGGCCCGCGGCGGCGGCGCGATCGTGCATGTCTCGTCGGTTCAGGGCCATGCCAACCAGAACGCCGTGCTGGCCTATGCGACGACCAAGGGCGGCATCCACGCCCTCACCCGCGCGCAGGCGGTCGATGCGGCCAAGGACGGCATCCGCGTGAATTCGATCAGTCCCGGTTCGATCCGCACGCCCCTACTGGAGTTCGCCGCACAGACGGTCGCGGGCGACGGCAACCCGATCGAAGAGGTGATCGCGGGGTTTGGCCAGGCTCACCCGATCGGCCGGGTCGGCACCGTGGAGGAAACCAGCGAATTGATCGCCTTTCTCTGCAGCGACAAAGCAGGGTTCTGCACGGGCGGCGACTACCTGATCGACGGCGGATTGACGGCCGGTATCGGGGTCTGACGCTTGTCGCTCGCACGTGGAACATGTGCGCGGGTGCGCGCGTGTAGCGCCGACGGGTTTGCGCGTGCAAAGTCGATGCGTTAGCGAACTCTGCCTCAACTTCCGCGAACTCTGCATTAACGGAATTCACATATCTCTGAAATATCCCGCTTCTTTACGGCGCATTTACCCTCGGGCCAAAATGCTAGGGGTGGGAGGTCGGGGGAAATTCCGAAACAGCCGTCAACGAATTGTTAGGATGTTCAGCACCATTCAAAATTCGTATTTCTTCAGTATTGCCAGATACTTGACTGCTCTCCTCGCAACGGACTTCCGCTCATCACCCGTTAGACGCTCCAGGTGCGGCAAAAGCCACACTGCCAATTCCGCGTCTTCCCTTGCCCACTCCGTCAGCACTTCGATCGAGTTGTTCAGCACGATCCAGTCATTGTGTTCCGCCAGGTTCCGCTGAACCAGCGCCTTCGCTCGCGCCCTCTGCGTCGCCGACATCTCGTGCCACGCCGCCTGAAACAGCTTCGCCAGCGTCCATTGCGCCGAAGCCTGATCCAGCGCGCCGATCTCAACGATCAGCCGGTCGATGAATGGCAGCACCAGGTCCGGCCTCTCTGCCTGGACCCGCCGCATCGCGTTGGAAACGCGAAGCCGCACCACCTCATCGTCGCTGCCGTAGCACCCGAAAAGCTCCTCCATCCGCGACGGATCGGCCAGTACGGTCTCCACCACCTCAACTGTCCGCCCCAGCGAGTTCGGATGCCCGCCCGTCAACATGGCCTCGAACGGTTCGCTCATCTTTCACCCCCGAAACCCGGAAAATCCCGAAAACCCCTTGCTCTTTCGCGCCACGAATGTGCCAAATGGCACCAGAAAAGAACAGGGAGCCCAGCCAAATGAAATACATCACATCATCGCTTGTCGCCGTCCTTGCCGCCAGTGCCGCCCACGCCGCCGAGCTTGGCGCCACCGACGAGCCGATCAAACTGGCCATCAACGAATGGACCGGCCAGCACGTCACCACCCATGTCGCGGGAGAAATGCTGAAAGCCGCCGGCTACCAGGTCGAATATGTCACCGCGGGCATGATGAACCAGTTCCAGGCGCTCGCCGATGGCGACATCACGGCGACGCTGGAGATCTGGTCGTCCAACGTCTCGGATGAATACGCCAAGAAGATCGACGAGGGCACCGTCGTCGAAATCGGCGATCTGGGCCTCGACGCCAAGGAAGGCCTCGCCTACCCGGCGCATGTAGCCGAGCTTTGCCCGGGCCTGCCCGCCTGGGAAGCGCTCAAGGACTGCGCAGGCGTCTTCGCCACCGCCGAGACGCTGCCCATGGGCCGCCTCGTCGACTACCCCGCCGATTGGGGCACGCCGGGTGCGGATCGCATGACGGGCTTCGGCCTGCCGTTCAAGGCCGTGCCCGCCGGATCGGAAGGCGCTCTGATCGCTGAGCTTCGCGCGTCCACCGAAAAGAAATCGCCCCTCTTCATCGTCTTCTGGCAACCGCATTGGGCGATGTCCGCATATGACGTCCAATTCGTCGATGTGCCCGTCGGCAGTGAGGAATGCTTTACGGATGCAAGCTGGGGACCCAACCCGGATGCGACCAACGACTGCGGCTTCTCGCCCAGCCGCATCTTCAAGGCCTCCTGGTCCGGGATGGAGGAAAAATGGCCCGCCGCGTACGAGATCCTCTCGAACTACACCCTCGCCGTCGAAGACCAGCAACCGATGATGGGCGCGGTCGATGTCGATGGCGGCGCGGTCGAACAGGTCGTGGCCGACTGGATGGCCGCCAATGAAGCCAAATGGAAGCCGGTTGTCGACGCTGCGTTAAATTGAGTGGCTGACACACCTGCAATTTCCGTCGAAGACCTCTGGCAGGTCTTCGGCGACAACCCCAGTGAAGCCTTTGAGAGGGCACGCGCCGAGACGTCCTCGCCCAAAGAGATCGCGGCGGCGCTGGAAGCCCGCCACCTGATCCCGGCGGTGCGTGGCGTCTCCTTCGACGTGGCCCCGGGCGAGCTTTTCGTCATCATGGGGCTCTCGGGGTCAGGCAAATCCACCGTTATTCGCGGCATCTCGCGCCTCGTGGAACCGACCAGCGGCACCATACGGCTCGACGGCGAAGACATCCGCGCGGCCTCGAAAAAGCGGATGACCGAACTCCGACGCTCCAAGATCGGCATGGTCTTCCAGCACTTCGGGCTTTTCCCGCATATGAGCGTGATCGACAACGTGGCTTTCCCGCTGAAGGTCGGCGGTATGAACCGCCGCGCCCGCCACGAAAAGGTCCGCCCGATCCTGGACATGGTCGGGCTTGAGGGGCGCGAAGACGCTTTTCCGCGCGAGCTTTCCGGCGGACAACGCCAGCGCGTGGGCATCGCGCGCTCGCTCGCAGGCGATTGCTCCATCTGGTTTCTGGACGAACCCTTCTCGGCCCTCGACCCGCTGATCCGGCGGCAGTTGCAGGACGAGTTCCTCGACATCCGCAAACGCCTGAACACCACCATCGTCTTCATCACCCACGACATCACCGAAGCGCTGAAGCTGGCCGACCGCATCGCCATCATGCGCGACGGCCATATCGTGCAGATCGGGACACCTGCCGACATCGTGCTGAACCCAGTCGACGACTACGTCCACGACTTCGCCCGCGATGTCGCCCGCGGCCGCCATGCGACTGTCGATACCATCATGCGCGACGCCGATGGCGGCGCGGGCCCCGACGATCCGGGCCTGCGCCCGGACATGACCCTGGAGGACGCGCTGGCCGCCTGCATGAGGCTCTACAAGCCGGTCCCGGTCCGGGACGCCGACGGCGACGTCCTCGGCCTCGTCCACCCGCAGGACCTGGCCCGCGCACTTCAGGCGGAAAAGGCATGAGCCGCGGGCTACAGGCCGCCCTCATCACGCTTGCCGGAGGCGCGCTCTGCCTCCTCCTGCAGGGCACCCTGCCCTGGCTGTTCGCGTTTCCCACCGCCTGGACCGTACCTGCGACGAACTGGGTCGGCACGGGGCTTGAGGCCGCGCTTGGCGCGATCAAGCCCGCAATGCGTGCGTTTGCCTGGGCAATCGCGTACCCGATGGACTGGGTCAACTGGGCGCTCAACGCCACGCCATGGCCCCTGCTGATCGCCGCGATCACTGCCCTTGGCTGGCACCTTGGCGGCTTCCAACTCGCTGCGCTTGCCGCGATTGGCTTCGGCTTCGTGGTCCTCTCGGGCTATTGGCACGAAAGCATGAACACGCTGGCCCTTGTCGCCGTCTCTGTCCCGCTGGCGATGGTGCTTGGCGCAGCAATTGGGCTTCTGGCGCATGAACTCCCACGTCTCAGAAACCCACTTCTGGGATTGCTCGACGCAATGCAGACCATCCCGACGTTTGCCTACCTCACGCCCCTCCTGCTGCTCTTCGGCTTCGGCCCGGTCGTCGGCCTTGTGGCTTCCGCCATCTACGCCGCCCCACCGATGGCGCGGAACACGCTTCTAGGCCTCGAGCGTGTGGAAACCGACGTCAAGGAAGCCGGCGTGATGTCCGGCGCAAGCCGGGTCCAGCAATTGACGCAGGTCGAGATCCCCGCCGCCGCCTCCCAGATCATGGTGGGCGTCAACCAATGCCTGATGGCCGCACTTTCCATGGTCATCATCGCCGCCGTTATCGGCGGCTTCGACGACATCGGGTGGGAGGTCCTCTTGACCATGCGCAAGGCCCAGTTCGGGCAGGCGTTTCTGGCGGGCCTCGTGATCGTCCTCTTTGCCGTCGTTATCGACCGCCTATCGGCCGCGCTGGCGCTGGAGCGCAAGCGCTACGACCCGCGCATCTCGCTCGCGATCCTCGGCGCGGGCGCACTTGGCGCCCTTCTGACCGGCACCAGCACGCCCGGCGGCGTCTTCGGCCCGACCGCACAGGCGGTCGATACATGGCTCGGCGATTTCACCGCTGCCAATGGCGCGGCGCTGGATACGCTCAAGAACAACGCAATGTTCTACGGTCTTCTGCCGCTCAGGATCGGCCTCGACGAGGCCGTCCTGCCCTTCACCTGGGGTTTCCAATGGACACCGGCGATGAGCCTCTGGCTTTTCGCGGGCGCCGTCGCCCTCGGTATCACCACGGCGGCCCTCGGCGCCCCCATCGCGGGCGCGCTGATCGTCATAGCGGCGGGCATGCTGGAAACCGGCATCGCCAACCTGCCCTGGCCCTTCGTGCTGATCGGAACAGGCGCATTGGCCTGGGTCGCTGCCGGTCCACGGCTTGCCATCCTCTGTACCGTGCTACTGGGCACCATCCTGCTGTCGGGCCTGTGGGAGCGCGCGCTTCTCTCGCTCTACCTCGCGGGCGCGGCGGTCACGGCCTGCGCCGTCGTAGGTGGCGCGCTTGGGCTCTTGGCCGCGATCTCACCTATGGCCTGGCGCATCCTCCGCCCTTTATGCGACATGCTGCAAACCATCCCGCTTTTCGTTTTCCTGATCCCTGTCCTGATGTTCTTCCAGATCGGCGAATTCAGCGCCTTTCTGGCCATCTGCGCCTATGCCGTCGTGCCGATGATCCGCTACACGCGCTTCGGGATCACCGACACGCCGCCCGAACTGTTGGAAGCCGCCACCGCCAGCGGCGCCACGACCTGGCAGACCCTGAAAGACGTCCGCCTGCCCTACGCCGCGCCCGCCATCCTGCTGGGGCTGAACCAGACGATCCTTTATGCCTTCGCCATGCTGGTCATCGCCGCCCTTGTCGGCACCACGGGGCTGGGGCAATCGATCTATTTGGCGCTCGGCCAGGCCGATGTGGGCCTCGGCGTCAGCGCGGGCGCCGCCATGGCGATCCTTGCCTTCATCGCGGACCGGCTGGTCCAGGGCTTTGCCGAAGACCGCCGAAAAGCTCTGGGGCTGTAGGTGCAGGCCCCAAGGCGGGGCCTGCTGCGTGGTTTAGTAGACCCGCAATGTGATGTTGCCGGTGGTCAGCGTACCTGCCGCACCTTGCGCGATCAGGACATCGACACCGTCGATCGACACGATTGCGTTGCCGCCGTCGTCGCGCACGGCAACGGCGCTGACAGTGCCCAGCGTTTCGTCGGCAAAAAGCTCGACGGTTTCACCACTTTCGTAGTCGGTCAGGACGGCCGTTGCGCCCGCGTCAACGACGCCGTCAACGTCGATCGAGTAGTAATCTGTACCACCGCCGCCGGTCACTGTGTCAGTGCCCGAGAAGATGATCACGTCGCCACCATCGCCGGCGTTGATCACATCAGCATCGCCGTCGTCGTCGATCTCGCGGCCGTAGTCGCCATATTCGTTGGACCAAAAGCTCTCGCCGCCCGCGGCATTGATAACATCACTGTTATCACCGCCAGTAATCGTATCTGCACCGTCACCACCATAGGCTCGGCCGCGATCCATCGTGATAGTATCGTCACCGTCGCCAGCAAACACATAGTCGAATCCGCCGCCCACTTCGATTGTGTCGTTGCCATCACCGGCATGGACATAATTGTAGCCACTGGTGCCAACCAAGCTGTCGTCACCGTCGGTGCCATCGGTGAAGGTATCAGGCTCATCGAAGTTGTAGCCACCGAAATACCCGATATCAGCCAGTGTTAAGGTCGTCGCAGCGCCCTGGACAACTATGATGTCCTGATCGTCGAAGGTGACAATCGCGTCATCGCCATCTGTGCGCAGCGCAAAGGTGGCTGTGGAAGCCTCACCAAAGATTTGGAGGACTTCGCCCGATGTCCAATCTGTGATTGTAGCGGGGTTGTCCGCGTCAAAAGCGGCTTCCAAATCCCACAATCGGAAATTGTCAGTCCCATTTCCACCAGTGGCCGTATCGCCCGAGTTGAAGTTGAGGTAGTCATTGCCATCCCCGCCATCCAGGCTGTCGGCCGCGCCATCGTCCGCGTGACTTCCGTGGATTCCAGACAGCCATACTTCGGATGTGTTCGCGCCACCACCGGCATACAGATAGTCGCTATTTGTACCGCCCGTCAGCGTATCGGCGCCATCGCCGCCGTACATGTGCGCATAGGGACCAGTGCCATTATTCGTGAGGACGTCGTCGCCGGACCCACCGTGATGATACCCATAATACCCCGAGTTGTTGGCTTCGATAACGTCATTGCCATCGCCACCCTCCAGAAAGTGGTATTGATCCAGCCCAACGATTGTATCGTCACCATCGCCGCCTTCGACGACCGACTTGCCTGGAATGCCAGTCAGCGACAGACCTGCTTCTTCTGCGCTGCTGCTGTCATCACTACTATCATTGTCATTGTCGAAAATTGCTGAAAGCGCTGCGCCGCCAGCAATCAAAAAAATCAACAAACCGAGTTCCATGACACGACCCCTTCAAGTCAGTTGCGTCCCTCGCAAGATCGCGAGACACACCGGTCATTTCGCTCAAATGTGTCTTAAAGTTGAACAGTTTGCGAAGTATTTGGACATTGACATGTTTGCCACAACAATGCCGCTCAGACGGAAACAGCCTCCAAAAGCACGTCCCGCTCTATCTGGGTGCGCGTGCCGTCCAGTTTCACCGCCCCACGCTCCAGCACTGTGAACCGGTCGCCAAGATCAAAGGCGAAGTCAAAGAACTGCTCGACCAGCACAATCGCCATCTCGCCGCGTGTGCGCAGCGCCCTGATGACCTCACCGATCTGTTGGATGATGTTGGGCTGAATGCCCTCGGTCGGCTCGTCCAGCAGCAGAAGTTTGGGCTTCGTTACAAGCGCTCGCGCAATCGCCAGCTGCTGTTGCTGACCGCCCGACAGATCCCCGCCCCGACGCCCCAGGAAGTCCTTCAGGATAGGGAAAAGCTCGAAAATGTCCTCGGGGATCCGATGCTCCGACCGCGGCAGACAGGAAAACCCGGTCTCCAGGTTCTCTTGCACGGTCAGAAACGGAAAGATTTCGCGCCCCTGCGGCACATAGGCCACGCCCTTTTGCGCCAGCGCATGGGCCGAAGCTGTCTCGATCGCCTCACCATCCAGCGCATAATCCCCGCCGCTTCGGGGATGCGTCCCCGAAATCGCCTTCAAAAGGCTCGTCTTGCCGACCCCATTGGTGCCCATGACACAGGTCACCTCGCCCCGCCGGGCCTCCAGGTCGATCCCATGCAGGATCTGGCTGCCACCGTAGTGCAGCGTCAGCCCGTTCACCGCCAGAAGACTATCGCCCAAGATACACCTCGATCACCTTCTCGTCCGACGTCACATGGTCGATCGAGCCTTCGGCCAGAACCGAGCCCTCGTGCAGCACGGTCACCTTGCACCCCAACCGCCGGACAAATTCCATATCGTGCTCCACAACCACGACCGCGCGCGTCTTCGCCGCCTCGACCAGCAGATCCGTCGTGTGCGCGCGCTCGGCGGGCGTCATGCCGGCTGCGGGTTCATCCACCAGCAAAAGCCTCGGGTCCTGCGCCAAGAGCATCCCGATCTCCAGCCACTGTTTCTGCCCGTGCGACAGCTCGCCTGCCTTCCGGTCGAGCGCACTCGTCAAGCCGATCTCACTTGCCAATTCATAAATTTTTTCAATATCTTCCGCTTCTGCCTTGAACCGCAAAACGTGGAACGGATTGCGGCTTTTCTTCAGCGCCAGCATCAGGTTCTCGGCCACCGACTGGTCCTCGAAAACCGTTGGCCGCTGAAACTTCCGACCCACCCCCGCTTGTGCGATCCTGCTTTCCGGCATCGCCAGAAGAGACTGCGATTTCTCGCCCCAAAGCACCCGGCCTTCATCGGGGCGTGTCTTGCCGGTGATAATGTCCATGAACGTCGTCTTGCCAGCCCCGTTGGGCCCGATCACCGCGCGCAACTCCGCCGCGCCGATCTGGAACGACAGGTTGTTGATTGCCTTGAACCCATCAAAGCTGACGGACACGCCTGAAACCTCCAGCAAACTCATGCGTCGGCCTCCTTCTCCCTCAGTGCGCCCGGATCGGGCCCAAGGTCCGCGCCATGCCGGTCGGGCGAGCGCCGGGCCGCGATCAGATCGAACAGCCCGCCGATGCCCTTCGGCGCGAAAAGCGTCACCGCGACGAAGGACAGCCCCAACAGCACCGTCCACCAGTCGACCCACTGGATCGTGTAAAACCCAAGGTTCACATCGGGTGCCTGCCCGCCCGTGAACCATGTCGACAGAAGCGAGACAAACGCCGCCCCGATCACGGCCCCATAAAGCCGCCCCCGTCCGCCGATGGCGACCCAGACGGCCAGATAGATGGACGCGATGGGCGCGATCTCAGCCGGGTTCACGATGCCTGCCTGCGGGTAGTACAGCGCACCCGCGATCCCGGCGAGGACGGCGGTGAAGGTGAAGATGAAAAGCTTATACCCTTCAACCGGATAGCCCAGGAACCTCACCCGCGCCTCATTGTCCCGGATGGCCCGAATGACCGAACCAAACTTGCCCGAGACGACCCAGGCACAGGCCAGATAGCCCAGCCCCAGCGCCAGCGCAGAGGCCCAGAAAAACCACATCGAGACCGTCGATTGCGGCACGTGGTCCAACCCCGGCAGGTTCTGCAAGCCCGACAACCCGTTGTTCCCGCGAAGCCCGCTGTCGTTCTGGAAAAGGTACAAGGACAACGCCAGCGTCATTGCCTGCGTCAGGATCGAGAGATAAACGCCGGTGACCCGGCTCCGGAACGCCAGCCAGCCGAATACCAGCGCCAGCAGCCCCGGCACCAGCACCACCGCCAGCAACTGCAGCGTCAGCGAATGCGAGAACGCCCAGATTGCCGGGAACTCCGAGGCACCGACCACGCCGAAGATCTGCGTCGCGATGCCGTCCGATATCTCTTGCGCCGTTGGCGGCAGAACAGCCACTGACAGGCTCTCGGTTACGATGATCTCGGTCCGCGCATACATCAGCCACATGCCGATCGCGTAACCGCCGATCCCGAAGAACGCCATGTGTCCCAGCGAAAGGATGCCGCAGTAGCCCCAGACCAGGTCCATCGCCAGCGCCACAAGACACAGACACAACGTCTTGCCCAACGTCTTCACGAAACTCGTCGAAATCACCCCGATCCCGAATCCCTCGGCCAGCACGGTGACCCCCACCGTGAACACCGCCAGACACCCCAAAAAGATCACCAACGAAGGATAGCGCACCACCAGCGGCTGCCGCGCCGCACGCCCTGCGGTCAACGCGCTCATGCCCCATGTCTCCATCGACCCAAAAATATCCCGGGGGTCCGGGGGCGGAGCCCCCGGTCGGGCGATGCCGAAGGCAGCGCAATACCTCGCATGCCTAAACCTCCGCCGCCCGGCCCTTGAGCGCGATGATGCCCCTTGGCCGGAATTGAATGAACAGGATGATGAACAGGATCATATAGGTTTGCGCCGCCAGCGTGTTAGACGGGTTCAGCCACTCGATCCCCTTTTGCAGCGTGCCGACCAGCGAGGCGCCCAAAAGGGTGCCCCAGATGTTTCCGACGCCGCCCACCACCACGGTCATGAACGATTGCACGATGTAATCCGCCCCCATCTCGGACGTCACCTTGGCGTAAAGCCCGATGGCGACGCCCGCGATCCCGGCGATGCCGGACCCGAAGCCGAAGGTCAGCATGTTGATCTTGTCGGGGTTGATCCCCATCGAGGCCGCCATGCGCGGGTTCTGCGTGACAGCCCGCACCTCCAGCCCCAGCCGCGTCCGGTTCATCACAAAGAGGAACAACGCCAGGAACAGCAACGCCAGGACGAAAATCGCGATCCGGATATAGCTGATCGAGACGATGTCATTGAACACCAGCGACCCGTCCAGCCACCCGGGTGACGTCAGGGGCCGAGCCTGCGTGCCGAAGATGTTCTTCGCGATCTGCTGAAGCGCGATGGAAATCCCGAAAGTGGCCAGAAGCGTCTCCAGCGGGCGGTGATAGAGCCAGCGGATCACCAGCCGCTCCATCGCCACTCCGGCGCCGAAGGTCACGGCGAAGGCAAGCGGGATCGCCACCAGGATCGACACCGTGTGATCGGGAATGATCTGCTGGACGACAAAGCCCGTGTAGGCGCCCATCATGATGAACTCGCCATGCGCCATGTTGATCACGCCCATCACGCCAAAGGTGATGGCCAG
>JASJDQ010000111.1 GCA_030065075.1 Paracoccaceae bacterium | reverse complement strand
ACCTGCTTGCCATCCACCTCAACCAGCGGAGATTGAGTATAAGGCGAGGTGTTCGTCACAATCGTGGAGCCTGGCTCTAGCTGCGCAAGAACTTTGTCGATCTCGCCCTGAATCACCGCGTAATCCTTTTCGGCAACTTCGAAAACCAGACGGATCGAGGTGCCGGTCAAGATATCGTGGAACTGATTGAGGCAGAGCAACTGCCAGGCAGGCGTAAGATCAGTCTCCAGATCGTTCATGACCGCCAAGGCCTCGGCTTCATGTAGCGCCACTTCGGCTTTGCGATTCTCTCTTTTTATCCAGCCATTGGACGTCAGAACACCGCGATGGCCCTCCAGATAGAGCTCATCATTCCAAACCTGCAGTCCATCGGCTTGCAGTTCGATCGCTTCAAACGCGTCTTTGATTGTCGACATTTTGAGGGATGGCATACCCGGCATGGAAGCGTAGGCTTTTGCAGTCTGGATGAGCCCTTCGGTCGGGCCACCTCCACCATCGCCATAGCCGAAGCATATGGGAAGGTCTCTGACCTTGTCCTTGGCGGTGGAGTGTTCCCAGGTTCCAAGGACTTCGGGCGCGGTCAGGTCGCTTTTGTAGTTCGTCGGAAATGGCAGGTACTGCACGTCGCGCGGTGTCGTGAGGACGTGGCTCAGGAGTTGGGTGCCGTCGATGCCTTGCCACCAGAACGTCGATGAGGGCAGCCGGTTGGACTGATTCCAGTTCATCTTGTTGGTGCAGAACCACTTGATCCCCGCCTGTTTCGCGAGTTGCGGGAGGCTCCAGGGAAAACCAAACGTGTCCGGGAGCCAGAGGACGGGGGTTTCCGCATCCCCGAACTTGCGGCGAAAGTAGCGACGGGCCAGCACAAGCTGGCGGACCAGGGCTTCGGCGCCCGCAAGGTTGACGTCCGGCTCGACCCACATGCCACCGAAAACCTCCCATTGGCCGCGCGCCACTGCCATGCGGATGCGCTCGAAAATCTCCGGGTAGTCTTCTTCGAGAAACTCGTAAAGGACGGCCTGGCTGTTGGAGAAACGGAAGGTTGGGTATTCCTCCATGAGGCGAAGAGCGTTGGAAGAGGTTCGTGCAACCTTGCGGCGCATCTGGCTCACCGGCCAGAGGTAGGCGATGTCCATATGCGCATGGCCGATGGCATGCAGCGTGACGTCCTGCGGAGCGCCCGCTTGCTCAAGGTCGGCGCGCAACTGTTCCAACGCGTGAGGAACACTGTCGTAGAAGGCGTCACCACCGATCGGGTCGCGGGTATCCAGGGTCAGAAACGCGCGATCGAGGGCGGTCAGGATGTTGTGGCGTTCAGAGCGGCGGTCGAGAAGCTCGCGCGCCGTGCCAAGCGCTGCGTTGGCGAGCCACAGGAAAAACTGCGTCGGGCGGTCGCGGGTGACGAGCGTGCAGGTCTCCATGAAGAGCTTTGCGTTGCTCTCAGGATCCGGCGGCCAGCCTGAAAGACCCGTCCAGCCGTGAAGTGCGATCTGGTGGTTTTGACCATCGTGAACATGGTCGGGCAGCGGGACCGTGTGATGATAGCGGTCGGCGGAAGCGATGGGCTTGCCGTCGACATAGACGAGTCCTTCAGGATGCGTGAAGATATCGCCCGCTTCCCCAAGCGGCAGGTGGAGTGCGAGGTTCCCGACCCAATCGCTCGGCACGGTGAAATGCGAGCGCATGAGAAAGTTGAGGTCGGGTTTGCCCCAGTAACTGTTGTGCGGAATGCGCTCCCACGTGCTCGGGTCGGCGTCGATGGGCGGCTCATCGGTCGCGCTGTCGAGCGGAAGAAGCCAGAACGGCGGCAAGGGCAGTTTCTGGCGGAAGACCAGCGGCCGGATCAATTCGATCCGCTTGGCGACCTTCTCGGCGGTGAAGTTGGCGTCGTGGGTCATTCGGGCAATCGTTAACGAGCGAGGTCAGGCGACATCGAGATCAAACCCGGGAACTCTGCCGCGGAACTCGGTCTTGTTTTCCCGTGCGAGCCGGTCCAGGCGTTCGGCATCCTCCGTAGCGGTCGAAGGCGTGCCCCAGGAACGGTCGAGATCAGGCCATGGAATCGAGTCGATCAGAAGCTGGGTGTATTCATGCTTCGGGTTACCAATCACCTCTTCAGGGGGACCAGCCTCGGCGACATGGCCCTGGTAGAGAACGATGACGTAGTCGGACACGTGATACGCCGTAGCAAGGTCGTGGGTGATGTAGAGGATGGAAATGCCATAGCGGTCTTTCAGATCGTAGATGTTCTTCAGGATCGTCGCGCGGAGCGAGGCGTCAACCATGGAAACGGGTTCGTCTGCGATCAGGAGTTTTGGACTGAGCATCAATGCACGCGCAACAATCAGGCGTTGACGCTGGCCGCCGGAAAGCTGGTGCGGGTAGCGACCGAGGACCAGCGCAGGATCAAGACCAACGGCTGTGCAGGCCTCTTCCATCTTCTCCTGGATATGGGCCTCGGACTTTGCGTAGCCGAATTGTTTGAACGGGAACCTCAGTGCGTGGTTCACGCGATAGAACGGGTTGAAACAGGCGTAGGGGTCTTGGAAGACCGCTTGAACCTGCTTGCGGAACTCAAGCGATTTCGCAGCATTCATGCTGGCGATTTCCTGCCCCTCGAATAGCACCTGTCCCGTGGACGGCGGGTTGAAGCCAAGCATCAGTGACCCCATCGTCGACTTTCCGGATCCGGATTGCCCAACAATTGAGATGATCTTGGGAACCTCGCCATCGAGCTTGAAGGACATCGGCTGAAGCGCGGTGACGTTTCCGTAGGTCTTTGACACGCCTTTGAATTCCAGGAGCGGGACGCCCGGTTTGCCGCGATTGACCGGTGGCGCCCCGATCTCATCGTCGAGAAAACTTTCGCCGCCGACAAGCGGGACAGAGGATATAAGTTCCCGCGTATAGGGATGCTGCGGGTTTTCAATGATCTGGCGGGTTTCACCATGCTCAACCAGCACACCGTCCTTCAGGACCGCAAGTTCATCGACGGATTGCGCCATGAGACCCATGTCATGCCCGATCAGGATGAGGCCTGCGCCGATCTTGGCTTGCACATCCTTGAGCGTCTGCATGACATGGCGTTGGGTGACGACGTCGAGCGCGCTCGTGGGTTCGTCCGCGATAATGAGATCCGGCGTCAGGATCACGCCAAGCGCGATACAGACGCGTTGTTTCATGCCCCCTGACAACTCGTGCGGATAGAGGCGCCCGACGCGCGCCGGAAGACCGACGCTTTCAAGCGCCTCATCGGAACGGCGCTTGAGTTCGGCCCGGTCGGTCGTGCCTTCATGCGCGGTAATGCCGTCCCAGAGCTGATCTTCGATGCGCATGATCGGGTTAAGCGAGTTCATCGCACCTTGAGGGATGTAGCTGACGCGGCGCAGCCGGGCTTTGCGCATCTCTTCTTCGTTGAGCGCAAGCATATCCGTGTCACCGAGGACGATACTCCCCTTCGCAACGCGCCCCGGTTCGGCGAGCATCTGCATGACCGCAAGCGCGGTCGTTGTCTTGCCCGAGCCGCTTTCACCAATGAAACCGACACGCCGACCGCGACCGACAGATAGCGAAAGGTCCGAGACGGCGTGGACGACACCCTTCGTCGTCGGGAAGTCGATTGAGAGGTCGGTGATTGTGAGTGCGCTCATAGCTTCAGCTTCCTCAGACGCGGGTTCGACACTTCGTCGAGACCGAGGTTGATGAGGAGGAGGCCGATGAACATCACCGCAAGCAGAAGCGTCGGAATGCCCCACCACCACCAAAGGTTCTGGATCAGCGCGCCAGCGTTGATCGCTTCGTAGATCGTGCGGCCCAGAGTTGGGATGCGTTGTGGACCGAGGCCGAGGACTTCGAGGCCTACGGCTGTGACGATCGACGTGGTCACGTTCGCGATGAACGAGCCAAAGAGATAGGGGACAAGGTTCGGCAGCATCTCTTTGAACATGATGTGCCACGTCGATGCGCCGGAGAGCCGGGCCATCTGGACATAGCCGGATTGCTTCATCGAGAGGACCTGCGCTCGGATCAGGCGCGTCGGCGATTGCCAGACAAAGCCTGCAATCAAAAGGGCCATCATCGTCAGCGAAACGTCACCGAAGGCCGACTGGAACACCACAAGGATCAGAAGCGGCGGTATGGTGATCATCACATCGGACAAGACCCGGATCACGTCGTCGGTGCGCCCGCCCACAAAGCCGGACGTAAACCCGAGAAAGATCCCGATGGACATGCCAATCAGCGACGCGAGCAGACCGACGAAAAGCGAATTGGGCGCGCCGATGATAATGAGCGCCAGCATATCGCGGCCCGAGCCTTCCGTGCCGAGAGGGTTGGTAAAGGTGCCCGCCTGACCTCGCAGGTTCTCAAAACCGGGCGGCGGGAGTTTCGGAATACCCGAGCCCACGAAGACAAGCTCCGGGTCCCAGAAGACACGACCGAGGATGCCGAGGACGACAATACCAAGAAGCAGGCCGATGCCCCAAAAAAGCTTTGGGTTTAGCCACGGATTGTCGAAGCGCCGGATGCGGCGCGCGCGCCGGCGCTCCGCGCGGGTCATGGAAGCGTCGGTCATGTCGAAGCCTCATGTCGTATGCGCGGGTCGATGAACGGGTAAATCAGGTCAACGATGAAAACCGAAAGTGCCGTCATCAGGATGATGACGAAGCTGACGCCCTGGATCACCGGGAAATCCTGATCGAGGATGGCGTCATAGAGGAGCTTGCCCATCCCGTTATAGGCGAAGATGCGTTCGACCAGCACCTGCCCTGCGATGAGAAGCCCGACCTTCAGTGCGAACGCCGTGATCTGAGGCAGGATCGCGTTGCGGATCATGTACTTGTAAAGGATGTAGCGCGGCTTCAGCCCTTTCGCCTTAGCGAGTGTCACATAATCCTCGCCTTGAACAGTGATCATCAGACCGCGCATCCCGAGCGCCCAGAACCCGAAGGTCACGATGACGATCGACAGGGCGGGAAGAAATCCGTGGTGGAGGACAGAGATCGCAAATTCCCATGTCCAACCGGGCTCCACTGTCAGGCCATAGGCGCCTGTCAGCGGAAACCACCGAAGATTGGCCGCGAAGATCCACATCAGAAGCAAGCCGGAGAGGATCGGTGGGATCGAGGTGAAGACCATCGCTGCGGGAATCGCGACTTTTACGAGTTTCGGGCTTTCCTCCCACACCATCAGCGCACCGAGCAGGTTGCCGATGATAAAGGTCACGATCAGCGACAGGATCATGAGGCCAAGCGTCCAGGGCAGCGCATTGGCGATGAGCGCTGAAACGGGTGTTGGAAAGGTCGCTGTGGAAAGGCCGAAATTGAACGTGACCGTATTACACAAGTACTTGAGATACTGAATGAAAAGTGGGTCATCGAGCCCAAAATTCGCGCGGAGCTGCGCGAGGATTGCCTCGGAATCCGCCACGGCCCCCGCGCCTGCCGCCATGCGCCCCAACATGATTTCAGCCGGGTCGACCGGGCTTAGACGCGGGATGATCCAGATCAGTGTGGCAGCAATGAAGACAGTCAGAAAGAGCGTCAGAAGACGGTTTAGAAGGTAGGAGGTCGGGATAGTTCTCATGCCGCTTCGCCCGCGGCGGCGCGGCTGATGTGATGGTTCCAGCCGCGAAGGACCATGCGCTCGTCTGGGTGATGGTTGCCCTCTTCGACGTGGTCGGTCCCGGCATAGAGTTGGCACAGGACCGTTTTTCGCGTCGCGTTCGAGCGGTTGGGCATGGAACCATGCAGCGTGAAGTAGTGGAAGAAGATGACGTCGCCCGCCTCGGCCTCGATGATCATGGCGTCCTCGATCGGGTACTGGTCGAGCACATCGTTCTGACGCCGCCCGTCGGCTCCTTCGACACGGCCCAGCCGGTGTGAGCCGGGATAGACACGAAGGCATCCCATCTCGTCGGTGGCGTCGCTGACATGAATGATCCCGGCGATCATGCTGTCGTTGGCGGTTGGAAAATAGGGCCAGTCCTGATGCATCGGAAAGGGCGAGCCGTTTTCCGACGGTTTCTGAAACAGCTTCGAGTGGTGGAGGATGATGTCAGGGCCGATGATTTGCTCCACCACGCTGAGGAAGCGTTCGTTCAGGAATGCGTTGAGCCAGGTGCGGGAGTACTTCTGAACATTATGGGTATGCAGGATCACGTCGTTCACGGCCGCGATCTTCTGCGCCTCAACACCGTCCCAAGTCGCGTCGATGGCTTCGCCACTGTCGGTCAGTTGGCGCACAATACGGTCGAAATCTGCTTCGAGCGCCTGGATTTCGTCGGCCGCGAAAAGGCCCTTGCCGAGATAGTATCCGTTTTCCTGAAACGACGCCTTGATGTCCGACATCGGACAGTCCTCCTGAAGTTGGCGATTGGGGTGGGCGGCGCCGGTTTGGCGCCGCCCGATGAGCCTCAGTTGGCCTTTTCCAGATTGTGGATGATCTGGTGTGTGGAGTTCCACCAGAAGAACGGGTGGTTGTAGTTGTTGTCGTTGCTCGGCCAACCCGTCCAGTAGGTCGTGTTCATCGGCAGAAGCTTGAACGACTGCACCAGAGGGATGAACGGCATCTCGGCGTCAAGATACTGGTAAGCTTCGGCCACCAGACCAGGCTTGCTCGGATCACCGAGTGGCAGGCCAGCCATACTGTCGACGATCTCCGAATAGGCCACAGCCGCTTCACTGTCCCAGCGTGCGGTGTTGTTGAAGCCCGGGCTGCGTTCCCCGACCGGAACGACGTCCTTCACCGTGTAGCGACCCATGGAGGCCCAAGGTTCGTTGACCGATCCGCACGAAAGCCACGAATAGCTCATCTCATAGGCACCGAAGGGCAGGACTTCACCCCAGAACACACCGTTTTCGACCGGAACGGACGAGGCCGCGATGCCCGCGCGGTTGAGTTGTTCGACGATGACGTCGATGGTTGCCGTATATTCGGTCGAGGCCGAGTTTACGTGAATTTTGACGGCAAGGTCTTCGCCGTCCTTCTCATAAATGCCGTCGGAGCCCTTCGTGTAACCAGCGGCTTCGATCAGCGCCTGGCCGGCGGCAACGTCAGCCGTCGGTGATAGTTCGTACCCCGCTTCGACAACAGCATCGATGAACGGTGACATCGACCCATACTGTGCGAACATCGTGCGCGATGGCACGGTTGCACCTTCGGTTGCGATACTCACGATCTGTGTGCGGTCGATAATGTGGTTCACCGCGCGGCGCATGTTCGGGTCATCCCACGGCGCAATCGTCGTGTTGATCTCAAGCTGACGGGCACACGGGTCGGCGGCCGCATAGGGATAATCCGAGTACCACGCCGTGACCGCCGGGTTCTGCGCCTTGATAGCCTCGAACGTGCCGACGGAGACGTTTTGTGCGGCGTCGAGTTGGTTGGTCGCCATAAGCTGTGCGCGGCTTTCGGCACCGCCCGATTCAAGGAAAATCACACGCTGAGGCGCAGGCAGATCCTGGAACCCGGTCTTCGCACCCCACCAGTCATCGTTCCGATCCCAGATCGCGCGGCTCGTCGTCGCCGATGTAAATGTGTAGGGGCCAGTGCCAATCGGCGGGTTGAACGCAAAGGTTGCCGGGTCTTCTCCGTTCCAGATGTGCTCGGGCATGATGAGGAAAGAACCGAAGATGCGCACACCGAAGTTCTCGACGATGAAGCGCGGGTTGGGCGCGTTGAGGGTCATCTTGACCGTCAGATCGTCAATCTTCTCGATGCTGGCCACTTGAGCGCGCACCGTGGACGCCTCACGCGAGGAAATCTCCTCATTCGTGAGAGCCATGTTGACGGTGAACATCACGTCGTCGGCGTTGAACGCTTCGCCATCCGACCATTCAACGCCCTCGCGCAGCGTGATCGTGAATTCGCTTGAATCCTCGTTGGCCGAGAAGCCGGTGGCGAGCCAGGGATCAACATTGCCCGTGGCGTAGTTCAGGATGAAGAGCGGCTCCCACATCGTCTGATGCGCACCGTGCATCCGCTTCGTACCCGGGGTGAGCCAGTTGAAGTTTTCCGGATCCTTGATGGTCCGGTCCAAATCAAAGATCACCGTGTCTTCGCGCGCCACATCCTGCGCCCACGCACCGCCTGAGGCGGCCACGGCCAGGATCGAAGCTGTTGCGACCACTTTGGTCAATCGCATGGAATAACCTCCCAATTATGCGCCACCTTTCCAGCGGCTGCTGATTAAGCCAGCCCCACGATAGAGGCCGGACCTCGCTCCCTAACGCACGTAGTCCATGACGAGGACCCGCGTGCGGTCAGGAATGTCGTTGGACGTCAGAGACACCGTATGCGAGCAGGCGAAGTCGACGTCTTCATCTTTGAAAAAGCTCAGAAAACTCTCGATCCACATGGTGTTCCGAGGACGATAGGTCAGGGTACGGAAATGCATCGGAACGATGAGTTTCGGCTTCGTCCGATGCACCATCTCCATCAGGTCGGGCAAAAGGATCGTCAGGTAGCCGCCTGCAAGGGCGAAAAGCACATCCGTGTCTTGAAAGAAGTCTTGTTGTGCCTCGGTCAGCGGGTTTCCGACATCGCCCATATGGGCAAATCTGATACCGTCCATCTCCCAGCGATACATGCCGTTTTGGCCCGGCACTTCATGTTCCGGGTGGTGATCCCATTCGGCGGCTTCGATGGCCGTGATGGTGACCCCTGCTGCTTCGGTTTGTCCGCCGCTCTGAGCGACCTGCAAGGCGTTGACGACTTCAGGATCGCCGGCAATCAAGTCGGCACGGCAATGGGCGCTGTCGTCATCGGATGAGATGACGACAAGATCGGCGCTGTCCGTGATCGGGGCATAGCCGACGCCTTCCGGCGTGTAAGGGTCCGTGATCGTTCTTGGCCCTGACGCCGGCGTCAGTCCGAACGATGCATGGCCGTACCAAGTAATCTCCAAGCGGTCTCCCTCAGTTGTTGGCGACGACGACGGGGCTCGACGTCGCGGTGATGTCATTGTTGTCGGGGCGCGGGTGCGTTTTCCAATCGCCTGCGTCGCCACGGCAAAGAATGGCTTCCACGCCGCGCTCCCAGTCCGGGTCGATGATACGAACTTCTGGTGGGCAATACCGCAGGGTCAGACCGCAGCGGCGCCGGTTGGACATATTGGCCAGCGAACCATGGACCAGCATGTCGGCATGGAGGGAGATTTGCCCGGCCTTCAATGTGTTCGTGAACGGAGTGCCAAGCGCTTCGGCGTTGGCAGTGCCTTTGTGAAAGACAGAGCTCTCATCGCGCGACGATGTCTCAAGGGGCCCATGCTTATGCGTGCCCGGAATGAACCGCATCGCGGAGTTCTCATCATCGGCATCGTCGATGGCGAGCCAGACCGTGACCGTGCGCGCAGGCGACAGCATCCAGAAGCTGGCGTCCTGATGCCAAGGAACACGTTTGGGATCGCCTGGCATCTTGGACAGAATGGCCGAGGCCCAGCAGAGAATGTTCGGGCCGATGATGTCCTGGACGTAATCAAGAATGCGCGGGTCCGTCGCGATGTCATAGAGACCGGAAAGCCTTGCCTGATAACAGTTGATCCCGTAGCCGCCGGCCGCGCCCATGGCATCCATCAAACCGTCGACGTAGGTACGAATATTCTCGATCTCGGACGCGCCGAAAATGTCATACGGCTGGCAGAACCCCTCAGAATTATACTGAGCAATGTCGGCACACGACAGCGTCCGCGGCTGCGGTGTCAAGACCGCCTTGAACGATAGGTCCTGATCGACAAACAGCATGATTTTTGATCCTCCCGCCCAAAATGGTAGCGTTGCGAAAACCTGTTCGCATCAGCGCAATTTGACATTTTACTATGCATATTTGATATTTTTTGCAGCCATGGCGGGGTTTCTTTGCTTTAATTTGCATAATGCATGTCGAAACCTTCAGAATTGGGAACTATCTGCGCGACTCCGAAGCCTGCCATGTGGCGCGCAAGGACCTGGTGAGGAAGTGGCCCGAGCAAGCACATGACCACGACTATTTCGAAGTCATGCTTGTCGAAAGCGGACAAGCCGATCACTGGATCAATGGTCGTCGCGAAACACTCATACCAGGCTGCCTGATCTTCATCCGCCCGACAGATGCGCACGCTCTTCGCGCGGATCAGAAATCGGGCTGCAAGATCATCAATGTCATGTTTCGGACAACGACCGCTGCGCATTTTCTAAGCCGGTATCCCGAAGACTTCAGCGGGCGCTTCTTCGACGCGAAGGGTGAACACCCCGAAGTCCACCTCTTGCAGGGACCGAGGATGGAGCGCGGCGTCAACGTCGCTCAGGACCTTGCGAACTCAAAGCCTACGCAAGCCCGGGTCGATGAGTTTTTGTTGACCTTGGCCAACCGAGTTGTGGCACCGATCACCACACTTGATAGCAAGGTTCCCCGATGGTTCGCCGAAGCATATGAGCGCGCCAAGGAACCGGAGGTCTTCCGTTTGGGCGCACAAGGCTTCATTGCTGCGGCAGGTCGAAGTCACGAACATGTCTGCAGAACATGTCAGGAGGTCCTTGGGCTTACGCCATCCTCCCTCATAAATCGTGTGCGCACCGAGTTTGCAGCGGATCGTCTTGCTCAGACCAACATTCCCATTTCCGAAATCGCCGCAGAATGCGGGTTAGAAAATGTAAGTCATTTCTATCGTGTTTTCCGTCGACACTACGGGACCACACCCCGATCCTATCGACTCCACCACCAACGCTCGCCTTTTTAAGAGTTCGAAATCGAGTATCACTTCAGCTTTCATTGGTTACACGGTCAAGGCTCTTCAGCTTTGCGCTAAGTGCAACTTTTGGAACGGGGTCTTCGAGAAAGTCACTGGCCAAAAAAGTACCTCAGTGCATTGGCCGCTGCAGCGAATGTGTCCTATGACGGGCCGCCACGCAGCATCTCCCTCAACTGATAAACGACACTACGGGCCGAACGCGAAGACCTGCCTCTGGAGGTATCCCGGTTTTTTGGGATTTGATCAGATGGCTCGTCGCCGCACCTATTTGATCACGCTTCCTGAAGGTAACCTAGAATTAACTCATACCTCCGACTGTTCATGTCATGCGTGTTTTTGCAGTCTTTACCGCAATGATGTTGCTGGCCAGTTGTGCCGCAGTTTCTCCCTCACCTAAGAAGTTGGCGATTCATGGGCCAAACGTGAAATCTTCACCGACGCATTACGCGCGATCCTCAGAAAGCACTATTGAAGCTAGGGGGCTGAGATTGGCGAGGCCTGAAGGGGACGACTGGGCAGTTCACCTTTCCATCGTGCGTGCGGACGGCGAAAGGCCCTCAGTAACAGCGGTGTACGCGCTCGGCACGCTCATGCCGTATATCCCCGTCTCTGCCGAAGGTGCACGCGAGGATGGGTACATTCCGATGAATGAGGCAATATTCAAGGCGTTGTCGGAAACGGGTTTGAAAGTTGAGATGCTTGGTGCGGACAACCGGCTTCACGTCGTTGAAGTACCAGCTCGAACCTTCGCATTCTTTTTCGATTAGGTTGCAGGCTCTCTGTTATCACTGGTTCTCTCATTGCAGATGCCCCAAGCCTAGCATGCCGCCGATACTGAATTAGGCAGACTTTGAACTCCGCTTTCGCGCGCCGTCTTCGGCGTCAATTTATCTTAGAAACCGATCCGATCGAACCGATCTTCGGGCCCTCGTCCCGTTCTCGACACGGCTTCAGGGCTTGGAGGCGGCAAAACCCCTTCCCCGACCGACCTTGTTCAGTTGCAGCCCCAAGCTCCTCAGAAATCGGTCGGCGCGCCGCCTTCCGCCTTCCGCCGCTCCACGAACTCGGCCAGTTCCTCCCGCCGCGCGACATCCATCGGCGGCGCTTCATAGCCGTTCACGATCTCCTTGAAGCGGTGATGCGCGCGCTCCGCCGTCCAGATGGCGCCCTTCGCCTCGAAGGCTTCATAGTTCGACCAGTCGCTCACGAACGGCTCGTAAAACGCCGACTCGTACCGGTCTTGCGTGTGCTGGATGCCGAAGTAATGCCCGTTCGGCCCCACCTCCTTGATCACGTCGACCGCCAGATCGTCCGGCCCGGTCGCCACCAGTTCCGGCTCGAAATAGCGCTGGATCATCTGCAGCACCTCGCAGTCCATCACGAACTTCTCGGGGCACGCGATCAGCCCGCCCTCGAGCCAGCCTGCCGCGTGATAGACCATGTTCGTGCCCGACTGCACCGCCGACCAGAGCGAATGACACGTCTCCCACATGGCCTGCCCGTCCGGCACATTCGCCGCGCAAACGCCGGAGGCGCGCATCGGCAACCCGTAGAACCGCGCCATCTGCCCGGTCATCTGGGTCGCGCGCATGTATTCCGGCGTCCCGAACGCGGGCGCACCGGTCTTCATGTCCACGTTCGAGGTGAAGGTCCCGATCACGCAGGGGCATCCGGGCTTCACGAATTGAAACAGCGCAATCGCCGACAGCGCCTCCGCGATCGACAGCACCACCGCGCCCGCCATCGTGACCGGCGCCATCGCACCCGCCAGCGTGAAGGGCGCCACGACAACCGCCTGCCCCCGCCGCACCATACGCAAACATCCGTCGATCATCGGGTGGTCATGTTTCAAAGGCGAGGTCGAATTGATGTTGGTGTACATCCGCGGGCTCGCCTGGAATTCGTCCTCCGTGAGGCCACCGGCGATCTTTACCATCTCCATCACGTCCTCGATCCGCTCTTTACCGAGCGAATAGGCATGCATCACCTTGTCCGTCATGGTGAGCTTGTCGAAGAGCACGTCGAGATGCCGGATCGACGGGTGCAGGTCCACCGGCTCCACCGGATAACC
>JASJDQ010000110.1 GCA_030065075.1 Paracoccaceae bacterium | reverse complement strand
TCACGATCAACACCGGCGCCGTTTCCGTGCTGTGACCGTACTGGCGCATGCGGTCGATGGAAATGCCTGCCTCACCGATGACCGAGGCGATGCGCGCAAGCGCCCCCGGTTTGTCCAGAAGCGCCATCCGAAGGTAATAGGCGGCGGGCGTATCGGTCGTGCTGACCGCGGGGCTCGCCAGCTTATCCGCCGGTTTGCCGAAAACGGGCAGCATCGCTCCACGCGCCAGATCGCAGACGTCGCCCATCACTGCACTTGCCGTCGGGCCTTCGCCTGCGCCCGCGCCGCGCAAAACGATCTGTCCGACGCTGTCGCCTTCGAGGACGACCATGTTGGTCGGTCCTTCCAATTGCCCCAGAGGAGAACTCGCGGGAACAAGACAGGGGGTCATCCGCGCTTCCAAACCGCGCCCGCTTTGTTGCGCCACGCCCAAAAGCTTGATGCGATAGCCCATGTCGGCGGCTTGCTCGATATCCTCGAAGGTGATTTTTTCAATCCCTTCAATCGTGAGCGCGCCGAAGTCGACCTTTGTGCCGAAAGCGATGGCGGTCAGAATGGCCAGCTTGTGACCCGCATCGATGCCGCCGACGTCCAGCGTAGGATCCGCCTCCAGATACCCAAGCTCTTCGCATTCGCGAAATACGGCCTGATAGCCCAGACCTTCCGACTGCATGCGCGTCAGGATATAGTTGCAGGTGCCGTTCATCACGCCCATGACGCGCGTGATCTCGTTCCCCGCGAGCCCTTCCAGCAGCGACTTGATCACCGGGATGCCGCCTGCGACGGCAGCCTCGTAACGGATGGAAACACCCTTGGCCTCGGCAGCTTCCGCCAGCGCCTGCCCGTGCATCGCCAGAAGCGCCTTGTTGGCGGTGACCACATGCTTACCAGCTTCTATGGCGGCCTCGGCGGCAGCCTTGGCCGGGCCTTCCTCGCCACCGATCAGTTCGACGAAGACATCCACGTCGTCGCGGCGCGCCAAGGCCACGGGATCGTCTTCCCAGGCATAGTCGCCAAGGCGCACGCCGCGGTCCTTGTCACGTGACCGCGCACCGACCGCGCTGATCGTCACCGGGCGCCCGGCACGTTCGGCCAAAAGGTCAGCGTGCCGCTGCACAATGCGGACGGTTCCGACACCAACGGTGCCGAGACCTGCGATGCCAAGGCGAAGGGGGCTGGTCATGAATGCGCTCTCCGGAGTCCTGTTCCGGCCTGTTATCTTGTCATGGCGCGGCGTGCAATTTGCTTGGCTCGAATTTCAGCGTCCAAGCCTCGCCCGCAGCGCCTCCATATCCGTGGTGCTCCCCCGCAGGACGCGGGCGCGCGTTTCCAATGCAGCGGCCCGGCGTGCCAGGCGGTCCGCCTCTTCTTCGCTTGCCGCAGGCAGCGCGCCTTCTGTGAGCAGGCTGTCGATCGGGCGAAGAACCGGCCAATCCTGTGTCACGGAGGAAGTTGGCCCCCCCACGTCCGGCCAACCGCCGCAGCCTGCCAGCAGAACGAAGAAAGAGATGAGAGCGGTGCGCATCATGCGCGCGAGATTAGAGACCCGCTTCCGGATTGACCAGCGCAGGCCGCACCCCCTTGCGGCCCGGCGCTTATTGAACGACACCTTGCGCGAAAGGAAGCAGAGCGCACGCATGACCGACGATGCCGCAGATGACACAACGCTGATTACGATCGCGCCTTCGGTGGCGCGGCGTTATCTGGGTGTGTTGAGCATCGGTGTAATCGGCGTGCTCTTCCTGACCATTGCTTTCGAGGCGGATGGTCTATGGACACTGATGTTCCTCGGCTTTGCCATTGTCGCCATCCTGGCGGCCGAGCGACTCTGGCGGTCGACGGGTGATAGCATCGTGCTGACCAGGACCGAACTGCGGACCGGCAGCGGGCGCATCCTGACGCCCGTGGCCAATGTCAAAGCTGTCGATCGCGGCGCTTTTGCCTTCAAACCGTCCAATGGGTTTCTGGTAAGGCTCCATGAACCCTGTGGCAGTGGCTGGGCCCCTGGTCTTTGGTGGCAACGCGGACGGTTGATCGGTGTGGGCGGCGTCATTCCGGGCGGTCAGGCCCGCGCCATGGCCGAACTGCTGACCGCGCTGCAACAGGGGACCGTCAAGGACCTGCTGTGAGCGGTATCTATTCTTGTGTCCGACGTGTTAACCCCCAAAGAGCCGCGCTGCCACCAACCAAAATGTTCCCTGGCTCTGATAAAGAAATCGATGAGAAAGCCCCGACCAGCGGCAAGCGAAGATGTCGAAGCTATGGGATGCCAGCAATCTGTGTTTCCATCGACCCCAAAATATCCCGGGGTCTGGGGCAGAACCCCAGCTAAGAAAAAACAAAGCCCGGTCGGACCGATCGGGCTTTATGATACTCAGGTGTTGGGCGGTGTCACCTCGGGCGCTGGCTCCGTCGATGTTGTGACGCCGACGCTGGGCGCATTGCAGCCGCTCGCATCTTCCCAGCAAATCTGGGCTGAGAACCGGGGCCGGGCCAGGGCGACCTCGCGGAATATGTACTGTGCACTTCCGACGCTGAAGGTCGGGGTCCATTCCTGGACGCCTTCCACGACGATCAACTGCTCTCCCAGCGACAGGGTCGGAATGCGGGTTTCCAGCGGGGTGATGTCGGCATGACCATCTGCATTGAAGCCCTCCGACCACACCAGTTCCAGGAACTCGTCGTTGGTATTGATGTCGCGGACGCGCGTCACGACACTGACGCGGATGGCATTCTCGCCCGCATCACCCACCATGTAGTCGAAAATCTCGTGCATGGCTTCGATGTAATTGTCATCAACTGGCACTTCTTCCCGCGACAGCATGTCGGCGACCGCGAACGTGGCCTTCTGGCTCAGGTTCAGGGTCTTGAAGGCATCAAAGAAGACAAAGGTCGCGCAGATGGCCCAGGCCAGGATCGGGATCAGCAGAACGGCTTCGACCGAAAGCGATCCGGATTCTTTCTGAACGAAGGAACGGAAAAAGCGCTGCGTCATGGGTTCGTTCCTCCGGGTGCCATTCCAAGTGGCGCGCCTGGTACATAGGGCGACATCGCGCGCGATCCGGGCTCGGTGACAAAGACGTTCGTGGCCACCAGCGCATAGTTCTGACCGATTGTCTCAGGCCGCGTCATCCCAAGGCCAAGGCCCGTTGTCGGGAACATGGGCGAGGTGACGGCACAGGCGCGCACGACAACCAGTTGGTTCGTGCCGCCGGTGTCATAGGTCGAGTATACCGATTGATCTTCGTCGACGCTCTTGTCGATGCATTTGAACGCGCCTGCCACTTCATCCGTGCCGCCCGGCGCAATCGGGATGGTCTTCATCTCGATCTGCAATTCGTCGCGGCAATCGGGCAAAACGACCATGTTCATGCAAACCAGTTCCTTGAACGCGGCTAGTTGCGGGACACGGCCGTTGCCCAGCCGGACCTCGCGCGTAGCAATGTCCAGACCACGCTCCAGCATCACGCCCCGGACCATGTAATAGCCCGACTCGAAGCCCATCAGGAAAATCGACATGAAGAGCGGGAACAGAAAGACGAATTCAATCGTCGCGCTGCCGTCTTCCCGCCGCTTGAACTTCAGAAGTCTTCCAAAACTCATCACACACACCTTACTGAGTCAGACGCAGCTTGGAGATTTCAGCCGCAATCTGGCTGAACGCATCGCTGATCTGAGTGCCCGCCACATCGAAATAGTTGCCGACTTCGGACGCGCAGTCCTGCAGGACCGCCTCGCCTTCGACCGGCGCTTCGAAGGCAACGGTAAAGACTTCGATCCAGCCGTTTTCCTTCGCCTTGTCGCAGATCGCCTTCAGGTTGGTGTCGGCATCGGTATAGCCACCCAGGTTCGGTGCCGCATCGGAATGCTCGTTGTAGGCCACCGTGTCCGAATTTTCGAAGAAGTAGCTTGCGACATTCGGGACGCTGAAGCGGCGATAGACCTCGTGGTAGGACCACTGCTCGGCATCCGCCGGCAGGTTGGCAACGAAATCGTCATCGCCCGTGTTCCAGGGAGACCCCGGGACATACCAGCGTTCATCGGCGGGGCGATCCGGCATTTCGACATAGAAGCCGTCGAACTCGTCGTCCTGGCCCTGGCTAGGCGAATACCAGATGCGCGACGGTCCCGACTTGAACGGAGGCTCCAAATCCCGGTGCTCGGTGTTCTTGCCGTCCGTCATCAGCACTATGTACTTCAGCACGTTCTGTTCCGCGTAATCGACCGGGTGGCCTGTCGCGTTGCTCGGCGCCAGATTGTCCGTGACCATGCTCGACACAATGGGACGGAAGGACGGGTCCAGAATACCGACGGCCCAATTCATGCCATAGTCGATCGCCGTCCAGCCCTGGGCCCCCAGCGTATCGATGTGATCGTGCAGAATGGTCTCGTTGTTCTGATAGAGCAACATCGAGGGGAAGTTCGGCGATCCATCCGCCTTCGCGCCACACCACAGGCCATTGGCGCTTGGACGGTTGTAGCTCCAGTCGTATTGCGCGAAGACACCGGCCATGTCGATCTCGGTCGCATCCGCCAGGCGACGGGTCCGGAAATCTTCGTCAAGGAAATTCGCGCAACGTGCGTCTGGGTTCAGATAGCTCCAGGACGCAATCGCATTCGGATTTGCCGGCGCCGGATCAAGCACCGTTACCGGGTTCTTGAGCGACGGGTCCAGACGCGCCAGCAGGTCCTGGCTCATATAAACTTGCTGGTTATAGGGGATGATCGAGATCAGGACGCGGTCCGCACCATTGTTGTTGATGATCGTGGTCACGAATTCCTTCGCGGCGGCCCGCATGTTCTGGTTCTTCTGGTTCCGGCCCATCGAGCCCGAGATATCCAGAACAAGTGCGATTTCGATCAGCTGCTGACCTTCGCGCGCCCCGCCACCGACGACGCCGGGCAGGCGGTCGATGCCAAGGAATGGCATGAAGGCCGTGTTCATGTTGAAGTCAACCGTGGCGTTGACGGTCCGGACGGTTTCGGTCGACGCGCCTTCGGGGATCTCGATGTTCGGATCGACCGTCACGATGTCCGGGTCATAGCCCGCCTTTGCGAAATAATCCTTCACCAATGCGGTGAGTTCGGCATTGGTGTCAGCCTCTTGCGTCAGGCTCGACGCTGCGACAACGGCCGTATCGATCGTGTTCTGAACACCGACGCGCTCGTTCTCATACCGCATCAGATCGACCGCCATCCCGGCCATCATGATGATCATCAGGAAGATGAACAGGCTGAAAACGGTCAGCGAGCCAGCCTCGTCATCGGCCGCCGCGCGTTTCTTCGCCGCCGCCAAAAAGCTATAGAAATCAAATCCCATCCACGTCCGCATAAGCAGCGCCTCACACTTTGAAAACCCGCGGTTCGGTGAAGAAAAGGGAACCGAAACGCACACACATCGACAAAAATTTTATAGATCGAAATTGTGGCGAAACTGGGGCAGGGTCTGCCGTAAACATCTGTTATTAAAAGGTTAACGGTTGCCAATTTTGGTCGAAATGGCTGGATTGGCCATGGATGCGGAACAATACCGGTTGCGCAAATAATTCTGGGACTGTTAGCTCAAATTTAAGATTGCGTGTTTGATTAGCACCTGACCAAGTTCGCCAAGGAGTGCGCCCATGGATGCCGGTACGATGATTGAACCAAGCTTTCGAGAAAGCGTTGATCTGATGTTCAACCGCGCCGTGGCGCTCATGAAGCTACCCCCCGGACTGGAAGACAAAATCCGGGTCTGCAATTCCACCTATACCGTGCGCTTCGGCGTGAAGCTGCGGGGAGAGATAAAGACTTTCACTGGTTACCGCTCGGTCCACTCCGAACACATGGAACCCGTCAAGGGCGGCATCCGCTATGCGACCGGCGTCAACCAGGACGAGGTCGAGGCGTTGGCGGCACTGATGACCTACAAATGCGCGCTGGTCGAAACCCCCTTCGGCGGCTCGAAGGGCGGACTCTGCATCGACCCCCGCGAATACGACGAAGACGAACTTGAACGGATCACGCGCCGCTTCGCCTATGAACTGGCCAAGCGTGACCTGATCGACCCGGCCCAGAACGTGCCCGCTCCGGACATGGGCACGGGCGAACGCGAGATGGCCTGGATCGCCGACCAATACGCGCGCATGAACACCTCAGACATCAACGCGCGCGCCTGTGTCACCGGCAAGCCGCCGCACGCGGGCGGCATCCAGGGCCGCGTCGAAGCGACCGGGCGCGGTGTACAATATGCGCTGCAAGAGTTCTTTCGTCACCCCGATGCGGTTGCCATGGCGCAATTGAACGGCATGCTCGACGGCAAAACCGTTATCGTTCAGGGCCTGGGCAACGTCGGCTACCATGCTGCCAAATTCCTGAGCGAAGAAGACGGCTGCAAGATCATCGGCGTCATCGAACGCGACGGCGCGCTGGTGGATGAAGCCGGGCTCGACGTCGAAGCCGTTTCGCAATGGATCCGCAACCACGGCGGCGTCAAGGGTTACAGCACGCACTACGTCGAAGACGGCGCCGGCGTGCTGGAACACGACTGCGACATCCTTGTGCCGGCCGCACTCGAAGGCGTGATCAACCTCTCCAACGCCGACCGGATCAAGGCCAATCTCATTATCGAGGCGGCCAACGGGCCGGTGACGGCGGGCGCAGATGAAATCTTGCGCGACAAGGGCGTCGTCATCATTCCGGACATGTACGCGAACGCTGGCGGCGTGACGGTTTCCTACTTCGAATGGGTCAAGAACCTCAGCCATATCCGCTTCGGCCGGATGCAGCGCCGCCAGGAAGAGGCGCGGCACCTGCTGATCGTCCATGAGTTGGAACGTCTGTCCGAGCATTTGGGCGACGCCTGGTCCATGACCTCGAACTTCAAGGAAAAATACCTGCGCGGCGCCGACGAATTGGAACTCGTCCGCTCCGGCCTCGATGACACGATGCGCGGTGCGTATCAGGCGATGCACGAGGTCTGGCGCTCCCGCGACGACGTCACAGATTTGCGCACCGCCGCCTACATCGTGGCGATCGATCGCGTGGCGGAAAGCTATCAGGCCAAAGGGCTCTGACGGCGCAGCGAGCAGACAGAGCGCCAAGAGGTGGCCTGCGCCGTCCTCGACGTTTTGTCGAGCCGATGAAGGGAACCAAGGCAACGCGCTCCGATCTGGTCAGGCGCGCGTGATCCGCGCATTGAAGCAGCCGGGTTTGGCGTTGTGCGCATGGATCTCGGCAATGTCCGGATCTTCGAAGAACCGATCAATGACGAAGGCGATGTCATCACCCTCCGCAAGGTCGGCGGCCCGCATCATGCCATTCGCATCAAAGCCCCGAATTGATTGCGGGCGATGGAAGAAGACAGGCGGCAGTTCGTCGACAGCATCAAACCGATCCTCGGCCCCTTCGAGAACGAAGATCGCATGGCTCGCGTGATAGGGTGACGGCGTAGCCAAGCTGACGTGGTTCATCAAAAGCACGGTATGCCCGGGCGGTGCGTCTGCCAAGGTGATGCGGTCCGGATAACCCGGACAGGACTTCGCAACCTGCCTAACCACACCCGACGCGGCGAGCGTTGCATCATCCGCGCTCCAGAAGGAGCGGTAAGGCGCCGGGTCCAAGCCTTGAATGCGATATGCCATGGGAGTACCTCTCTGCACGCAACCTTTTTTGCAAGGAAAGCCGGAAGGTCCGCATCAGGCGACCCGAAAGCTGCGAAAAAGAAAAGGGCGCCCGAACCGGACGCCCTGGGAAAATCGGCTGTGTTCCGCGTCAGGCTTGCTTGCGACGGCGCACCAATCCGAATGCACCGAGGCCGCCCAAAAGCATCAAGGCGGGCGCGGGCAGAGGTACGGCTGCGACCTCGATGTTGTCGATTGCACCTGACCCTCCGAAAGTGAAGGTCAGCGTGCGCGTGAAGATCGGAGTCGCAAGAGCAAGCTCGCTGAACTCGTTGTCTCCGTTGAACATCGAACCGCTGTCATAGCCACCATCGGCGGTGATGCGCATCGGTTGAAAGCCTTCGCCACGCGGTTCGAAATCCACTAGGGTCACACCCGACCAGCGGACCAGGCTGTCGAAGACGAATTCAATGACCCCGCCGCTCGCATTGTCATCCACGCGATTGACATGCTCATTGATGATCAGGACATTGCCAAGTCCAGCATTCGGAAACTCAAGGTCGGGGTCTTCCGTGCCGGTTTCGGTCGTATCGAAGACTTGCGCAGAGTTCGATCCGCCAGTCGTCGTGATCGTGCCCGTCAGGCCGTTACCGAAATCGAAACTGCCGTCCACGAAGGACCCGTGACCCAGCGCACTGCCGTTGTTCGTGTTGAAGTCGATCGTCGCAGCCGATGCAACGCCCGCCGACAAAGTCACGGCCAATAAAGCCGAAAATGCCAAACTTTTCATGTTTCCCCCTCAGGAACTCGTGATCGGAAAATACATTTCGAACCCTTTGTATTCCGGGCACGCCACGCTCGGCAAGTCTTTGCCATTATTTGCCTTTTTGAATTCGACAATGGGTGACCTAAAGAGGCTTTGTTGCCAAATCGTACCCAATCCCGCCACCTAGACACCGTTTCGCATCTAACGGATGATCGTTGCCATGAGTCTTCCACCCGGCTTTCTTGACGAACTGAAGTCCCGCACCTCGCTCAGCCAGGTGGTCGGGCGCAAGGTCACGTGGGACCAGCGCAAGTCCAATGCGTCGAAGGGCGACATGTGGGCACCGTGCCCGTTTCATCAGGAAAAGACCGCGTCCTTCCACGTCGATGACCGGAAGGGCTTCTACTACTGCTTCGGGTGTCACGAGAAGGGCGATCTCTTCAGCTTCGTCCAGCAGACCGAGAACGTGGGTTTCATGGAAGCGGTCGAACTCCTTGCTCGCGAGGCTGGGATGCAAATGCCCGCGCGCGACCCAAAGGCGCAGGAAAAAGCTGACCGTCGCAGCCAACTGGCGGACGTGATGGAAATGGCCGTCGCCCACTATCGCCTGCAACTCAAGACCGGCCCGGCGGCAGCGGCGCGCGATTATCTGGCCGGTCGCGGGTTGGAGGCGGCCGCCTTGGAACGCTGGGAAATCGGCTTCGCGCCGCCCGGCTGGCAGGGCCTCTGGGATCACCTGAAGGCCAAGGGCGTGGAGGATGACCTGATCCTCGACGCGGGTCTCGCCAAGCCTTCGAACCAGGGCAAGAAGCCCTACGACACATTCCGCGACCGGATCATGTTCCCGATCCGCGACGCGCGTGGCCGCGCCATCGCGTTTGGCGGGCGGGCGATGGACCCGAATGACAATGCGAAATACCTGAATTCGCCCGAAACCACGCTCTTCGACAAGGGCCGCAGCCTCTACAACCACGGCCCCGCGCGCGAGGCGGCGGGCAACCAGCCGCTGATCGTCGCGGAAGGCTACATGGACGTGATCGCGCTCTCGGAAGCCGGGTTCAAGGCCACCGTCGCGCCCCTCGGCACCGCGATCACCGAGGATCAATTGCAGCTCCTCTGGCGCATCCACGACGAGCCCATCATCGCGCTCGATGGCGACACGGCGGGCCTTCGCGCCGCGATGCGCGTCATCGACCTCGCGCTGCCACTTCTCGAAGCCGGAAAGGCGCTCAGGTTCTGCCTGATGCCCGAAGGCCAGGACCCCGACGACTTGATCCGCGCCGAAGGGGCAGGGGCCATGCAGACCCGGCTGAACGACAGCGTGCCGCTCGTCCAACTGCTCTGGCGGCGCGAAACCGAAGGCAAAAGCTTCGACAGCCCCGAACGGAAGGCGGCTCTCGACCGAAGCCTGCGCGACGCCATCCGCAAGGTCCGTGACCCCTCGCTTCGCCGCCACTACGGCGAAGAAGTGAACCGCCTTCGCCGCGCGCTCTTCGATGGCGCCCGGCAAGCGCGCCGGTCCTTCCAGCCAAGGGGCGCGCGTTTCACGCCCCCCGCGACGCCGATGGTCGAAACCAAGGCCAGCGCGCTCGCCGCCGCCAGTGGGGCATTTGATGAGCACCTGAAAGAAGCCGTCATCCTCGCCACGCTGGTCACGCACCCCGACATCGTGCCCGATTTCATCAGCGATCTCGAACGCCTCGAAACGGGAACCCCCGAACATGACGCCGTCCGCCGCGCGCTTCTGGAAACCGAAGGCGCTGAACAGGCCAAACTGGAAGCAATTTGTGGCGCCGCCGCTCTTGAAAAGCTCTTCCAACCACGCCATGTCCGCATCTCACCCGGCGTGCGCAGCCAAGCGGCCCGGGACATCGCAACCATGACCGTCGCCGAAGAGCTGGCCAAACTGGCAGCCCGTCGCGGCGCGCGGGCCGAGATCGAAGAGGCCGCGCGTGACATCGAAGGTCTGGTGGATGAGGGGCTGACATGGCGGCTTAGGCAGGCCTCGGAAGGGGTGGTCGAAACCGCCAAGGGAAGTCGTGAAGACAAGGCGGAATATGATCTGGGTCCGAACGGGGCCCGGCTTAGACGGGACGAGCGCTCGGATTTCGAGGCCCTGATCGACCGCATCGACTACACCAAGGGCGGGCGGCGCGGATAGTCGCTAAAATCGCTCATTGGTTAGGAAATCCTTAAGCGGCGGGTTGCGATTCTGCGATTCGCACTAGATGATTCGGTGCGGGGCGAATCACCACTTTGGCGGGAGCAGTACATGGCTAAAGACAGTGGCGACGACGGCAAGACGGACGACCAGGAAAACGACGGCGTCCTCGATATGAGCCAGGCGGCGGTCAAGAAGATGATCGCCGATGCGCGGGCCAAGGGCTACATCACCTATGATCAGCTTAACCGTGTCCTGCCGCCAGACCAGGTCGCCTCTGAACAGATCGAAGACGTGATGTCGATGCTATCGGAAATGGGCATCAACATCATCGAAGACGAAGAAGCCGAAGACGACGACGCCGAAAACAAGGGCTCGACCGAAGTCGTCGAAACCTCGACCTCGCGCGAAGTCGCAGTTTCCCAGACCGAGACCGAAAAGCTCGACCGCACCGATGACCCGGTGCGCATGTACCTCCGCGAAATGGGCTCGGTCGAGCTTCTGTCGCGTGAAGGCGAGATCGCCATCGCGAAGCGCATCGAAGCCGGCCGCAACACGATGATCGCCGGGCTTTGTGAAAGCCCGCTGACCTTCCAGGCCATCACAATCTGGCGCGAAGAACTTCTGAACGAAGATATCCTGCTGCGCGATGTGATCGACCTGGAAACCACCTTCGGCCGCTCGATGGGCGAAGACGGCGAAGACGAAGACACACCGGTCGTCGACACCTCGAACGTTGAAGCCGCGCCCAAGAAGGATGACGAGCCCGAACTCGACGCCGACGGCAACCCGATCCAGAAGGACGACGAAGACGACGAAGACGACGCCGCCAACATGTCGCTCGCCGCGATGGAGGCAGCGCTCAAGCCGCATGTCCTCGAAATCCTCGACCGGATCGCCAAGGATTACACCAAGCTTTCCGACATGCAGGACAACCGCATGTCGGCGACGCTGAACGAAGACGGCACGTTTTCCGACAAGGAAGAGAAGAAGTACCAGAAGCTTCGCGCCGAAATCGTCGAACTGGTGAACGAACTGCACCTGCACAACAACCGGATCGAAGCGCTGATCGACCAGCTTTACGGCATTAACCGCCGGATCATGTCGATCGATTCGAACATGGTGAAACTGGCCGACCAGGCCCGCATCAATCGCCGCGAATTCATCGAGGAATACCGTGGCGCCGAACTGGACCCGACCTGGCTGGATCGCATGCGCGAGAAATCCGGGCGCGGCTGGACCACGCTGATGGAACGCTCGACCGACAAGATCGAGGAACTGCGGTCCGACATGGCGACCGTCGGCCAGTACGTCGGTGTCGACATCCCCGAATTCCGCCGCATCGTCCAGCAGGTCCAGAAGGGCGAGAAGGAAGCGCGCCAGGCGAAGAAGGAAATGGTCGAGGCGAACCTGCGCCTCGTGATCTCGATCGCCAAGAAATACACGAACCGCGGCCTGCAATTCCTTGATCTTATTCAGGAAGGCAACATCGGCCTGATGAAGGCCGTCGACAAATTCGAATACCGCCGCGGCTACAAGTTCTCGACCTACGCCACCTGGTGGATCCG